>JAKQOD010000211.1 GCA_029565465.1 Deltaproteobacteria bacterium
CGGTTTGGGGAGACGCACGCTGATTAAAACGCCGACAGGTTGCGAGGTCGCAACACACGCGCTTGCGCGTGGCGGTCCGGACGAACGAGTTCACCGAAGCGGCGACTTTAGGGGCACAATACTCGGCAATAACGCTGGACACGGCGGTGCGCCCGCAACAGATCGCGCTCACACTGTCTGCCGTACAAATCAGATTTCTCAGGCAACAAGGAGGCTCCATGAACCGCAAGATTTTTATCCGCACGGCAGCTGTGCTCGCTGCGATTCCGCTTTCATTGGCGGTTTCTCAAAGCATCGCTCAGACGGCGAACGTTACGCTCTACGGCATTGTTGATGTCGGCGTACAGCACGTCACAGGCGTCAAGGGCGGCTCGATCACGCAAGTGGCCAGCGGCATCATGGAAGGTTCGCGTTGGGGTTTGCGCGGCACCGAAGACATGGGCAACGGCTACAAAACCATGTTCGTGCTCGAGAGCCGTTTCGAGGCAGACACCGGTGGTTTAAGCAATCGCCCGATTTCAGGCACGCAGCTCCCTGACCGACTCACGGCTGGGCTTCCACCTGCCGTGCAAGCTGCACTCAACAGTGCCGTGGGTTCTTCGCTCGGCGTGAACTTGCCTGGCCGTTTGTTTGATCGCCAGGCCTTTGTCGGACTGGTCACGCCGTTTGGTGCGATTCTCGCTGGCCGCCAATACACGCCAGCCTTCGAAATTTCAAATCGCTTCGATGCATTCGCCAACGCGTCGGCTGCGTCGCCGGGTCAGCTGCTCTCGATTCCAGCGGGCATCGATATTCGCGAGAGCAATTCAGTGCTCTATCGCATTGAACTCAAAGGGTTCTACGGAACCGGCTACTACGCGTTTGGCGAGAGTGCTGCTGGCACCAAAAACGGTCGTCTCGTCGGTATCAACGGTGGATACCAAACCGGCAAATTCGGCGTCGGCTTGGGTTACAACGAGCGAACCAATAGCGCTGGCTTGAAGTCGCTCAACTCGTTGATCGGTGGCGCAAACTTCGACGCCGGTTTTGCCAATCTCTTCGCGATGTACGGCATTATTAAAGAGCCCAACGGCGCGACTGCGCCTGAGCTTCGAGCTGGCCTCATCGGCGGTGGCGTTCCCGCTGCGTTGGTAGACAGCAGCATCCTGCCGCGCTTCCTGCAAGACGCGCGCCTCTATCACTTCGGTGCGCGCGTTTCACTCGGCACGGGCACATTGACGGTCGGCTATTCGCAGGTCGATGACCGTCGCGCAACCAACGCAGACGTCACCTCCTACGGCGCTGTGTACACCTACCCGATGTCGAAACGCACGGACCTTAATGTAGGTGTCACACAGGTCAACAACAATGCCAATGCGCAAGTCGTTGCTGGTGGGAATGGTTTCCTCGGCGGGGTAAGCGCATTCGGTGGCAAGGACTCCACATCGCTCCAGCTTTCATTGCGTCATAAGTTCTAGAAAACAGAATCTCACAGTAAGGCACACACCTTAAGGCCGCATGGCGCAAGCTTTGCGGCCTTTTTCTTTGTGGCGATTCGCGCAAACGCGAAAGGCAGTCGCTGCCAGCGCTTGCGCTATGTCGTGGAGAACGCGTTGATACGTTTTCCGTCGATAAACCGTATGCCCCCTAAAATGCGTTGATGGACAACATCATTTACACGCTCGCGGTAAACGCTATCCCCTTGCTGCTTGCGATTACGTTGCACGAAGCCGCGCACGGTTACGTGGCGCGCATGTTCGGCGACCGCACGGCCGAGATGCTGGGTCGCATTACGCTCAATCCACTGAAACATATCGATATGGTCGGAACGTTGATTGTTCCGGCAATTACGCTGGCGATCGGCGGTTTCGTGTTTGGTTGGGCCAAGCCCGTGCCCGTGAATACGAGCGCATTGCGCAATCCGAAGCGCGACATGATTTGGGTCGCCGCCGCGGGGCCGCTATCCAACTTCATCATGGCGATTGGCTGGGCGATTTTGCTTAAGGTGTCTGATTCGTCGGCGCTTGACGCGATTGCGCAGGCCGGTATTTCTTGGAATGTGGGCCTCATGGTCTTAAATTTGTTGCCCATCCTGCCACTCGATGGCGGACGCATTCTCGCTGGCTTGCTGCCGGGGCCATTGTCGTACAAGTACTCGAGATTGGAACCCTACGGGCTGTACATCGTGCTCGGGCTTTCAATTGCGCAGCTGCTCGGCCCGATTCTGTTCCCGCTGTACAAGATTGTTTTTTCGGCGCTACGAGCGTTGGTTGGTATCTAAGTTTCTATGTTTAAAGACCGCGTTCTCTCCGGCATGCGCCCTACGGGCTTCATGCATCTTGGCCACTATAACGGTGCGCTCAAAAACTGGGTCAAGCTTCAATCCGATTTGGAGTGTTTT
>JAKQOD010000234.1 GCA_029565465.1 Deltaproteobacteria bacterium
GGCCAACAGCGCCGTGATGGCGAATCGTGAATTGAAATTACGCATAATCATTAACGCTGATGCACAACGGGTGGCGGTGGTGGCGCGGTGCGGGCGCCGCCAGAAATTGCGACCATTAACAATGCAACTGCGCGCCGCGTCGACGGCGGTCCGTCGTACACAGCGAGGCCGTCGTTGGTCAGTTTGCCATCGGGGCCGCGCTTCCACACCGCACCATCTTCGTCGATGCGAAACGCTTCTTCGCCGTCGAGCGTAACTTTGCCTTGTTCGTCGATGTTGTAGACGCTTTTGTCGTCGGTCTGGCCAACGAAATCCACCGTGCCGTCGTCGCCGATTGAAGCCACTACTTCACCGGTGATTTTGCTGATCTTGCCGTCAGCCGACAGCTTCGCGTAGGGCTTGCCTTCAACCGTAATGTTGCCGTCGGCGTCGAGCTTGATTTCCTTGAGTCCCGACCGCACCAAGTCGAGCTTGCTGGCTGCGATGATGAGCTTCGGCGCTGGCGCTGCAACGGGCGGCGCGACCGGTGCTGGCACCGGCTTGGCTGCTACCGGCGGAGCCACCGAACCAGCTGGCGTCGGCGGTGGCGCCGGTTTCGGTTTTTCTTTGCAGCCGGCCGCGACGGCAAGTGCGAACAGTGATGCGTACACGGAGTATTTCACGCCGCCAACCTAGCAGAGCGTTTGCTGCGATGCCAGAAGTCGTCGCTGCGGCGCCACGTTTGGTTCAAGGGCGTGCACATTGACGCGAAGCGCATTTGCCAGGTTAGCCAGTGAACGCTATGACCACCGTATGAGCGCAACAGAAACAGCAGTACTGGCCGGTGGTTGCTTTTGGGGCATGCAGGATTTGATTCGCAAAATGCCGGGCGTGGTCAGCACACGCGTCGGCTACAGCGGCGGCGATGTTGCCAACGCCACATATCGCAATCATGGCACTCATGCGGAAGCCATCGAAGTTGTGTTCGATCCCGCGCGATTGAGCTTTCGCCAGTTGCTCGAGTTGTTTTTCCAGATCCATGACCCAACCACGCCGAATCGACAAGGCAACGATCGCGGTAGCTCGTATCGGTCGGGCATCTACTACACGTCGCCCGCGCAGCATGCGGTTGCCGTCGACACTATCGCCGATGTGGATGCTTCTGGCCTCTGGCCTGGCAAGGTTGTGACGGAAGTCGTGCCGGCTGGGCCGTTTTGGCAAGCCGAGCCTGAGCATCAAGATTATCTCGAACGCAACCCGAACGGCTACACCTGCCACTTTGCACGGCCGAATTGGAAGTTGCCGAAGCGCAGCGCGTAAAGTTACCAGCCGACGCTGCGCAAGTGCTCGAACACCGTCGGGATCAGCGCGCCGCCTTGCGGCTCATACGGGAAAAATACCAAGCCGTCCCAGATATCCCACGATAGTGAAAATGTGAGCGCGCCGTTGCTCATGCGGCATTCCAGCAGATCAATCCCGTCGATCACCGGTGCCGCAACAAAGCCAAGCGCGGCAAGTTGCCCAGCGACGGTCGGCAGTTGGCTGGCGTCTTCGGTTAGCCAGATCGCCGGCGAGCCCGATGGCAGCTGGAAGATGTGCATCGGGTGTTTGCTACGGCGCCAACAGCCGCGCCAGCCCAATTGTAAAAACGCCAGCATGAATGGCGTCGACGGAATCGAAGCCGTGCCAGTGCGACGTTAGCCCAACACCGAGTTGCAACGCCCATAACGGCCGCATTGCGAACCAAAGCTGCGAACTTGCCGCAGTATAGAAAGTAGCATTAGCTTGTGGGGCAAACAGCTCAGGTCCAGTGCTGACCGAAAGATGCAAAGCTGCAATGTCGTGCCAGAAGGGTAGGCGCAGCGTTGCTTTGGCGCCAGCACTCACCGTCGCAGTGGTGTTGCTTGCGATCCTATTCGCCGCGCCACGCAGCTCAGCCCCGACGAGGAAGTGGCGCGACAACGGATACGCAAACGTTAGCGTTGCCTCGGTGGCCAAGGTGGCGGTACGCGTGCTGGTGGATGTAACCTTGTCGCCAACGCCGACTCCCGCGTCAAAACTTAGTTGGCTGCGGCGAATGGCCGCAAACGAATCGTCGACGGCAATGACGCCTTTGTGACCAACGATTTTGTCGTCGATGACGGCTAACAAATCGGCGGTGCTGATGCGATCATCTTTGCTGCTGGCGATTTGCCGAAACACAATCGCGCCGCCGCGCGCCACCACGACAACGCCTGGAATGGCGAGTTCGGCGTCATCGATTCCGACGAGCGTACCGGCAACTTTGGCACCGTCGTCGGACAGCACAGGGAAACGCACGCCAAGCTTGGCCACCATGGCTTGCGACTGCGCGACCGTGTCGACGCTAATAGCGATGAGCTGCACTCCGCGTGCATCAAAGGCTGCTTGATTACGTGCCAACTCGCCGAGTTGGGCCAGACACCATGGTCACCAAAAGCCGCGGTAGAAGATCAACGCTGTCGCGGACTTCTGCGATACATCAGCAAAACTCAATGTTCCACCAAGCGTCGAAGGCAAGGTGAACGCAGGCACTTGCATCGCAGCG
>JAKQOD010000237.1 GCA_029565465.1 Deltaproteobacteria bacterium
TTTTGCTTGGTCTTAACTCATTCTCGATTTCGTCACATTTTTGCGCTTCAACGTTGGCCTGATTTGCCGCAGAGCAACCATTAGCGCCGAGCCTTTCACCTTCGGCCCCGTGGTTTTCTGCGTTTGGAAGTCTTATGCTTCAAGCCTGCGATGCGGGGTATGTGCCAGCATGTGAAGACCGGCAAGCGAATCCACGCCCCCGCAGTGTAGACGCGCCTCTTCCAGAGGTGGCAAGTGCACCCGTCTCGATGTCGATGAATGAAGCAATCCAACGCATTGATGCAACTCACTTTACTGTCGCTGCAGTTTTTTTAGATCAACTCTTGGCTAACCCAATGGCTGTTGCGAAGGGCGCACGCCTGGTGCCCGCGCTCAAAGACGGCCAGTCGATTGGATTTCAGTGCAGTGGCATCACGCAAGCGTCGGTGTACGCCAAAATCGGTCTCCAAAATGGCGATACACTAATCTCGGTCAACGACCAGCACTTGGCAGCTATCGACGACGTACTCAACGTCTACACCAGCCTGCGTGACAAGAAAAAATTCAAGTTGGCAATCCTACGCAATGGCAAGCCGCTCGTCGTGAACATTGTAGTGCGATAGCCGAACGCTGCAACTTGCGAGCAATATTCGAGTCGTTGTTGCCGCGGGTTGTTACAGCGCGAGCTGTCGCAGCGATTGCCGGACTCGGGCCTCAAGTGGTTAGCTTCTTCGCAAACAGCCACTGGTGACAATCGGACACAAGTGGCGGCAGTAATCTGCCACTGTTTGACAGGGTAGATTGCTAAGCATTGGTAATCATATGGTAAAATTGGCCTGTCCAATTGGATCGGTACTTGCTCATATCTAGGTTCATGAAAAACTCGTTGGTTGTTGTCGCGATGCTTTCAATCTCCACAGCTGCTGCTGCCGACAATACGCTTGGCCAAGCGCCTGCCACTACCGTGACGAATCCTCGCCGGCCCTTGGCGGTTACGTTGGACGGCATCGTGGGTTCAAAAGGCGTTGGCGCAGAACTTGGCGCAGACCTCGGTTTTGTCGGTTTTGTTGCCGGCGGCACCACCACGATTGACTCCACGCGAAGTTACGTAATGGTGCGTGCGCAAACCCGAGGCAAAATTTCTGGATATCTTGGCGGCGGCTTTGCGCGGGCCACTGAGGTCCACACTCCGCCGTTTCGTTTTGGCGGGGATGGCGGAACTCCGGAACCTCCAACCTACGAAGACCGCGCAATCTACACGACGTTCGAAGTTGGATTCAGACAGCAATGGGATGTGGTCACGATCCGGGCGTTTGTCGGTGGCGACATCGAAATTTCGGCCGATTGCAAAATGGGCGACTGCTATCGCGCGCCGGTGTTCGCGGGTTTTGCAGTTGGTGCGGCGTTCCACTAACGGAGGTTTGTTTGCTTGCGCAGGATCGCTTGAAAGTTGCGCGGTTCACCCGGCTGGTCCTCGTGCCGGGTTTGCACCCACTCGACCACGAACCCCGCAGCACGCAGCTCGGCGTCGAGTGCAGCTGGCGCAAGAACCCTGCGGTTGGGATGCCAAACCTCGCCATTGAAGCGTTTGGTGTCAGCCGATTCACCGCGGTCCCAGCGACGCCAAAGCACACCGGCGTCGTCGAGTAAGAAGGCTTCGCCGAAATTGACGCCATCGTGACGAGCCATTGTCTCGACAAGGAAGACACCGTCGGGCTTCAACAGCCGTTGGACGGTTGCGTACAATCGCTGCCGATCGTCATCGTAGATGATGCAATGCAGGCAATGGCTGTCGACGATCAGGTCGAAGCGTTCCTCGCCGACGATGTCGAGCACATCGTTGCGTTCGAACCGCGCGTCGAGGCAACGCTCGGCGGCGATCTGGCCAGCCATGCGCAGTGCCGTCGGCGACAAATCCACGCCCAGCGCCGAATAGCCGTGCGCCGCCAGGAAACAGGTCACTGGGCCAGTGCCGCAGCCGAGGTTGAGGGCTTGCCGCCCACTGCGCGGTTCTAGCCGCGCTAGCGCCAGCTCCAGAAACGGCCGCATGTAGAACGCGTCGAACGCTGTGCGGTCCCAGCAGGACACTCCATCGGCTTCGAGGCGACGGTAGGTGTTTTCATGCATGCCGTAGTAGCGATCGGACATGCCTGAAAGGTCTCACGTGTGATTGAGGCGTAACAAGTCCCGTCGACCGCGCGGTCAGCAACCGGGGCAT
>JAKQOD010000393.1 GCA_029565465.1 Deltaproteobacteria bacterium
CGCCACTGCTGGCGTGAGCGATCGCGTCGACTTTTTGCGCAAGACGTACGCGCACCTCGGCTTCGCGTTGCTGGCGTGGGCCGCAATCACCATGGCCATGATGAAGTTCATGACCGAAACTAGTTTCAAGTTCGGCATGTGGGCCCTTGGCGTGCCAAGCGGCTCGCGTTGGAACTGGATCGCTGTGCTCGGCGCGTTCATGCTGGTTGGCTGGGTCGCTGAACGCATGGCCCAATCGAACTCGTCGCGCGGCGTGCAGTATGGCGGTCTAGCCATCGCAGTGGTGGCTGAAGCGATCTTGTTACAACCACTGTTGTGGGTACTTGCAATCAAATTCGGGGCGCGTGACGTCATCGACGCTGGCGCTGGCGGTCACTTGGTAATGTCGGCCAAAGCAACGTCGATTCTTGCTCAAGCCGCAGTGCTCACCGGCGCGATCTTCGGTGGCCTCACCGCCGTTGTCTTCATCACCAAGAAGGACTTCTCCTTCATGCGCGGCGCGCTCACGGTTGCATCGTTTGCATTCCTCGGCTTGATTATCGCCTCGGCTGCATTTGGCTTCCAAATGGGCACGCTGTTCATCGCCTTTGGCATCTTGTTGATGGCCGGCTACGTGCTGTACCAAACCAGCGCAGTGATGCAACACTTCCCACCGACCCACTACGTTGCAGCAGCGTTGATGCTGTTCTCGACGGTAGCAACCTTGTTCTGGTATGTGTTGCAACTGCTGATGAAGCTCAACAGCCGCGACTAAACTCGAGCGGCGCACTCGCCGTCTTTTACTTCGATGCAACGCAAAACGGCGCAGCTTTCAAACTGCGCCGTTGCTCGTTTCGGATGGCGTGTTGCCCAGCGAACTACAGATTCGCTTGCGCGTTGCGCAGCGCGTCTTCAAACGCTTGCACCATTTCGAGATTGGTATCGACCAAGTACACCGTCTCAGGATTTGGCCGCTTGTGCGCGCGAATTTCTTCGACGATGGCTCGAGCCGATTCATCGATCGGCACGTCACCGAGATCTGTGCCTAAGCCTGGAATCGCAATCACTTTGAAACGATTGCGATCCGATGCAATCAACGCAGCGCGGGCAGCGCGGCGCACAGCTTCAGCACCAATCTTTTGCCCTGGCTCTTCCATCGTTGGCACGTGGATAACGTTTTGCGATGGCAATTGGCCAGCCGTCGTCACCAACGCTGCGCCAACCGCGATCGGTGCAGCAGCCATCGCAGCTTGCTGAATCACATCGCCACCTTGCCGGCGGATTGCTCCACCGATACCACCACCCATAATTCCCAATGAGTTTGCAGGGTTAACCACTGCATCAACGGGAAGCGTCCACAATTCAGCCTGTGCTACATGTACCTGCATCGTCTTGCTGCCTTAACACGCTGGTTAGCGAAACTTCAAGTGCAACATCACTAGCGAGCACCCAACATCAAATACGGTCAACGCTGTAACCATTTGATATTACTAAATCTTGTGCCTTGAAAACAACATGTATGCTTTGCGATCTTTGCCAACTAGGCGGGCTGCATGATGCGCATCGAAATACACACGCCTGAGCGCGCGCTGCACTGGCGGTTGACGCAAAAACCGTCGCCACAGTCGAGATTGGTTTTGCACTGCATGCGAAAGCAATAATTGCGATCGCAGTGGTGATATTGCGGGCAATCGCCGTCGGTGTAGCAGCCATCGCCCGCAGCCTTGTTCGTTACGATGCAACGTGCGCGCGATCCGCAGTCGGCGTTGGTTGCGCATTGGCTCGGCGGCGGCGCTGGCGCGGGATGCGCACCTCCACCCGTCGGATAAGCCGTGGTGCATGCCGTGCCACCGTCGCAGTCAGCATTGAGCGCACACGCTGGTCCGTTTGGTGCAACGGTGGTCAGTACCGGGTCAGGAGCACGCTTGCTGGTCGGAGATTCAGCACGTTCGGTTACCTGGTTCGAACAGGCGGCCAGCACTAGCGCACCTCTGTCGCAATGATTCTTAGCATTGCCTAAGCAACGCCACCGCCCCTGCTTCCTTACACTCGTTATTGCTCGCGGCCGTAGGCGCGAACCATGAGGAAAAAGCCAACTAGGCTATCGATCGCGATACCGCCAATGATATTGGCCGCCAAACGCGACTCGTGCTTCCGACCAGTTGCTCGCGTTGCCGAACTCGCCCGGACTTCACCGGCAATTGGCAGCACGTAGGTGCAATTGGTCAACGTCAGACTTACCAACAAGGCAGAACAAAACTTGGTCAGCGTTTGCATGTCTGGCGATGTAGCAGAAAATTGGTCCGATCTATATACCAATATTATGCTATGTTCAGCAATAACCGGTAACGCCTGGCCAACTACGCAGCGCAGGCTTTTTCTAGTTCTTGCTCAGTCTTCGCTTCTGGCCACTTACGCGCGCACGCAACTTCTTTGACGATTAGCTGCTTGGCGTTATCCAGCATCTTCTTTTCACCAAACGACAGTACTTTCGAGCTCTTAAGCCGGTAGAGGTCACGGAAAACTTCAGCTACATCGAACAATGAGCCGGTTTTGATTTTTTCCATGAAGCCGCGATACCGCCGGTTCCAGGTCTGCTTGTCGATATGAACGTCTTTATCCTTAAGGATTTCAAAGACATCTTCGATCTCAGAGTTGGAAGCAATGTGGCGCAGACCAACTTGCGCCGCTTTGTCTTTGGGCACCATGATTTGCATGCCAGTAGCAAAGACTTTCAGGATGAAAAACGAGCAAAATTGGCCACTTATCTCTTTTTTCTCGACGCCCACGATTTCGCCTACGCCATGGGCCGGATAGACAGCTTTGTCACCAATCTTAAAGTCGGTCATTCAGAGTCTCCGTTAAGCAAATGCAAGGGGGTACAGCGCCAGCAAGAGCAACACTGGTGCCACATTGAAACCGATCTCTTGGTCCATTTTTGACCAAAGATTCCAGCTTCATCCAGCAAGCATCAACCATCGGTCGGGCCAGCTCCAGAGTTTTGTCGCGACAAGATGTCACGATTTAGCCAATTGGAAGCACGAATCGCCGCATGGCAAATAAACCTCACACTGCGGGGTAAATACACCCCGACTGCAACTCAAGAACGAAGATAATTCTTCAGTATTTTCAATTATTTGCATCTATTTTTGTAGCACAGAATCCTAAATAACCAACTGGCATCTTGCCTGCTCATCGTGATGCCATGAGCTCGCAGGCTAACCAGTTGGAAGTATTTCTCATTCTTGACCAGCCTAGGCGTCGTTTAACACATTGGGTGACGGTGCTTGCGCGGCTGGCAGCCCCCGATGTGCCACCATATCTTTCGGTCCAGGCACACTACGAATCGAAGAGTGACCGCGCTTATCTGCGATTGCTCTATGACAGCCGGCAGTTAGGCAGCAATCGGCTGCGCTTTGTGCAAGAGGTTGCCGAACTCGCGGAGATCAAAATGGTTGAACCAGCCAGTTGGCCAATCAGCGAGCGGACGCGCTTCATGAACGACCGGATTGCTGGCTGTGAAGTCTCCGTCACCGACCGTCGCACCGTGATCGAAACATTGTCCGAGTTGGCGCGGCGCGCCCGTGCGGCCAAAGGGCCAGTCGAATCGAGCGTGGCGACCAAACTGCCAGTAGTTGAAGCGCGGCCAAGCGCTTCGCGCAACGACAAGCCCACGCGTAATCTCGCCGTGCCGCAACCTACCGACGACGTGCCGACCAGTCGGCGCGCCACGAGTGACCACGCCCGTGGATCGTTACCAGACATTCCCGTCGTAATCGACGACGATTTGTCCAAACCCATCGTCGATGTCGAAGTGCAAGCGATGTTGCGTTCACAAAAAGTTACGGCGCGCCCACCGTCGCCATTGCCGCTGCCGTCGCCGCCAACGACAGCGTCGCTCCGAGCTGAAAAAGTTACCCCGGAAGAAACCGTGACCGTGGCCGACGATCACCGCAAGGAACGCGCTGAGTCGGTGGCTGCGACCGGTGCATTTTTTGCGCTCGAAGGTATCGAGCCACCACCGACAACGATCAGCGCGAGGTTTTTGCGTGGCGGTCGCTGGTTGCCGGCACGAGTTGGCGCTTTGAGTTTACGCAATGGGTTGTTCCTCAGTGGCGCCACGCCTCGCCTCGACGATCAAGTACACGTGGCACTCGCTTTTGGCGACAACGCGGCTTTGGTACGCGGCAAAGTTGCGCGCTTAGCCACCGCGGAAAAAGACAAAGGCGCAGCCGGCTTTGCCGTGAACTTCGAGCTCGACCCTGGCTCGCAACAACAATTGGTGGCGTTATTGACCGCGGCACGCAGCGCCAAGGTCACGATCAAACCACCACCGCCGCGGGTTGGCCGCCGATTTCCAGTGGAGTGGCCCGTTTGTTTTGGCACCACGCGCGGCGCCGTGCGCGGTGACGCCCTCGACGTTTCGGGGTGCGGCATGTTTGTCGCGCCGACGCGGGCATTGGACGTGGGCAGCAACCTGAGCTTCTCGGTTGTGCTCGACGACGGCGGCGCGCCCGTAGTCGGCCGCGTCCGTGTTGTGCGGCATGTGAACGAAGTCGAGGCTCGGCGATCGTCATTCGCTGCGGGCTACGGGGTTGCGATCGACGATCTTGCAAGTGGCGATGCACAACGCTGGGCCGCTTTTTTGACTCGGGTCGAAAAACGCAGCGATCGGCGCATTCTCGTCGGTGCAAGCCCACAGCGGTTAGCCGAACTGAGCGCGGGCTTGGGCGCTGCGGGCTATGCCGTCACCGGCGGCTCGGATGCTGGCGCGTTTGTGCACTTGGCCGAATCGGATCGCCGTCCCGTCGACGCTGCGGTTATTGATCCTGATTGGGCCGGCGGCGGGCCAAGTGGCGCATGGCTTGAAGCCTTGTTGGGCGCACGCAATGTGCCTTGTGTGAGCACGCATGGCGACGCGCGGCGCGCGCGCGCGGTGGTCGATCGCTTGCTGCAGGTCTAGCCAGCTAAATTGCGTGGCATCCACTGCATGCACTTGCTAGGTTGGCGGCATGGTGCGAGCCCGTTTCACGTTGATCATCGCAATCGCCGGTGCAGCAGCCACGGCGTGCAGCGCCAGCAACCACAGAAAGCCTGCCGTGACCGAATCTTCAAGCCAACAACAACGGCGCGCCGATCTCACACAATCGTTGAACCTCGGCAACCGCGACCAGCCTCCGCTTTCGCTCGCCGAAATGGAAGCCGCGCTTGCGAAAAATCCAGGGCCAACCTACGGCATCGGCGGCCATGTGCTACGGCTGGCACAGCCGGAACAAGGCGTGCCGTTGCTACGCCGGTTGCTGCAACACAACAATGAACTCATGGCTATTGAAGCGGCGGCAGCCCTCGCCGTGCTCGGGCAGCGCGACGGCGTCGAACGCTTGCGCAACGTAAAAACCGCCACCAGCTCACATATCGAGTTTTGGTACGCCTCCGAAGCACTCACGTTGTTAGGCGAACCGGTGCCAGAAGCGATTCGCAGCAAATTGCCAATGCACATGCAGGCGCAGACCGACCAACCTGTATTGCAGTAACGCTTGCGCTTGCGAAGCGGCCTGCTAGTTTGCCACCGGTGCAGCAACGCATTGGTTTACTTGGCGACATTCACGCCGAAGACGAGCGGGTGGCCACCGCGCTTGCCTTGTTTGCAGCGCAGCGTTGTGACCAGGTGCTATTCGTCGGCGATATCGTCGACGGTCAAGGCGACGTTGAACGTTGTGTGACACTGCTGCGCGGCGCGAACGCCATCGGCGTGCGTGGCAACCATGAGCGGTGGCTGATCAGCGATACGATGCGCACGTTGCGGCACGCGCATCATCGTAGCGACCTTGCGGCCAGCAACGTTGCGTTTTTTGAAGCGTTGCCAGCCACGCGCACGATTGCAACGCCGCGCGGTGCCATGCTGTTGTGTCACGGCGTCGCCGACGACGATATGCAGCGCCTGCGGGCTGACGATGACGGCTATGCGCTGCATTGCAACACCGCGTTGGGGCAGGTGCTGCAAGCGGGAGAACATGCGCTGCTGCTTGGTGGCCATACCCACGAACGCACCGTGCGTCGCTTCACAGCCCGCGAAGTGTTGGGCAGCGGCGAGGGCTCGTTGCTGTATTTGAACCCCGGCACCCTCGCCCGCCTCGACACGCCGTGTTGTGCGATTCTCGATTTTTCCGACGACGCTATCCAGTTTTACGAACTCGAAGACGCCATGCATGCGGCGCGCAGCGAACGAGTGCCACTGCCGTAAACCGCCTCGACTCGTTACATAGCGCTTTGCGCAGCCTGCCGAATCCGCGCCAGCGTACCTGCCGGCCATGCTGGGTGATGCGCAGCGAGCCACGGTTCGACCAAGTTGGTATCGTGCACCATCGGCGCGACGGCAGCACGCACATCGCACAGCCACACAGCGCGCGCGTCACGGGTTTGCTGCAAGGCATCGGCGAGCTCGGCGGTCTGCCCTAACACGGCGTGCGTCAGCAACCAGTACGCTGCAAGCCCTGGATCGCTCGCAAGCGTTTCGCGCTCAAGCGCATACGCTGCCAGCGGCGCCGCATCACGTGCTGTGGGAACTATCTCGCGTGGGGAATCGCTGGCGTAGGCGGCGCTGCTCATAATCTGCGCGAGCCAAATGCTCCGCCTGTAACGCGTGGCCATGGCACCCCACGATTTGCGCGGTGGCCGTTGCTCAACAACGTCGCCGCCTTGCGCGAGCCACGTCGCAATGCTTGGTGCAAGCACAAAGAAGTCCTGCGGTTCGGGATCCACCGGTGCTACATCGTTGAACAAATACGAAGCAACTTCACCGGTGCCCCAGCTCGCCACCAGGCACACACCGGAATCAGGGTCTTCAGCCAGCAGCGCAGCGCTCATGAACGCCGAAACAACATGCGATGGCGCTTCAGCAAACAATAGCGACGGCGCGCGCACATCGTGCACACCCCAATAGATATCGTCACCGGAAAGCTTGAGCACGGAAGCCACTTGCTTGCGAAATTTGCTAACACGCGCAAGCGTCACGTATTCGATGAGCTCGGCGGATGCAGCGATGCCTTGCGCGTCAAGCGCGACAAACTCGGTTTGCGGCTTCGGCACACCGGTCGTGCACGGTGCAAACTGCGGCGATTTGCACATGCGCGCCACGATGGCAGCGATGCTCATCGCTTACTCCTCGCCGTAGCCAGACAGTTTCAGTTTATTCTTGGCATTTTTGGCAAGCTTGGAACGCGGCCGTTCGTCGACGATGCCTTGCAACAGTTCGGCACCGAGGTCTTCATTGTTGGAGTCTTTCGATTCCAGCAAGCGAAAGCCCAACGCATACAGCGCTTCGTCGGTAACGTCTTTTTCTTTGGCGAGTTTCTTCGCGATTGGATAGCCCTTGTTGGCAAGCAACGAGAACTGGCCCAACACTGGATCGTCGGCGTGCGCACCACGAATGATGCCTTCGCCAGACGCTTCGAGAAACAGCAACGCCAAGAAGAACCGCGAATCGTCGTCGATCGCAGCGTCGAGATCCGCCCGGCTGCGCATCAACGGCTTGAGGCTGCCAAACGCTTCAACCACTTTGCCGGCTTTGCGCAATCGACGCGCCCGTTCGAACAACAGCTCCACGTGATGGCTTGGCGAAACATCGGCAATCAGCTCGCCGAACACGCGTTCGAGCAACACCACGTCGGCAGTGGCTTTGCCTTTGGCCGACAACTCCATATAGCCACGCAACGCTGTTACCAGTTCTTCGATCGCATGGTTGGAAAGGTTGCCGCGATGCGCACGAATCGACGCTGCGTAGCGCCGTGCAACGTTTTCGTCTTTGCATGCGACCAGCGCGCGCACCAACGGCAAGGCACTTTCGGGAACCTTGGCCAAGCCCCGTGCAGCTGCATCGCGCGCGGTAGCATCAACACCACCAAGCGCATCGATCAACGCTTTGACTGCCGACGCGCCACCACCAGCAGGCATGCGTTCCATCGCCAACTTCTGCGCTGCCACGTTGCTGGACTTGGCAAGCGCCGCAAACGGCTTCGCCAACTTGTCGGGAATGCGAGCGCCACGCAGCGTATCCACCGCCGATTGTGCCACCATCGCGTCGTCGCCATCGGCGTACTCGATCAGCGTTTCGATCACAGCTTCGGTGCCTTTGGCTTCGCTTTGCGCCACGATGCGGCGCAGCCCAGCGATCGCTGCCAGCCGAATCGGGCGTGGCCGCTCAGGCGCTGCATGCGCAAGCAAGAACGAAATCGTCGACGATTTCGCTAAGTAGCCAATCAAGCGCAAATACGCAGCCAAGCTGGCTAAATGCTCGGCGACATCCGGGTCGCGCAGCGGATCGCCGCCAGTTGAAATCGGAGGTGCAGCAGCACCGGTAGCAACCGCCGCTTTTTTCGACTTGGCCCGCGCTGCCGCGGCTTTGCTGGTTTCTTTGAGCGCCGCTTCGGTGGCTTTGCTCGCTTTGACGTACGCCTTTTGCAATTCTTTGGACGTTTCGCTCGCTCGCGCCATGGTCGCTTTTTCAACCAGCGCTTCGAGTTTGTCGGCGCCTTCGTCGAGCTGCGCGCGGATGAGTTGCAGCGCTTGTTCGCCGAACTCGCGATCGGCCAACTGATCAAGCACAGCATCGACAGCTGCCGTCGTGCCACGGCGCAGCAACAACTGCGCAACGACGCGCCGCACGGCAACGTTGCCATGGGCAATTTCTTTGCGCAGCGACGCTTCGGCCGAGGCGCCTTGTTCGCCAAGCACATGTGCCGCGCGCTCCGCTAACGGTTGATCGTGGCTATGTAGCAGCGGCACCAACTTCGGTGCGATGCCGGTGGCGCCCATAGCCGCCAAGCCATCGAGCGCAGTGCGGGCCACGCCCACGTCTTTGTCGCCGAGCCGATCGGTCAACGCGGCTTCCACCGCTTTGTCGCCTTTGCCCACCGCAACTAAAACAGTGGCAGCAGCGAGACGCAATTCAACGCGTTCATGCTCAAGCAGCTCAATGACGGCAGCGGCTAACGACTTGGCCATGGGACCCTCCGTGGCCAAACATACCGGACGGTCGTCGTGTTTAGGCGAAATCGCGGCGCGAAAACAGCAGCGCCGCGAGGGCCATCAAACCCACGATCCACAAAAAGCCGTGGCCAGCCGAGGTCGCCACATAGCCCCACGAGACAAAGTCGCCATGCACGCTAACCGGGTCACCGTCGACGTTGCGGCCCGACACCGAATACAAATGTAGGTCGGGTACGATTTCTAACGTCACCTTGGTAACCAAGCGAATCCATGACGACTTTGCGGTCTCGGTTGCGGCTGCGATATCAGGCGTCAACCGGCCGATGACAAACATGGCCAACGCGAAAATGCCCGACAAAAACGGGCTGGAGAACGATGAGAAAAAGATGGCGCTGGCTGCAACCGTAAGCACTTCGCACCACGACAACACCACCGCTTTAAGCAACGCCGACGTCACGCCGCCACCCTGATAGGTGACCATCGCGGCCATTGCAGCACCAAACAAGCCAACCAACACGGTGAGCACCAACGCCATGCCGACATATTTACCGACGACGAATTCCCATCGTTGGATCGGTTTGGACACGATCGCGTGCACGGTGCGCCGCTGCACTTCGCCATACAACAAGAACACACCGAGGAAGATCGCCGTCAACGAGCCGAAGATCGAAATGCCAGCCAAACCAACATCACGCGAGACCCGCTGCTCTTCGTAGATCGACATTTCGCCGAGCACCAAAGCCAACACGTTCGACATCAGCACCAAGATGACCACGCCGTACAACACGCGAATCCGCGCGGCTTCACGAAACGTATTGAGCGCGATGGCCCAGACCCGGCCGATGCTGCCGAGCGGCCCGCCGCCAAGCGCAGCGGACGGACTGATGCCGGCTGATGATTTGCTTGCTGAGTTGCTCATACGCGACCTTCCATCGCTGCTGCCGACGAATCGGCTGAGCCGATGTGCCGCAAAAATAGATCTTCTAACGATTCGTGGCGCGGACTCACCGACACCACTTTGGCGCCGTCGGCGTGGGCCGCGGCCAACCACGCATCTACATCAGCGTCGGCTGGCAGCACCACATGGAGTTCATCGGCAACTCGCCGCGATTTGCCTGGCCCACGCGCGACTAGTGCCGCCACTTTGTCATCGGCGAGGCCAGCCACGCGCATCGTGATATCGACGGAGATCGTGGTGGTTGCCACCAACTCCGACGGTGTGCCTTCGGTTTGAATCTGGCCACGTGCCACAATCGCAACACGGTCAGCCACCGACTCGACGTCGGTCAAAATGTGCGACGAGAAAAACACGGTTTTGCCTTGGTCGCGCAATTCGGTGATCAGATCGCGCACTTCTTTGCGGCCAATCGGGTCGAGGCCGCTCATCGGCTCGTCGAGCACCACCAAGTCAGGGTCGTTCATCAACGCTTGCGCAAGGCCCGCGCGTTGCATCATGCCTTTGGAAAACTTCTTGAGGTTCTGGTTGCGCGCACGCCCCAAGCCTACCCGGTCGATCAAAAAGTCCGCGCGTTTTTTGCGCGTCGCACGGTCGATGCCAAACAGGCGCCCGGCAAGATCGAGCAGCTCCGGCACGGTGAGATAATCGTAAAAATACGGTTGCTCCGGCAAAAAGCCAACCCGCATGCGCGCTGCACGGCTGGGCAACACGTGGCCCAAGATCTGTGCCGTGCCACCAGTCGGCTTGATCAAGCTCATCAGCGTGCGAATCGTGGTGGTTTTGCCGGCGCCGTTGGGCCCCAGAAAACCGAAAATCTCGCCGCGTGCCACCCGGAACGACACCCCTCGCAGCGCTTCGACTTTGCGGCGGCGGAACGGCGTGCGATACGTCTTGGTCAGGTCGGTTACCACGATCGCGGCGTCTTGATCAGATACGCGCGATGCCCGTTGGGACGGCGATGCTGGGGCTGCTGGTGCTGCGTCAGTCACGGCCGCAGAGCATAGCGCAGGAATTCGAACTAGTGCACATTGTGGCAATGGTAACGATCTGGCCACGACAAAACTTTGTAACCGGCGGCGGCCCTGGCGCCTATGCGCTGGTAGCCCTGTCGAGCGAAAAACTGGCCGACCCAATGCCGGTATCGCGCTCCCGCCATGGCATGCCGACGAGCGAAGGCGCAGGTGCGGTAGCGCTGGTTGTGCGCGACCGGGCCACCGACCCGACCTGGTTTGACGACAACATCGTCGCGCCGTTTGTGCCGCTGATCGAAAACGATCTCGACGCAGCAACCGCGGCGGCCGCGGCAAGGGCTCAGTTTGCCTACATTGTCACCAGCGACGTGCACGATCCCGAGGATCTTTCCCACGTGCAAGCTGGCTGGGCGCTCGCCAAATGCATTTGTGAACAAGGCGCGGCCGTCGTGATCGACGTGACCGCAGCGCGCGCCCACAACGGCACGGAGGTCGCAGGCCTGGCGCCGGATCGCAGCTTTGATGTAATGCACGAAGTAACCCTGTTTTTCGACGAGCGCGAAGATGAAGACGCAGGCGAATCGATGATTGCGTGGACAGCAGGCATGCAGAAATTTGGCCGGCCAAATTTGCTCATCACCGACATCGCACGCGATTACGCCGCCGTGGTGGCGACGGTGCTGCGCGACGCTGCGACAACACTTGCCGAAGGTGAACGGCTTGAAATCGGCGATACATTAACCATCGGCGACCGCACGTTCGTTGCGACGCCGCTGCCAGAAGGCCATGACTCACCGATTGACGGCGCAGCGGTGGCGTTGGCCGAAGTGCTCGGTGACGCCGAGGAGGCACCATGAAACCTGCACCAAAAAAGTGGGCACCACTCGCGCCTGAAGCGTGGGGCCCTGCCATCACCAAACGTGAAACCGCGCCTGCACCGAAGGTGGAAGTCTTGGCCGTCGCCAAAGCGCCGAACTACCCAGCCGGCCGCATGCTGATTTCTTCGCCGTTGGAAATTAACGCAGTGCTCGAACCCATCCCGGAAGGCCGCGTGCTGCCCATGGCCGACCTGCGGTTTTCGTTGGCGAAGAGCCACAAAGCCGATTACACCTGCCCGCTTACCACCGGCATCTTTTTGCGTATTTGCGCCGAAGCCACCGAGGAAGAACGGGCGATGGGCCGGCCCGGCGTACCGTATTGGCGCGTAGTGCGCGATGACGGCGACATGATCGACAAGTTCCCCGGTGGTGTCGAAGCACAAGCCAAAAAGCTGGAGCGCGACGGCGTCGAGATTTTCCGCTTGCGTGGCACGCCGAAGGTAAGCGACTTGGAACACTTTGGCTGGCGCGCGCCACCGCTTGGCAAAAAAGCCGGGAAGTAGCGCTGCCCAAAGGCCCCCTGCGACACCTCGCACGGGTGCGACACGCAGCGCGAAGCCCCATGTTCAGCGCTGGTTAGCGGCGCTTGATTGCGAGTTGAGCGCCGATCGCCGTAGATGGGACATGGCCCAATTTCGCAAACCTGGAAAGTTTCGCAGTAGTGGCAAGCATCGCATCAGCCATCGTGCGTTGGCGGCAGCAGCAACGCTGACCTTACATACCGTCGCCATCACCGTGCCGATGACGCTGACATTAGGCCGCACGCAGGTCGTGGGCGCACAAACAGCGACGACCGGTGCTATTCGCGGGATCGTGAAGGATGCCAAGACCGGGGAGCTGATGGTCGGCGTAACGGTGGTGGTCACCGGCAAAGCGTTGCGCGGCACGCATGCCTCCGTTACCGATGAGAATGGCGAGTATCTGATCGCCGACCTACCGCCTGGCAGGTATCAGCTTGAATACTTCTATGCCGAAGTGCACGTTATTGTGAAACAGCTGCTCGTTAAGGCAAACAGCACAACCGTAAACAACGCCAAGATCAATCCCAACACAAGTAGTGAAGTCATTCGCATCGAGGCCAAGGCCCCGATGATTGATGCGACCACCGCGACGCAGGGCACAACAATCAGCAAAGACATACTCGCCAACCTGCCCGTGCGGGGCCGCACCTTTGGCGCGGTTGCTAGCACGCGTGGTGACAGTGTCGGCGTTTCAATCTCAGGCAGCACCTCGGTCCAAAGCAGCTACGTCGTCGACGGTATCAATACCAGCGGCGCACCAGCGACCGCGGCGCCTGGCACGCCAGGCACGCTAGCCATGCCGCGCGACACCAGCAACGAACGCTACGACGCTCGTCGCGACAATCCGTTTTTCCGCGTCGCGGATGCACCCTTTTCAACATTTTCCACCGACGTCGACACCGCGTCGTACTCGAACTTTCGCCGCATGATGCGCGAAAAAACTGAGATTCCCGCCGGCGCCGTGCGTGTCGAAGAATGGCTGAACTATTTCCGCTACAGCGATGTCGACAATGCCAAGCCGGTAGCAGGCGAACCGATCGCGATTCAAACCGAAGTCAGCCAGAGCCCGTGGCACCCCGGGTTGCAATTGTTACGCGTTGCTTTGCGCGCACCCGAAATGCCGCAAGCCAACGTCGCACCACGCAACTTGGTGTTTCTGATCGACGTCTCGGGCTCGATGCAAGATCCTGACAAGCTGCCGCTGTTGCAGAAGGGCTTGGCGTTGCTGGTTGAAAATCTGCGGCCGATCGATCGCGTATCGATCGTTGTCTACGCCGGCAGCGAAGGCTTGGCGTTGCCGTCGACGCCAGGCAACCAACGCACCAAAATCAACGACGCGATCAATGCGTTGTCCGCTGGCGGCTCAACCAACGGTGCGGCAGGCATCGAGCTTGCGTATGCCCAAGCCGAACAAAACTTTATCAAGGACGGCATCAATCGCGTGATCTTGTGCACCGACGGTGATTTCAACGTTGGCGTCACCAGCCAAGCCGAGCTGACCACACTGATCGAGCGCAAACGCGAGCATGGCGTATTTCTAACCGCGTTGGGCTTTGGAACTGGAAATTTCAACGACAGCACCATGGAAATGCTCGCCGACAAAGGCAACGGCAACTACGCGTATATCGACTCGGTGAACGAAGCCCACAAAGTGCTGGTCAAAGAAGCCGGCGCAACGTTGATTACCGTTGCCAAGGACGTCAAGCTGCAGCTTGAGTTCAACCCAGCGACGGTGGCTGGTTATCGTTTAATCGGCTACGAAAACCGGCTGCTTGCCGACGAAGATTTTAACGACGACAAAAAAGACGCTGGCGACATGGGCGCCGGCCACACGGTGACCGCGTTGTATGAAGTGGTGCCGGCCGGCGTCACGGTGCCGGGACAGCGAGTCGATCCTCGTCGCTACGGCGTGCCACCAGCGCCGAGCGTTACGACACCTGCCACTCACACCAACGAATTGTTAACGGTTAAAGTGCGCTACAAAGCACCCACCAAGGCGGTCTCGAAGCTTATTTCACGCACAGTTGGCGTTGGTGCCGTGCCATTAGCGCAAGCAAGTGAATCGATGCGTTGGGCCGCGGCAGTTGCAACAACGGCCGCATTGGTTCGGCAATCTAGCGGTGCTGGCACCATGACACTGGCCGACGCTGCCAAGCTCGCACGCGGCGCCATCGGAGCCGATCGCGATGGCTACCGCAAAGAATTTGTCGCCTTGCTCGAAGGCGGCGGCCCGCTTTTGCAAGCCATGGCACCGCTGGCGCCGCCGCGCGCTACCGGCTGGCCAGGCGACGACGTCTACATTGCTGCCAAGTCTTATGACTACGTCATCATCTTGCCTGCCAAGCGCCCACGTGCAACGCCGTACGTGGTTAACACGCAACGCACCGCCGACTTGCACCACGACAACGGCGGCCTCAGCTTCGCTGCCATGTGCTTCAATGGAATTGGCCAATGCGAAAGATAAGCGCCCTGCGCGGGCGACCGCATCGGAGCTGGTGCGCAGCAACACTGACACTGCAAATGTTGGTATTGACGGCGCCGGTTACGTTGGCGTTGGGGCCGCAGCTGCGTGGCGCACACTCGGCATACGCACAATCGGCGACCACTGGTGCGATCCGTGGGGTGGTGCGAAATGCCAAAACTAGCGAGCCGCTGGTCGGAGCGACGGTGATTGCGACAAGTCCTGCGCTACAGGGCAACCAAAGCGCGGTCACCGACGACAATGGTGAATATCTACTCACTGCGTTGCCGCCGGGGACTTACACGGTGACAACGTTTTACGCCGAAGCGCGGATTGAACAATTGGGGATCGCCGTGCGTGCGAACGTTGTCGTCACCAGTCACGCGAGCATCAAGCCCGAGGCGATGGGCGCCGAGCCAATCATCGTTCGGCCCAGCGCGCCAAAATTTGCAGATGGAGGGTGTAAGGGATTGCCCTTAGGCAAAGAGTTCCTCGCCACGCATCGGTTACCGACGGCAACAACCGAGATTCCGCCGACGCAGCTACCCGCCACCACCACTCAAGCGCTTGTTGTTGGATCGCCCATTGTCCGACCGTCCGGATTTCGACGCGGTGCTTACGTCGTCGATTCATTTCGCACCACAGCACTCAACAAGTTCAATCACGCCGGACGCTTGAGTGCAGCCAACCTTTGCTTCGCAGGCATCGGGCAATGCGGTCGCTAATGCGCGCCATGGCGGGCGCACTTTGCGCGTACGCATGGGTCGCGGCGTTGCCCGCTTGCGCAAGCCATGCCGCCACTGCGCAAATTGAAACACCGGCGCGTGGCAACATGAACGCGCGCTCCGCACCGTCGATGCCTACGACAACCGCCGGCACCTCACGCAACGCGCACGGGTGTGTCATGCAACGAGAAACCATCACCAACATCCCCGCTGTGCGTGTCATTGATGCGAGCGCCCAACAAGCGTTGCTATGGCGACAAGCCGAAATCGCGCCAACACCCTTCCCCATCGTCGCACCGAATCTTTGAGACGTTAGCGCTGTAACACTCTCACCGTCGAGGAACACCTATGTCCGTCTTCCCATTGCTCCAGAACCAAACGCTGCGCGGCATGACCGTGGCAACTATTGCCGGATTCGTAGCACTCGCGCTGCAAGCCTGCGCGAGTCAAACCGCAGCGTCGCAGTTGGCAACTGCACAACCACAACCGGCCGCCGCCGCACTACCGTCCGCCGCTGCTGGCGTTGTGCGTGGCCGCGTTGTCGACGTCAATAGTTCCGAGCCGCTCGTAGATGTCGTCATCGTCGCCACTAGCGATGCCCTCATTGGCACCCAAACGGCGATCACCGACGACAACGGCACGTATCATGTCGCGCAACTACCGCCAGGGCGTTACACCATCACGTATTACTACGGGCCTTCGCAATTTGCAGCGGAAGGCATCGATGTCACCGCCAATGCGGTCACCAGCAGCAACGTGCGCATCGACCCAACCAACCCGCAGCGCGTCGAACTCAACGTCGAAACCAAATCTCCGCTCATCGATATCACCACAGGCCAACAAGGCATTCACATTGGCCCTGATCAGCCGCCGCCGACGGCGCCAAGGCGCGCTGGCAGTGCTTCAGCCAACCCGGCCGCGCCGGGGCCGCGCACTCTCAACATCGTCGCCCCACGTTTCGCAGCGTACGCCTATGAGACCATCGTGGCGCCATTGGTCGACGTTATCGTCACCGGCGTGGTGCCTCGCAACAGCGCGTTGCAATACCGCGTGCGCATCGGCAGCGCCGATCCATTTCTCAGCGTGCTCCTGTATCGCGACGGCGTCTTGAGCCCAACCCGCATGTGCTTCGCCGGCCTTGGGCAATGTGCGCAATAGTGCTACTCGGTTGGCTCGCCGTGCCCACCGTCGCTGCACTGCTGTCCTTGGTGCGCGTTTTTCATTGCCACACGTTTGCGAGCCGGTGAAGCAATGATGCAGGCGTCGCGCTCGCTCGTTGGCATCATCGCGTGCGTTGCTTGCACCGCATGCGTTTCTGAATGGCGCGTCCCAACATGGCAAACGCCATCACCACAACGCAGCACGGTGTTGGGCATCGTGACCGATGCAAACAGCGCGGAGCCACTCGTTGGCGCCATCGTGCACGTCGCCGATCTGCACGGCGAACAACAACACACGATCACCGACGAGGATGGCGCCTATCGCATCGACGATCTCAAAGCCGGGCTGCACACCGTCGTTTTCTACTATGGCAACGCCAAGGCAACGCAACTAGTCGACATCGATCGCGGTTTTGCGACGCGCGTCGATGTACGGCTCGACGACGCTGACGACGGCAGCGCAGCGGCACCACAGTTCAAGATTGCAGCGCAGCTCCCACTGCCAGCGCCGTGGCTAAACTCGTGGTGCGAGGACGACACGGGCCACTTCACCGCGATCTCTTACGCCGTCGATGAGTCGCTTAGCGAATTCATCTTTCGCGCCAACCGCACCCTCAACCTCGCCGCCATGTGCTTCCAAGGAATCGGCCAATGCGCACAGCGCTAGTTCATCAGCACCGCTACAAACCACGGGGCGCGCTGCGGCGGTTCGCCTTCGCGGCGATGGCCGCTGCCGTCGTCAGCTGCAGCGGTGCCGCAACGAATCGCCCCAAGCAACATCCGTTTCTGCCAATGGCACAGCATCCGACTCGCGACGACAACACCGGAATTATCCAAGGCATCGTCGGCGATGAGCGCACCGGCGACCGACTCGCAGGCGCTACCGTCATCGCTAGACTACCAGGCGGCCGCACCAAGAAACCGTCATGACCGACGACAACGGCGAATTCGTCCTGCAACATCTGACGCCCGGCGCCTACAGCCTCGACATCTACTACGCCGACTTGGAACAGCACCAAAGCAGCATCACCGTCGGCGTAGGCGAAATCACCATGCGCTGGCTGTGGTTCGACACGTCCACGTTGTCCCAGGAAAGCATCACACTTATGGCTGCTGCGCGCGCGGCCCGCCAAGGCCACATCGATCGCACGCACGGCGCCGTCTACGGCACTGTAAGAGACATCGCGTCGGGCGCACCAATCCCCGAAGTCACCGTGGTCGTTGCATACGCCGACGCGGCAGGGGGACTGTCCCGCACCGGGTTCACCGACGAAGAAGGCCGTTTTGTTTTCGGCGAGTTACCGCCGGGCCCCTACTTGCTCACGTTTTATTACGATCGCGCCACGGCCGAATATCCCGTCGATATCGTCGCCAACACGTGGCAACCCGCCCCCACTGCGTTTGCCACCGCGCCGCGCGTGCTGCCTGAATATTTTGCGCGCTGGCGCACGCCAAGGATTGAAGCGCTCACTCGGTTGAGCGAGTCGTCGCTTGAATACAACTATGTCGTCGATTATTGCGGCCCATTTGACAACACCGAGTCAGCACTAGTGGCCTTACAGTTTGGCGTTGCTTTTTCGAACGCTTGCTTCCTTGGTGAGCGCCCCTGCGCGCCGACCATCGCACGCACCGATTATCCCG
>JAKQOD010000266.1 GCA_029565465.1 Deltaproteobacteria bacterium
ACGATGAGCCACAGCGCGCGTCGCGGCCGTTCGACGCCGAACGCGATGGCTTTGTCATCGGCGAAGGCGCTGGCGTATTGGTGCTCGAAGAACTCGAAGCTGCGAAAAAACGCGGTGCCCGCATCTACGCCGAACTCACTGGCTACGCGGCCAACTCCGACGCTCACCATGTGGCGGCGCCAGCCCCTGAGCATCGCGGGGCGCAAGCTTGCTTCAAGCTTGCACTCAATGACGCCAAGGTTGATCCAACCGCGATTGGCTATATCAACGCGCACGGCACTTCGACCGACCTCAACGACAAAAACGAAACGTTTGCGGTGAAGAAAATCTTTGGCGACCACGCTTACAAGCTAGCGATGTCGTCGACCAAATCGATGATGGGCCATACATTAGGGGCTGCCGGCGGCATCGAAGCTGGCATCACGGCGTTGGCGTTGCATCACAGCGTCATGCCACCGACGACCAACTACGAAAATAAGGACCCTGATTGTGACCTAGACTATGTGCCCAACACCGCACGCGAAGCGCGTTTCGATGTTGCGATGTCGAACAGCTTCGGCTTCGGTGGCACCAACGCAGCGCTGATCATGCAACGCTTTACCGGCAAGTAGTATGAAGTGGTTTGCAGGTAGCGATCATGCTGGATTTGAACTCAAGCAGAGCTTGATTGCCGAGTTGCGTAGCTGGGGCGACGACGTGATCGACCTAGGCACCGACGGCACTGCGTCGGTAGATTATCCCGAGTTTGGTGCTGCCGTTGGCCGCGAAGCTGTCGAAGCTGGCGCTGGGGTCCGTGGCTTGGTGGTTTGTGGCAGCGGTATTGGCATCAGCATCGCTGCGAACAAAGTGCCAGGCGTTCGTTGTGCGTTGGTGCATGACACTTTTACAGCAATCGCATCGCGTCAACACAATGACGCGAATGTTGTCGCGATGGGCCAGCGCGTGATCGGGCTCGGTGTAGCGATTGCAGCGCTGCGAGCATTTCGCGATACCGAATTTGAAGGCGGGCGACATCAGCGTCGCGTCGATCAGCTCAATGCGCTCGCGAAGGAATTCTAGTGCGTTGTCCGTTTTGTTCGATTCAAGAAGATAAAGTTATCGATTCGCGTGTGTCGAAAGATGGCCGCGAAATCCGGCGCCGCCGTGAGTGCGAAGGTTGCCAGCGGCGGTATACAACGTACGAGCGCATCGAAGAGTCGATGCCGATGGTGGTTAAGATGGACGGCCGCCGTGAGCCGTTCGATCGCAACAAAGTCGAACGCGGTTTGCGTTACGCCGTGGCGAAACGGCCGATTTCGCCCGAGCAGGTGCGGCAATTGGCCGAAGACGTTGAACGCGAAGTTTCGGAACTCGGCGTGGCTGAATTGCCAGCGCGCGACATTGGCGAACGCGTGTTGCCAAAATTGCGTGCACTCGATCCGGTTGCTTATGTGCGGTTCGCGTCGATCTATCGCGATTTCCGCGACCTCGATGGCTTTTCCAAAGAGCTTGCAGCGATGCGTGCGAGCACGACCGCGCCTCGCCGTCGGGCTTCGACGCCACAGCCGCCAGCGAGTGAAGCGCCGTTTCAAACCGAAGAGCCAACCGCCGAGTCCATCGTGGTTGGCGACGTATCCGACGAGGAATTGGGCTGATGGCACGTGCGGCGAAGCGTAGCAGCGCAGGGCGCGTGGCTGCGTCCGCCGAGGTTGATGCGCGCCACATGGCTCGCTGCTTAGAACTTGCTGCAACGATGCGTGGCCAGACTGCGCCCAATCCGATGGTTGGCTGTGTCATCGTCGACGCGCGCGGGCGCGTCGTCGTCGAAGGCGTGCACCGCGGCCCCGGCCAATTGCATGCCGAAGCCGATGCGATTGCGAAACTCGGCAAGCGCTCGGTCGCCGGTGGCACGCTGTACGTGAATCTTGAGCCATGCAATCACACCGGGCGCACGCCGCCATGTGCGCCGGCAGTTGCGGCACTTGGCTTGGCGCGGGTGGTGATTGGCGACATGGATCCGATCGTGAGCCATAGCGGTGGGGGCAAGCGGTTGCGCCGCGCAGGCTTGCACGTGGACGTTGGCGTGTTGCGTGCGCAATGCCAAACGCTCAATCGCGGCTTTCGCACGTGGGCGCGCACTGGTCGTCCGCATGTGGTGCTCAAAGCTGGCGCTAGCCTTGACGGCAAGATTGCGACGGCGTCGGGCGAATCACAATGGATTACCAGTGCCGCTGCGCGCCACGATGCGATGCAGCAGCGTGCGTTGTGCGATGCAATCGTCGTCGGTATTGGCACGGTGTTGGCTGATGATCCGAAGCTGACGGTACGGGGTGTGCGCAACGGCCGCAGCCCAATTCGCGTGGTGCTTGACTCGCACGCCCGTACACCGTTAACCGCTGCGTTGTTACCAGCGCAAGCTCGCGATGGCGTGCGCGTGATCATTGCGACCAGCGCGCGGGCGACCGCCGACGGGGCAGCGCAACGTCGAGCGGCGCGTTTGGCCGCTGCGGGCGCTCACGTACTGCGCTTGCCAAGCGACCAGGATCAGCGGGTTGATTTGCATGCGCTGTTGACGGCGTTGACTGAGTTTGGGGTGCTCACCGCCTTGGTCGAAGGTGGCGGTATTGTGCATGCCGGCTTTTTGGCGGCCGATCTAGTGGATGAAATCTTGCTGTATCAAGCACCGTTGATCATCGGTGGTGATGGCGCACCAGGCTGGGTGCGCGGCACTGGGGCGGCTCGCTTAGCGGCGGCGCCGCGCTTCGAATTTATTGCGGCACCAAGCACCGTCGGGCCCGACCTCGTGCTGCGGTTGCGGCGAACAATCGACGCTGATGGCTGATTCATTGTGGCCGTTTTGGCGTATGCCAAATCGCGCTGGCGCCGGCCGTGGCGCATAGTCACGTCATCGATGCTGTGGTAAACCCGCGCCCGTGTTCACTGGTCTCGTCGAAGATGTCGGCATCGTTGCCGCAGCGCAGCGGCGCAGCGATGCGTTGGTTCTTACCGTGCGGCCCAAAAGCATCAAGGTCGCTGACCTTGCGTTAGGCGAGTCAATCAGTCACGACGGTGTCTGCCTCACTGTTACCGAACGGCATGGCGACACCTTTACCGTGTTGGCTGGTGCTGAAACGCTGTCGAAAACGACGCTTGGCCGCTTGCGCGTCGGCAGCAAAGTGAACCTTGAACGCGCGTTGCGCATGGGTGATCGGCTTGGCGGTCACTGGGTTTCAGGACACGTCGATGGCACAGGCGAACTGGCCTTGCGCCGTGACATGGGCGCCAATGTGATTTTGGGCGTGCGTTGTCCGGCGCCGTTGTTGCGCTACATTGTTGCCAAAGGTTCGATCGCCTTGTGTGGTGTTAGCCTTACGGTAAATACCGTCGATGCAACCAGTTTTGCTGTGGCGATCATTCCCCATACCTGGACACATACTTCGCTTGGCGATTTGCACATTGGTGATCCTGTAAATCTAGAAGTTGATTTGCTTGCGAAGCACGTTGAAAAACTGCTTGGCGGGCACTTGCCCCCGGCCGCTGGTAACGAGGAGCCTTATGTCTGATGCAATTGAACGGGTAAAACATGCGTTGGCCGAAATGCGCGCAGGTAAAATGGTGATTCTCGTCGACGACGAAGATCGCGAAAATGAAGGTGACCTAGTGCTCGCGGCCGAAAAAGTTACGCCAGAGCACATCAACTTCATGGCGACTCACGCGCGTGGCCTCATCTGCTTGGCCATGTCGGACGAATTGATCAACAAACTCGATTTGCCAATGATGGTGCGCGATAACCAAGCGTCGCTGGGGACCGCATTTACGGTTTCGATTGAAGCACGTTACGGCGTTTCGACCGGCATCTCGGCACGTGATCGCGCAACCACAATCAACGCCGCCATCGCCGACGATGCGTCGC
>JAKQOD010000287.1 GCA_029565465.1 Deltaproteobacteria bacterium
GTGCCGCCGGTGCCGTGGTGCGGCTTGAGCGCCGGCCTGGCAAAGGCAGTGTGGTCCGGCGGATGTTTCAAGACATCGATGCCGACATCTATGTGATGGTTGACGGCGACGACACCTACGAAGCTGCGGTTGCGCCCAAGCTCGTCGAGCGTGCGCTGCGCGATCGCTTGGACATGGTGGTCGGCCGTCGGGTTGAAACCCACGTTGATGCGTATCGCGGTGGCCATCGCCTCGGCAATGCGGTGCTCACCGGCTTGGTCCGCAAAATATTTGCAGCGCATATCCAAGACATGCTTTCCGGCTATCGGGTGTTTTCGCGGCGGTTCGTGAAAAGTTTTCCGTCGCTGTCGCGCGAATTTGAAATTGAAACCGAATTGACCGTGCACGCCATGCAGATGCGCATGGCTGTCGCCGAAGTCGACACAGCGTACAAAGAGCGTCCACCAGGTTCGTTTTCCAAACTACGCACGTTTCGCGATGGCTGGCGAATCTTGGTGACCATTCTCAACTTGCTGCGCAATGAACGCCCGCTGTTGTTCTTCACGATGATCGCGTCGTTATTCTTGTTGGTCGCAACCGGCCTTTCAATTCCAATCATCCTCGAGTTCGCGCGCACCGGCTTGGTACCGCGATTCCCAACGGCGATTTTGTGCACCGGTTTGGCAGTCGTTGGCGTCGTCGCCTTTGCAACCGGCCTCATTCTCGACTTGGTTGCGCATGTGCGGCGCGAAGGCAAGCTGCTTGCATACCTGCAATATCCAGCCCCCGACGACGGCGCAGCGGAACAATTCGCAGCTGTGCCATCAGCACTCGCAGAAACCGCACGAGCCGCCAGTCCTGGCACTACCGCATCGCATAGCTAGCGCTGCTACGGCTTGCGCTGAACCAGCATGAGCCACTGCACGCGCACCGATGTGTTCTCGACGCGTAGCCCAGTTGTGCCTTGAAGCACCATCGGGGCCGCGCCGGTAGCCGTCTCATTCGTCATCAGTTTCGCAGCCTGACAGGTGCCGCCGGTTTCATTGCCACTGAGGCCAATGACATAGTCGCCCACGCCCAGCGCGTCCGAAAAAGGCGTTGAGCCTAACACCATGGTAGAAGCCAACGTGGTGAATCGAACCAACCCAATGGAGCTCACCGTGTCGATTCGAAACACGTTACATTCAATGTGAGCTTCCGTTGCCGAATCAAAGCCTGTCATCGCGCCAACGCGGGCAGTAGCGGTTGAGCTGGGCGTGACCAATGTACTGAAACCGGCAAGCAGGCGCCCAGGCGAAGCCGTTACGCCCGGCGCCAACAGATACGTTGGCGAGGTTGCCAGAATTGACAGGCCCCCACCGCCGAAGCCGGTAGTAGCCGTGCCGCGGATTGACCAACCCGCTGGCAGGGCTGACCCATCAAACGGTTGAAACCACACGATGCGATTGGCCTTGTCAGACTCATGGTCACAGATGCCGGCAACGCCGTCAGCGTCGGTATCTTCGGTATTCACATCAACTGGACACGGATCGCAAACATCACCGATCCGGTCGCCATCACTATCGTGCTGGTTCGGATTGGCAACCTGCACACAGTTATCATTCGCGTTGTTGACGCCATCAAGATCGGCGTCATCGAGCCCGTCACCGTTTACAATTGCATCAAGGTTTGCATCAATGCTCGCCGCCGGATTGTAACAAGCGACCAACCCGCCCAGCGTTACCAGCATCACGCTGCGGTTCATCCAATTATCCTACGGTGCCTAAAGAACTGGGTCAATACCGGTTAAAACTTCGAAAAATCGGGCGCGCGGCGCGCCATAAAAGCGCTGAAGGCTTCCATCGCTTCTGGCGACTTTAGGCGAGCCAAAAACTGCGCGCCTTCGACCTCGATGGTTTCCAAAATCGCGGCCCGATCGTGGCGATGCGACAGCGCTTTGGTGCCTTGCAACGCGGTTGGCGCGCGGCTCGCGAGCTTCTCTGCCGTGGCCCGCGCAAGCGCCTCAGGCGCGTCATCGACGGCGGTGATCATGCCCCAGTGCAACGCAGTTGCAGCGTCGATTTCTTCGCCGAGTTGCAGCAATTGCGCGGCGCGGCGATGGCCGACCAGCGACGGCAAGATCAACGACGATGCAGCCTCTGGCACCAACGCCAAGTCGACAAACGGCGTTTTGAAGCGTGCGCTGTTAGCAGCGTAGATAAAATCGCAATGCAGCAACATGGTGGTACCAATGCCAATCGCCATGCCATGTACGGCGGCAACCACCGGCTTATCGAGCGTCGCCAACGCACGCAAAAAGTGCAGTGGCGCATCAAGGCCGCTGCCACCCGAACCGGCTTTGATAAAATCGGTTACATCGTTGCCCGACGAAAAACAGCTGTCGCTGCCAGCAAGCACAACCACCCGCACCTGCGAATCGGCGGCCGCTGCCGAAAGCGCGGCCGTCATCGCTTGATACATCGCCAACGAGATTGCGTTCTTCTTCTCGGGCCGATTCATACGAATCGTGGTGATACGGTTGCTGGTGTCAACGACAACTAGTTCGCTCATAGCCGCGCAGCCTACCGCACCGGCTGGCGCGGAACCAGGGCTACGCTCGTCGCGGCGCGCTATTTCAAAGCGCCGCTAGCTTTCGCAATGTGGGTTGCAATCGCGTCCATCAAAGCAGGCGACAAAGCATCGTACGGCGGCAAGCCCATCGCCGTGAGCCGTGCACGGACACAAACGCAGCGCGCATGCGCAAACCGACGAACGGTCGCGGGTGGCATTGCCACATTGACATTTGCGTGGCGCGTTCAACCATGGCGACGCGAACAGTTTCGCAAGTTTGCAGCGGTCGAGCTTGGTCCCATCATTGCAACTATCCCTGATATGCAAATCGCCATTCAACGTCATCAAGCGCTGCGTGCCTTCGTCTATGGAGTTGCCGGAATCGCCGCCATCGTGGGCGCTTTCGTGATGGGCCGCCGCACCGAGCGATTCGGAGACCATCACAGAGCCCATGCGCACTGGCAACGACCGAAGACCGTGGACCATCGTATCCTGCCACCTTGTCTGGCGCCGGTAGCCACGCCGATGCAGCAGCGCCCGTCGATTCAGCAAATTTCCGAACACGAATACTGGATCTCACGGCAACTATTCGACGATGCGCTAGCCGCGCCGATGCAGTACGCCAAAGCAGCTCGCATCGTGCCGGCCTTGCATAACGGGCCCCTCGGCTTCAAGCTCTACGCCATCAGGCCAGGCAGCATCTTTGCGCGCCTCGGCATTCACAACGGCGACATCATCGTAGCGATCAACGATCTAGATCTATTTTCAGCCGAAAAAGCACTCACGCTATATTCGACGATCCGAGCATCGTCGGTATTTCGCGTTCGCATCCAGCGCGCCAATGAGCGGCTCACGCTTACCTACCGTATTCAAACCCACTCGCAATCACACGAAAAGTGCCGCAGATACGGGGCTTGTTTGACGATGCGCACGCCACGGATCTCGTTGGCTTTCTCCTTCACTTCAGCGATTACTTCGGCGGCGTAGTCAAAATGTGATTGGGTATACATGCGGCGCGGAAATGCGAGCCGAACCAATTCCATATTGTGAAACGTCTCGGTGCCATCAGCGAGCCGTTTGCCAAACATCACCGAGCCGATCTCAACGCCGCGAATGCCACCTTCAAGATACAGCGCGTTGCACAACGCCCACGCGGGATAGTGCGCTACTGGCATATTCGGCAATACAGTTTTGGCGTCGATATAAACCGCGTGACCACCGGTAGGCTTCACAAAGCCAATACCTGCCGATTCAAGTCGCTCACCGAGGTATTCGGCAGTACGCAGCCGATAGCGCAGATAATCTTCTTGCAGCGCTTCTTCGAGGCCAACCGCCATCGCTTCCAAGTCGCGCCCTGCCATGCCGCCGTAGGTTGGAAAGCCTTCGGTCAAGATCAACGTGTTGCGCACGGCGTCCATCCACTCGTCGCTGCGCAGTACGATGAAGCCGCCAATATTTACCATGCCGTCTTTTTTGGCGCTCATCGTTGCGCCGTCAGCATATGAAAACATCTCTTTGACGATGTCGCGAATGCTCGTTTGCGCAAACTCGGGTTCGCGCAACTTGATGAACATTGCGTTCTCGGCGAACCGACACACGTCCATGATGAAAGGCTTATGATAGCGCTTGAGCAACGCTGCATAGGCTCGAATATTCGCCATCGAAACCGGTTGGCCACCGCCAGTATTATTGGTCACGGTGATCATGCCAAACGGCACGTGGTCGCCTTTGGTTTCGAGCAGCATCTGCACCCGACCAAGATCGATATTGCCTTTGAACGGATGAATCGTCGCCGGCTGGGTGCCTTCGGCGATCACCATATCGAGCGCTTCAACCCCAAGCACTTCCAAGTTGGCGCGCGTGGTATCGAAGTGGCAGTTGTTGGGCACGATATCGCCCTTTTTGCAGGCTGCCGTAAACAGCACCTTCTCGGCGGCGCGGCCTTGATGCGTTGGCACAAAGTAGCGCATGCCGGTGAGCTCTTTGAGCACCGCTTCTAGCCGGTAGAAGCTGCGTGCGCCAGCGTAGCTCTCATCGCCTTCCATGATGGCAGCCCACTGTTTCGACGACATCGCACCGGTGCCCGAGTCGGTTAGCCAGTCGATTAACACATCTTCAGCATGCAACTTGAACACATTGAGGTTCGCGGCAGCCAGCAATCGCTCGCGCTCGCTGCGCGTGGTCATGCGGATCGGCTCAACACTTTTAATACGAAACGGTTCAATCAGAGTTTTTGGCATACATCGGCTCGCAAACAAAGAAGGCGTGAAGCCGGTTCTCAGCTCCACGCCACGGGTTTCACGTTCAGCAAATACTCAATCTAAAAAGCCGCGCTTTTGCTGGTCGCGCTCGATGCTGCGGAACAGCGCGCCGAAGTTGCCTTCGCCGAACGAGCTATGATTTTTGCGTTGGATCAGTTCGATGAAGATTGGCCCAACCAAGTTCTTGGTGAAAATCTGCAACAAGTAGCCTTGCTCATCGCCGTCGACCAACACGTTGCGCGCTCTGATCGCAGCGTGATCTTCGGTCACGTTGGGTACGCGATCAAAGACTTCAGCATAGTAGGCGTCGTCGATGTCGAGCATTTCGATCGGCGAGCCTTCAAGCCGCTGCAACGACGCCAACAAGTCGTTAGTGATGAACGCCAAGTGCTGAATGCCTGGGCCGTGATACTCGTCCAGATATTCATTGATCTGCGACTTCTTTTCGTCGGCTTCATTGATCGGAATGCAGAACCGTCCACATGGCGAGCGCAAGGCGTACGAGGTCAAGCCGGTCTTGGCGCCGCGAATGTCGAAGTAGCGCACTTCTTCGAAGCCAAACACATCTTTGTAGAACGATGCCCAGGTTTGCATCGTGCCTTTGGCGACGTTGTTGGTCAGGTGATCGAGGGCAATGAAGCCTTTGCTTGCAACGCGCTCTGGTTGCGCCAGCGGCACAAAGCCTCGCCGCGTCCAACTATTGATTTCACTAAATCCGTCGACAAAATAGATCAAGCTATCGCCGATGCCGTAGATCGCAGGCAGCACTTGTTGGCGGTCAATCAAGAAATCGCCCTCGGGCCGTGCTTTCGCGCCACGCGCAATCGCGGTGGTGTATGCCTTTTGCGCGTCTTTGGTGCGCCAGCCCATCGAACAAATGCTTGGGCCGTGAACCTTGCCAAAGCTCGCCGCAAACGAATTGGGCTCACGATTCACCAAAAACGTGATGTCGCCTTGTTCGTAAAGATCGATCGGCTTGTCGGCGTGCCGCATGGTTTTGGAAAAGCCAAAACCTTTGAACAATGCGTCCAGCCGTGCTGGGTCGTTCGAGACAAACTCGACGAAATCGAGGCCGTCGAGCCCGCAGGGATTGTTGGCCGAAACCGTAAACTGAGGAGGGATTGGGTGCGTCATCGGGGTTCCTTATTTCCAGCTCTTCCAGTAGTCAGTCATTTCCGCGGCCGTCGCTGGCGTCAGCACCTTGAGCGGACGTTTGGTATCAAGCATCACTGCCACCTCTTCGGTTCGCGTGGCGGCGCGGCTGCGCTCAAACGCAGCCTGTTGCGGCCCATGGTGAATGCCTTGTGGATGAAACGTCAGCATGCCCGGTGCGATGCCAGCGCGGCTGAAGAAGTCGCCTGAGTGGTAAAATAACACTTCGTCGAAATCGATGTTCGAGTGATAGAACGGCACTTTGATCGCGGCGGGGTCGCCGTTTTCGAGCGGCCGTGGCAAGAACGTGCAGATCACGGCGTTGTGCATCACAAACGTGATGTGTGCGGTTGGCGGCAAATGATAACGATCACTAAGCACCGGCCGAATGTCGCGAATGTTGAGTTTGTGGGCAGCAAGCGTGCCTTTCCAACCGACCACGTCGTGTGGATTAAACGGATAAAACACGCTGGTCATTTCGCCGCATTGGCGAATGCGCATTTCGTATTCACCCGCAGCGTTGGCTTGCAGCGACGATGCTTCAGGGGTTGGCACTTGAATCACCGCTGGATCAAACAGCGCATGTTGGCCCAAGATACCTTTTTCTGGGAAATTCACTTCGCCAGCGGATTCAACCACCATGAAACGCGATGCACTGGTCGGTGAAAGCCGGTACGCGGTGCCACGCGGCACTACCAGGTAGTCGCCTGGCTCATAGGAAAG
>JAKQOD010000310.1 GCA_029565465.1 Deltaproteobacteria bacterium
TGAATATCAATACCGGTGCGTTGATGCGCCTGCTCTGCCATAACCCGTGGCAGCAACGGCACGCCAAGCTGCAGTAGCCGATGGGCAAGCCGATACACCGTGATGGCGTACGACCCTGGATAACAGAACAAAACTTCGTCGATGCCGCGTGCGGCCGGATCACTTTCGAACGCCGCTTGAACATCGCATTCAACCAGCTGCCGAATTTCCGCAAGCGAAGCGATGAACTGATCGGCGATTACTTCGGCACGGGCCGCACAGCCGGTGCACTCGAGGTCGTTGCGCCCGAGTTCGGTTTGCCTTTGATGATGGATCGCGCGGTATGCTTGGTTGCGCAGCAGTCCACGCACCGCCATGACCCGTTCGCTGACTGCATGTTGCAGTTCCGCTTTCGATAGCCGCCCCACCCCCGGCCCTGCATAGCCGGGAAACAATAAGGCACGGCATTGTTCGGTAATCTGGGCGATGGCCTCGACCGAAGGGAGTTCGTAGCTGCCAATGTGCTGCATGGAGCCAGTGGCAAGGTACGCGGCAAGGAGCGCTTCGGTCGCGCTAGCGGCAGCAGACATGGTCCGGGTGTAGCATCCAGCGCTAGCGTTGACTACTCATCGCCTACCGTTGCAGGCGAAATTGCCATGGGGCTGGGCAGTTCGGCTTCTTCGATCTTGCGTAGCACCGTTGCCAGCGACGCTTCCGGTATCGTTACGCGCGTCGGCATGCCGCCGCCGAGCTCAAACAGTTTTACAAAGTCCCAGCCCGAATGAAACGCTGCGGCAACCGTGAGCTGTCCCGAGTCGCGCACGATGGCGACCGGCGCACGTTTTTGCCCTTCGAGTAATAAATCGGTTTTATCGAAGGGGCCGCTGTGCAAGGACGTGTCGACGATGGCGGTGCGTCCTCGCAACGTGAACCGGGATGCTAGCACCGCTGTGCCGGCGGCGCGTTGGGCGAACTCTGCTGCGGCGCTATTGATAACGTCGGCATGGGTGCCGGCCGCCAAGCCGCCGACCAAATACCAAACCACCGAGCGGCGCAATTGGTCATCGCGAAAGCGTGCGCGCAGCGCTTGATCGATGCGCAACGCCACCGGGCCGGGCTCACCTATGCGGGTATCAACCGCTCGCGCATCAGCATCGGCGCCGCGGTAAGGCTCTTTGCCACCCAGCAACCATTTGGCCGCCGAATACAAACCATCCAAGTCCATGTGCACGCACAACGTGTCGATCGGACCAGTGCGTTGCACCAAGTCAGGTGTGACGATTTCAGGACAGCCGCCGTGTTGGGCTTTGGTGCACAACACAAAGCGCTCGTCGGTGCGCCAATCCTGATGCCGATCATGATCGTGATGATCGACCCACGCAGCTAGGCGGTCACCGAGGCCGCGAATAAACGGCAGTGTCGTGAGCTCGTACGATACTGAAGTGCCCACGGTGGCCGCAAACGCAATATCGATCACAACCACGCGGCCGTTGAGTTTGTCTGGCTTTGGCAACAGCCGTGGCGACGCAAATGCTAGTGCCGCATGGTGAGCCATGTTGCGACCTTACAACGGACAGCGCATCGAAATCGATGCGCCTTCGTGCAAATACATCTGCCGCACAGTCCCGCGGTTGCCACAGGATGGCGACGACGGGGTTAGCAAACATACGGTGTGTTGGCCGGTTAGCGCACTAAATGTTGCGAGTTGTTTGGGCGCAACGTTGCCAAGCGGTTGGCCATCGAGCCAAACGGTCACGGCGACGGGGCAATTCTTGTTGTCGACGGTAAACTTCACGGTTGGCGCGGGGCGCGCTTCATGCACCGCCGGCGGTGGCGGCGCGGGCTTCACGTCACCGCGTGGATACGCTGCCGGGTCGCGCACTGCAGCTTCTAACAGTGCGTCGGTGCAGTTGAGATAGCGCAATTCCGCGACCACGCCGCGCTCCCACTGCGCGCGCAATTCGGCAATTTCACTGACAATCACAGCAAATTCGCGTGGCAGCGATTCAATTCGCAAGCGCAGATCCAACGGCAACGCGGCGCCCAGCCCTAACTTGCGATGGCGTTCTAGATAGTGAAATTGTGCTTCGACTTGAATGCCCAACTGGTTGTAAAGCACCAAGCTTCCTTTGGCATTTTTCCAAAGCGGCGCAACCCGACCAATTGGACACGCGCGCCCCCCCGATGGTTTCGCGCGCTCGACGGCCAGCGGGCCGCGGCCCAATTCGGCTAACAACACCAATACGCTATTTTGATGCCGGGCGCGGGTAGCGGCGAGTTGCGTCGCACGTTCGCTGTATAACCCATACGCCGTCCCGAGGTCGCGTGCGCCGCCCCACATGGCCATGACAGTTGGCCGCACATCAACGGCGAGTGAATCAGCTGCGCCCGCGTTGACCGCCGTGAGCGCGCGCTGGGCCGGTGCAAAATCACGCTGCAAAGCTAACGCGGCAGTAAATTCGCTGCGTGCGGTATCCCGTTCGTTGCGCAGCGCTGCTGCCAACCCAGCAAAATAGTGAAGCGTTGGATCCGTGGGCCACGCTTCGAGGGCTGGCGGTAATGCTGCCAAGACAGCGTCGGTATCGCGTTGTTGCAACAAAGCTCCTATCAAGGTGATCCTGATCGCCAACATGCGCGGTGCCGCGGCAGCTGCGGTGCGCGCCAAGGCAGCGGCCACTGGATACGCGCCGTTGGCAAAGGCGATGGCTGCGCGTGCTTGGTCGACAACACCACGCATCGTTGGGTCCATGGCAAATGCGCGGTCACGGCCCAGCGCTTGATACACTTGCTCGGCTTCGGGATAACGGCCAAGCATAAAATAGAGCTGGCCTCGATATTGATTGATGATCGTGGCGGCCGTCGGCGCTGCA
>JAKQOD010000328.1 GCA_029565465.1 Deltaproteobacteria bacterium
GCCCTGGTTGCGATCAACGCGGCGGGCAAAGCCACCCTGGTAGATCAATTGCGCCATTGCTGCAAGCCAGCGCAAAGCGCATAGTAGCGCGGTGAGTACGCAGCGCCCTATCCTCATCGCACCTTCGATTTTGTCGGCCGATTTTGGCCGTTTGGCTGCCGAAATCACCGCCGTCACAGACGCTGGCGCCGATTACATCCACGTCGACGTGATGGACGGCCACTTTGTGCCCAATCTAACGATTGGACCGTTGGTGATCGAAGCGGTGCGGCGTGCGACTACGCTGCCGCTAGATGTGCACTTGATGATCGAAAACGCTGACCGATGGGTCGGCGAATATGCGCGCGCAGGCGCGGATTTGATCGCGGTCCACGCCGAAGCATGCCCGCATTTGCATCGGACCATCGGCGCCATCGCCGAGCTGGGCAAAAAGCCTGCGGTTGCAATCAATCCTGCAACACCGCTCGAAGCCATCCGCTGGGTGCTGCCCGATGTCAGCATGGTGTTGGTGATGTCGGTGAACCCGGGCTTCGGCGGGCAAAAATTCATCACTCGCATGACCACCAAGATCACCGAACTGCGCCGCATGATCGACGAGCAAGGCCTGAGCGTCGACATCGAAGTTGATGGCGGCATCAAAGGCGAAAACATCGCGGCCGTGGCCGCAGCTGGCGCGAATGTATTCGTTGCAGGCAGCGCGGTGTTTAACACCAAGGATTACCGCGCAACGATTGCCGATTTGCGCCAGCGTGCGCAGCAACGTTAAGCGCGTTGCAGCGCCGCGAAATAGAACGCATCACATTCATCACGATGTGGCCAGGTTCGTTCTTCGACGACAAGGCGAAACTCGGGGTGCCGGGCTAGCGCAGCGGTCATTTGCTCGGGCCCTTCGCGGTTGGTGAACGAACACACCGAATAGACGAGCTTGCCACCCGGCGCAACCCGCGGCAATAGCGCGTCGAGCAACGTGGCTTGCAGTTGTGCGAGTGGCGCAACTGCGTCGGCGGTGAGTCGCCATTTGGCATCGGGGTGCCGGCGCAACACGCCTAAGCCCGAGCATGGTGCATCAAGCACAATCAACGGATACGATGGCGCCAGCAGCGACGAGCCGGCAACCAAATCCACTTGGATGCCACGAATGGACTGATGCCCAAGCCGCTTGGCACTTTGCGCCATGAGTGTCAGTTTGGTACCCGATAAATCAGCAGCATCGATGCGGCCTTGATCGTTTTGCAACTCGGCGAGATGGCAGGACTTGCCGCCGACCCCCGCACACGCGTCGAGAATATGCGCCGTCGACGCAGGCGCCGCGAGTTGCGCCACCCGCTGCGCACCGAGATCTTGTACGGCGAAGTCCCCTGCAATGAAGCGCGGATGTTTGGCTGGGTCGCCCAGGCCACGCACGATCACGCCATCATCGCTACCATCAGCACGGCTCGCTTCAATGCCTTCGCTTGCCAACGCCGCCACCAACTCATCGGCGGAAATACGGCGCCGATTCGCGCGTAATGTGAGCGCGGGCTGGCTGGCAAACCCGGCGATCGCCGCGGCCAATTCGTGTGCTTGCGCGTCACCCAACGCCGCTGCCACTTCGTCGACGATCCAGCGAGGCATCGAAAACTCAGCGCTCGCACGGGCGCGCGGCTCGTCGGGCAACGCAGGGAAGCCATCGTTGGCAACTTTGCGCAGCACGGCGTTCACAAAGCCACCCAGCTTGGCGCCGCCAACTTTTTTGGCCACCGTCACCGCGTCGTCGACGATCGCATATGGCGGCACGCGATCGAGCAGCAACAATTGATACGCGGCAACCCGCAGCGCAAGCACAACTTTCGGCGGCGTTTTGCGGATGTCGGCATGGCGCGCCAATGCGTCATCGAGCCGTTGCTGATGCCGCAACACGCCGTACGTCAACTCCGATGCGAACCGCCGTTCGCGCTCGTCGAGGCCACTGGCTTTCAACTCGGCGTCGAGCGCCAAAGTTGCCCAGGCTTTTTGTTGCGCGACCCGTTCGAGCACTTTGCGAGCGACTGCACGGCCGGTCATGCGATGCCTGTCATGCGAATCAATTGCTGACCAGCGGCAACGCCGCGCCCAGCGGCCAACGCTGCAAACGCCATACGCTTGCGCCCTGCCACCTGAATGTCCGAAATCCGGACAAAACCATCAGCGCACGCCACCACCCCGCCCGTCGGCGCAATCGCCACGATGGTACCAGGCGCAGCCAAGCCGCCTTGGTGCACATGGGTTACCGCGCCAAAGAGCTTAACCCCGACGGCTACGCCATCGTTGCCAAGCAGTTGCGCTTGGGCGCCCGGCCACGGATCAACCCCGCATATACGCGCGGCAACGTGGGTTGCAGGCATGGCAAAATCGACCCAGCCGTCTTCTTTGCGCAGCATGCGCGCAATCGTGGCACCGTCGGGTTGCGGCGTCGCTTTGACGTGCCCAGCCACAACATCAGCCATTGTTGCCATCAGGGTCATGGCGCCGATCGGCGCCATGGCCACCGCGAGGTCACCAGCCGATTGCCCCGGCACAATCGGCATGGTCTGCACCCGCAGCATCGGCCCAGTGTCCATGCCTTCGTCGAGCTGCATGATCGTCACGCCGGTTTCGCGCAAGCCGTCGATCACCGCCCACTGAATCGGCGCCGCGCCGCGATAAGCTGGCAACAGCGAGCCATGGACATTGATGCAACCGTAGCGAAACGCTTCGAGCACCGTGCGCGGCAGGATTTTGCCGTAGGCAACGACCACCGCAACATCCGCGCCCAACGCTTGCAGCTCAGCCAAAAACGCAGGCGTGCGCACCGACGTGGGTTGCAGCACGGGCAACTGCAGTTCCTGCGCAGCCACTTTGACCGCCGGTGCCGTGAGTTGTTTACCTCGCCCAGCCGGCTTATCTGGCTGGCACACCACACCGACGACATTGAACGCCGCAGCAACCGCACGCAGGCTCGGCACAGCGAACTCGGGCGAACCCATAAATACAACGCGCAAACTCATCAGATTCGATCCATCGCATCAACGCGGTCCACCAAGTGCCGGACATAGGATGCACGCAATTGGTCATCGCGCAGTACCCAAAAAGCTTCTTCCAACACGTGACTGATCGTCGCGATTTCCCGCGCCAGCTCACGCCGTAGTTCCGCTGGAAAAATCTCAGGTGCGAAGTCACGGCGCGCCGCATCAAACGCGCGTCGAATCTCAAACCCTGAAGCGTCGCGGCGCACGCCCAGAATCGCAAAATAATCGGCTTCGGCAACCAACTGGCACCGACCAATCACCCGCGCTCGATCAATAGCGATATCGGTTTCGCCCACCAAGGCATGGGTTTCTTCGAGCTCGGGTTCGTCGTCGGGGCTGACCCCTCGTCGCAAGGTTGCAATGCCAAGCACCGCAAGGCCATAAGCAACGCTTGCAACCCCTACAAAATCACTGCCAGCTTTGCGGGCCAGTTGGCCAAGCTCGGTCGCGCCATCCGCCTCACCGATCGCGGTGCGTTCACCTGCGGGCACGTCCATCGCAGCGAGCACCGAGGCACATTTATCACGATCGCCCAACTCCAAGACCGCGGATGCCGTGACGCCGATGCGCGCCAACGTGTCGGCGTCGTATTTGCGGCGAATGCCTTCAACGACCAGCGCTGGCACCGAGCGCGAAATGCGAATGCGTTCGGTCGATGGCAATTCGTCGGCCACCACGACAAATGTGCCAAGCCGCCACGAGAACGCCGCAAATAAAACATCTTCGAGGTGGCGCCGCACCGCTGGCAAAAGTTCGCGTCGCTTCAAAAAACCGAGGTCAACCAGAGTTTCGCCAGTGCGTCGGCCACTTTTACCGACTTGCTGGTCACATTGCGCAAATTGCGCACGAGTGATTTTGCCTTCGCGACAAAGCATTGCGCCCATTCGATCGATCGGCTGATTCGAACTGGCAAACACCAACCGCCCGGCATCAAAAAACAACACCAACTCGTTACGCTCGTGGCGAAACACCAACCGCCCCGTAAAGCTCTGCCGATAACAACGCGCGATGAGATTAACCGCATCGTTGGTGCCAAGCGCGATATCAACCGGTGCCGATCCAGTGCGCTCGCGTGCAGCGTCTGACCAGCTACCGGGCGTCGTGTTGCCCGTCGATAACGCATCGCTGGGCGCAGCAATCTCCGTAGCGTGACCTGGCAGCTGCGGCTCCTCGGCAAATGCACCGATGTCAATTTCCGTTTCATGCGAATGCCGTGGCGAAACATCGACGGGGCCGCCGCCCGGTTGCGCAAACAAGCGATCGGCCATGCGCGACATTTTTTCGCGCAGCTCACGCGCAAAATCGCGGCCGCCACTGCGTGGTGGTGGCACATCGGTTGAAACTTCCGAGTCGGGCGCGGCCGGTGCGAGCACGGGCGTCACCGGCCGTGGCGCATCAACGAATACTTCGGTGACGGGCCGCACTGGCGTAATCGTCCAACTTTCACCAAGGGCGCCAGTCCGCTCTGCCATAGGCAAAGCATCGACATCATCGACTGGTGCAGGCAAGTGCGGCACCGGCGCCAACGGATTGATCACCAACGTCGGCTCACGTTGCGCCGGCTCCGCCGGCGGCGCCGGCACCGGTGCATCCCAGCCGTCGCTGGTCGGCCCAAGCGCCGCAGTATCACCAGGTTTCCACGCTGCGCCGAGGCCTGGCAACGCTGGCAATGCGGCGGCCAAGACAGGTTCCGAACTGCGAATCGGCACGATCGGCGCCGGGGACGGTGCCGCGCTGCGACTCTGCTGCACCAACTCCAAACATTGTCCGACCGCGAACCGCAAACTTTTGGCCGATATCGGCCGTGCGACAAATCGATCAGCGGCAAAATCTAGCGCATCGAGCGCGGTACGGATCGGCCCGCTCGCATCGCCGATCAACACCACGCCGAGTTGCCCACGCGGTGTGTTGGCGCGCAACGTGTCCAACATGGAACGTGGATCGCCAGCGCTAAGCGTTGCTGTTACCACCACAACATCGGGGCGGCGCGCGAAGAATCGCGCCACTGCTTCATCGCCGCCGTTGTCGACCACCAGTTCGATCGGCCCCTGTGGCATGACTTCTGAAAAGTGCCCACGCAAAGCTGCGGCTTCGTTGGCGTCACACACCAAAAAAACACACGGAAGCGGCGATATGGGCTTACTGGTTGGCACGGGTACTACAGCTGCAGGTCCAAGCGTTTTACTACATGGTGGAAAC
>JAKQOD010000338.1 GCA_029565465.1 Deltaproteobacteria bacterium
TTGCCGATGCCAGCGGTTTGATGGACCACGCCCGATACCGAGCTGTAGTCTTGCCGATACGGCATCGCGACCACGTCGGCAGCGCTGTACATTGTTGGCACTTCTTCTTCGGGTACGTAGTCGCCCCACAGCTTGGCGTTGATGCCCAACGCTTTGATGCGCGTGCGCAAATAGCCCATGTAAAAGCGCGTGTAGAAAACTTTGAGCCGCGTGTAGCCGCCAATGTACAGGTACGCTTCCGGCACTTGTTTTTGCAGCTTGGCAAAGCTCGACAACAAACCGTCGACACCTTTGCCTAACCAAATGAAGCCGAAGAACATCACCACTTTGGCGTCGACGGGAATGCCGAGCTTTTTGCGGCTTTCGGCTTGGTCGCGGCGCTCGACGGGCTTACTGCCGTGCGCAATGATTTCGATTTTGCCAGGGTCAACGCCGCGGGCGAGCAAGTCTTCGCGCATGCGTGCGCTGTGCACTTGAAAACATGCAGCGTGCTCGGCTGTCGCGCGGTCGAACGCTTCGATGGTGCGCCCTGGGTTGTATTTGGATTTCCACTTCGGCGGATACACCGAGTGCGTCGTGATGATCGACTTCACGCCGACGCCGTTGAGCTTTTCAAGCAAGCGCGGAAAGCGGTTGTCGTCGCCGAACAAATCGTTCGAGTACTGCACGTACGCGATGTCGATCTTCTGCGCTTTGGCTGCCGCCACGATGCCGTCGACATAATCTTCTTTGCGGTCCCAACATGGCACGCACAAAAAGCGTTCGTTGTCGGCAGGATCCGAGCGGCCTTCGCCAAGCACCACATGCTGCGTTGGCCGATTCGCGCGAATGCCGTTGATCAGGTTTTCCGTGTAGTGCGCGTGGCCAAGGTGATTCGGCCAAAAGTTACTGATGTGGGCAATGCGCATAGGCTACTGCCGCACTTGCTAACACCCTCGCCGCGTTGGGTCAATGCCGAAATCCCTTGGCATTTCGGGCAGGTGGCAAGGCGTGGCATGCAACAAACGGAAACATCCCTCCATTGCCGCTTCTTTCGCGGCAAGATGCAGCTCGCGGCAACTGGGCCGCAGGAAAAGGGGCAACGTGAAACAGGACGAGATTGTTAGAATTGTGGAGCAAGGCGGTCAATTCCTCGAAGAAGCACTCAACAAATATTGGCCAACGAATGGCAATAACGAGATCGCGGAACGCAACGTTACGCTAGCACTCGCGCGAGCCTTCGCCGCTGACGATTTCTATTTGTATGCCGAGGCACATCGAAAAAAAGATACAAAGCTACGACTTGATTTGCTTGCGTTGAATTTCCAGAGTTCGGTACAGGTCGCGATTGAAGCAAAACGGCTCTACAACTCCGATGGCGCCGAAGGCATGCTCGAAGATGTCAATCGAATTCTAAATTTCGAGCTTGCGAAGGCCGGCGGAGTGGCGAATCCGCTATCGCACAAGTACGGTGTCGTAATCGCACTAACAAGAAACAAGAACTACGTAGATTGGTTTTGTAACGAGACTGCAAAGGATCCGAAGGGCAAGATCTGGCGCAAATTTTGGAAAAAGAAGGCACTAAAAAACGCCAGTTGGGGCGCGATTCACCTACAGACTTGGCAAGAGGCAGGGAAAGAATTCCAACAAAATCTCGTCTATTGCGTGTTTCGCGTTCCGTGAAGGTCGCTCAATGCGACAGCATCCCCCGCCATTGGGTCGGGCGTGGTCGCTGCAGCCACCGCCGACTCCAACACAACCATCGTTGGTGCTAACGCTTGGCCACAGGCGCGATTCGCCAACCGTGAAGCTCACCGTGCCGCTCGAAAAACCAGGAACGGCCTACTTCAAATTCAACGATTTCTTCAACCAAGCGAGCCTTACCCTCGACGGTAAAACCATCAAGGAGCAGACGTGGTGACAAGCTTCTGCAGCAACGCTTGGGCGCTGGCACGACGAGGTGAATCGGGGAATTGAGCGAGGAAGGCGTTGAGGCGCGAACTGGCTTGGCTCGACAAGTTAGCGCGGGCGGCGGCGACTGCAGCCCAGTACATGGCGTCTTCGCGCGTGGCCGGCTCGCGTACAGCGTCGAAAACAGCGATGGCTTCGCCGTAATTGCCACGCGTGAATTGAGTCCAGCCGTCGGCGAAGGTTGGTGCGGATGGAGCTGGTGCCGGTGAAGGCTCAGGTGCCGCCTCAGGTGCCGGTGAAGGCACTCCTGACAACGGCAGCGATTCCTGTTCGACGACAGGCGAACGATTTGCATGTTGCGATGGTGCAAACGTGGGCGCACGTTGATCAACTGCCTTCAATGACGGTGACTTTGGGAGCTGCTCGCCAGGGTTGCCACGTCCGACGGCCGAAGGCATGTTCACAGCGGTTGCCCCCTCCGACGGCACATTGTTCGGCGAATTCGAACCAGCGCGCGGCACCGGCACAGGCACAGGCACCAACGCAGGCACAGGCACAGGCACAGGCACAGGCACCAGCGCAGGCACAGGCGCAGGCCGCACTGCCAGCTCCGACGACGAAACGGCATCATGACGCCCGCGCTGCTGCAGCCACCAGACGCCCCCGACGAGCAGCAGCGCCAACGCTGCGAACGCTGGCACACGCCATGATGCTGGGCGCACAAACCTCAGCCACGCCGTCCAGCGCCGCGTCAGCTGTGGCGCTGCTGCAAGCTCAGCCGGTGCCGACTCGCCGTCGATTTCAGCGAACACAGCGCGCAGCATCAAGTCGCGGCGCGGCGCGGACAGCGACGGCGCAACAACGGAGTGCACCGCCTGCGCAACCTGCACCATCGCATCGAATTCGCAGCGGCACACCGCGCACGACGACAAATGTAAGCTGACTTCGTCGGACATTTCAGTTACGGCTTGAGCGAGCTGAGTTGAAGCAAGACACTTCACAGATCACCTCCCGCTAAACGCACGCGCAGTTGTTGCCGCGCTTCAAACACGCGACGCCACAAAGTACCCGCCGGAATGCCAAGCAGTGCCGCGGCTTGATTGCCGCTAAGCCCTTCCATATCGATGAGCACCAAAGGTTCACGATGAATTGGCTTTAACGCTGCGATGTGATGTTGCACTTGTTCCAGTCGTTGCCGCGCGCTGAGCTCACTTTCGTTGGCTAGCGGCGGCTCGGCGGCAGCAGCGGTAATTGTGCGTTTACGACGAACTTCGCTGCGCACGTACATACGCGATTTATTGAGTGCAACCCCAAACAGCCATGGCCGCAAAGTGTCGCCGCGAAAGGTAGCGATCGCAGCAAACGCAGCGATGAATGTTTGCTGCACGATATCAGGCACCGCGTCGGAGTCCATGCCACGCAAACGCGCGACAAATTGGTGCACCGAATCAACGTAGCGCCGAAATATTTCAGTCAACGCCAATCGGTCGCCAGCAACTGCGCGCTGAGCCAGGACTGCGTCGTCGACGGTAGCAAGCGGTAGCATGGCCATTTGCAAACTCGGCTTCATGGTTGCCACGCAACGCCAGCCGTGGCGATGGGCATGATGTCGCTACGCTGCAGCGACGCGCGCAGTGGCACCGTGATGCCAAGTTCAAAGCGCAGCGCAAGCGACGCCCGCACTGGCAGTGCAACTGCCGCGCCTGCAGAAACAATCGCTTCGTTGACGGTGCCGTACGCATAGGGACCTGCGTGGACTTGTTCGCCGATGCCTGCAAGGTATTGCAGCCGCACGCCGCCAGCCGGGAGTTCGGCTGCTACGCGCAACGTAATTGTTCGCACTCGCTCCTCGCTGCGTTGCAGCGTCGGTTGCAACAAACTGTAAGCCACCCCAACGCGCCACCAGCGTTTGCCCACCAAGATTTCCGCTTGACCACCGTAGCCAAAGGTATTGCTGACATCATGCAGAATGTTCGAGGTTGTTGCGGCCGACAACGCTGCCCCAACGGTCCAAGCACTTGCGCTTGAGGGCGGTGACGAATCACTTACAACTGGCGCCACCGATGGCTTCGGCACAGCGGCCGCCACACTCTCATCAGCTACCGCCCAACTAACGATCAACGCTGCGGCGGTGCGCGCGGCGTCGACGGTTCGTTCCCAGTGCCGCCCGCTAGCATCATGCGCAACCACGTGCCAGCTCGCCTCCTCCTGCGTCACGCTTGCAACCAACCCAACGTTGCAATGTAGTTGCCCTCGCGACCATTCCGCCACAGCGTCACGCACCTCTGGCACAGCATCAACGGTCACATGACATTGTGCGGAAACAACGCTAGGCGTCAGCCCTACGAACAATGCGCAGGTGATCAATGAAACTAGCCGAAACATGTGATGCATGGTTGCCGCGTCGGTGAGGTTTCATCGGAAAATCGGCCGATTTCAACCGGCGACTTTAGTCTAATATATTCTTACATTTAAACACTTTAGCCAACCATCAGATCCCAAACTACAAACACCCGAGGTCTGGTGCCCCATTGAGGTAGAAGCGCGAATAATCAACGCCACTCCAAGGTAAGTCAGGCGTGCTTGGCAAAAACTGCTTGGCGTCGATGATCACCGAGACCTGCGCAGCATCAGCACCTAATGAACCCAAGCTGAGCAAAAATCCTGATTCATTGATCGCCACGATCTGAATTGGAATGCGATTAGCTTCGTTGGCTTCGGGCAAACCAACGGTATCAACCGAACACACATTGCTGTGATTCAAGTACGCGCGCACCGCCGGGTTTGGCCCGGTGACCGAGAACCGCTGCACATCAATGGCAAACCCTGGCCGCATCTGTCGATAGATGCCAATCTCGCGATCGCCAGGCAATGTCGCCAACTGCGTCGTCGGTGCGTCGCCCGTTATCAAGCCTAGTGTGTTGCCAGCGTTCGCCACAACTCCACAGCCAAACGCAAACGGCGCGGCGTATGCATCTTCGACGGTATCAACATCGCCGCCGCCCGGCGAATAGATCACGCACGCCGCCGGTACTTCTAGTTGCGATGTCACCAGCGATTTTGCGGGTGGATTCGAGAGCCCCATCGATACTTGACCGTATTCAGTGCCACACCCAACAAACATACAAAGTGACGCAGCAGACAAAACAAGTTTCTTCATTTGATCCTCACGCACAAGTTGGCGCGCTCCCTGGTTGCCGGCACAGCGCACGTTCATCGGGACATCGCCACTTTTTTCGCAACTAGGTAGCCTCCTGCTCGACCAACCCGCGCCGCACCGACTGCGTGCCGCGAAGCTACTTCATTGATTGACGACTGGCACGTGGTCACAGATACTGCGAGCCATGCGCTTGTTGCCCGGTTTCATGGTGCTGCTGTTTGTCGCCGGCTGCAACCTGGTTTTTCGCGAAGGGCCAGGGGTTCACGACGCCAACACCGACGGCGACGCACTTGATGCGCCGCCACCATTTGAATGGGCCAACGTATCGGCAGGCATCGATCACACCTGCGCCGTCGACGCCAAGGGCGGCTTGTGGTGTTGGGGTGGCAACCGGTTCGGGCAATTGGCACTGCCGCTTAGCACAAGCAACGCGTTAGCAACCAAAATCAACGACGAAACCTGGACGATGGTTTCGAATCGCGGTGTCCACACGTGCGCGCTCCGCAGTGACAAGACGCTTTGGTGTTGGGGTGATAACAGTCGTGGTCAACTGGGGGTGGGGTCGATGGCCAATCACACTACGCCACAACGTGTTACCGATAGGCTGTTTACGTTTGTTGATACCTCGCGGGTCAATACCTGTGCAATCGACGACAATCAACGGTTGTATTGCTGGGGCGAAAATGAATCAGGCCAAGTCGGCGACCCCAATCAAGGCAAATTTGCCAGCGTGCCCGTTGCAGTTGACGTCAACGCGCGTTGGCTGACCGTTGCGGTTGGTGACTCCCATGCCTGTGGCATCCAGACCGACCGGACCATGTGGTGCTGGGGCAACAACGCGCTTGGCCAGCTCAATGGAGTGACGAGTCCTGTGGTTAACAAGCCGCAGAAATTTTTCAACGACGACGACTGGACCTCGGTCACAACGTTTGCCGCAACAACATGTGGGGTCAAACCCAACGGCGTCTCTTGCTGGGGCCAAAATGTTAATGGTGAAATTGGCGACAACGCGCCAATCACAATTGCCGCGCGCCGCGTAGCTGCAGCTGGCCGCTCGGACTGGAGCGTGATTACGCTGGGTGGTGAGCACACCTGTGGCCTGCAACGCGACACGCTTGCTTGGTTTTGCTGGGGCCACAACGGGTATGGACAGCTTGGGCAATATTCACAAAAGACGCCTGTTCCCACTCCGCTACAAATGGCAACCGATGCGGCCAACGCGTCGCGCCGATGGCTCAGCATAGCGCTCGGCGCTAGACATACGTGCGCTATCGACGACAAGCACCAGCTGTTCTGCATGGGCAGCGACAATGAAGGGCAACTCGGCAAAGAGCTGCCGATCCGTGGGCCGCGCAAGGTCGGCGACAACTGGACCGCGTTTTCCGCTACGGCAAGCACTGCGTGTGGCTTTACGAGCAATCAGTTACATTGCTGGGGCAACGGCCGTACGTTTCAACATGGCAATGGCGTATCTGCCTCGCAGCAAGTGCCGCTTAAGGTGACCTTGCCCGGCCCTATCGAACCCACCGTCGTTGCAGCAGGCAATCGTGCAACCTGCGCAGTGGTTCCGTCTGGTGGTATGCAAGGCTTATACTGTTGGGGCGCCGCAACTAATAGTGAATTCGGCAACCCGTTGATCCCGGTGGTTGCAACAATGCCGGTACTGGTGAGCGCGTTGAGCTACGACACCATCGCGATGACCCAGCACGTGTGCGCGCGCGACACGACGCCAACCTGGTATTGCTGGGGTGCAAATAACAAAGGCCAAGCAACACAAACCGCCAGTGCGAATCCGCAGGCTACGCCATCAGGTGTTAGTGACAAAGCGATTACCGTTGGAGGCTCCCATACATGCGGCGACTTTAATGGCTGGCGCTGCTGGGGTGACAACGCATCAGGGCAACTTGGCGGCGGCATGAACAGCGACAATTCGGCCAGTATTAACCTGACAAACGTGGTTGGTGAGCTCCGTGCCGTCCGCGCTGGCGGGCTGCACACGTGCGCCATCACCAACAACAACGCAGCGTATTGCTGGGGCCGCAATCTGATTGGCGAAGTTGGCGACGGCACCAACGTAAAGCGAACCACCCCAGTTGCAGTGCTTGGCGGTTTGGCATGGCAGCAGCTAGCGCTAGGCGCATTGCATACCTGCGGTATCACAACCGAGGGTAAACTTTATTGTTGGGGCGATAACTCCGTGGGCGAATTGGGGCTCGCCGCGCCGCGGCAAATAGCGCAGCCTGTGCAAGTTGGCACTGACCAAGATTGGGCAGCGATCGACGCCGGCGATTTTTTCACCTGCGCTCGCAAAACCGATAACAGCCTGTGGTGCTGGGGCTACAACGTTGAAGGCCAGCTAGGCCTCGGCACTGGCTGGCGCCCAGTGTTAGAGCCGGTTCCAGCACCAAAGTAGCGCACACCTACATTTGACCTGCTACAAGCGTTGGTTGACGCGCCTTTGTTCGTCGTCGATACTAGAGGCATGCGACCACTGTTTGCAGTCATGCTGCTGCTTTGCGTTGCCAGCTGCAATTTGTTCTTCCAGGAAACCTCGGACAACCGCAGTGACGCACCGATCGACGCACCAACCGATGCACCGATCGACGCGCTACCGCCCACCAGCTGGAACAGCGTATCGGCCGGCGTCGAACACACGTGCGCGATCGACAATCAAGGCACGTTGTGGTGCTGGGGCAGCAATCGGCTCGGCCAACTGGGCCAGCCACTCACCACACGCAACTCACTAGCAACCAAAGTTAACAACGAAACCTGGACAATGGTTTCCAGCCGCGGTTTTCACACCTGTGCAATTC
>JAKQOD010000392.1 GCA_029565465.1 Deltaproteobacteria bacterium
ATGATGCAGCGCTTGGCGTTGGCGCGGGCGCTGTTGCCGGAGCCGTCGTTGGTCTTGCTCGACGAGCCGTTCACCGGCCTTGATCGCGGTGGCGCCATGGCGTTGGGCACTACCATCGGCAAACTCAAAGCGCGGGGCGCGATGCTGGTGATCGTCACCCACGATCTTGAAGCCATTGGCGGCATTGCGGATCATGTTGCCGTGTTGCGCCGCGGTGCCTTGGTCCATGAAGCGCGCTGCGCTGACACGCACCAAGGCTTTGACTATGCGCAGCTCAAAGATGCATATCATCAGTATGGCGAGCGCGAACGCAGCAAGGAGCTAGCGTCGTGAACACGTTGCGTTGTGCCATCACGGTGTTGCGCAAAGACCTGCTGGTCGAATTGCGCAGCCGCGAGATTATTTATACCGCGATTTTTTTCGCTGCACTGCTGGTGGTGATTTTTACCGTTGCGTTGCCACGCGACGGCCGCGTCGACGATCGCATGGCACCTGGCATGTTGTGGGCCACGATCGCATTTGCAGGCACCATTGGCTTGGGCCGAGCGTTCGATCGCGAACGTGAAGATGACACCATGCGCGCGTTGTTGTTGTCGCCAGCGCCGCGCCTCGCAGTGTTTTTGGGCAAAGCGGTTGCCATCACTATGCTGATCTTGTTGGTGGCGGCGGTCGCCACGCCGCTGTTTGGCCTGTTTTTGACTAGCGCGCGCTTGCTCGATCATCCATTGCCACTCGTGGTGCTGTTGGTCTTGGGCGCGCTTGGCTTCGGCGTCGTCGGTAGCGTATTCGCAGCGGCGTTGTTGCGCGTGCGTTCGCGCGACGTACTGCTGCCGATCGTGCTGTACCCGATTTTGATCCCGTTGTTTTTTGCGGCCACCAACGCCACGCTGGCGTTGTGTGTCACCGACCCAAATATGGCGAAAGCCTGGTATTGGATCTCGTTGTTGGCTGGGTACGACGGGGTGTTTTTGGTACTGTCCCTTTGGCTATTTGAATCTTTGGTGATCGAATGAACTCGCAAAACAATCAACCCACTGGCGCGCGCGGCTCGACCGCTTCCTGGTTAGTGCCACTGCTGACGTTGCTCGCTGCCGTCGGTTTCGCAAGCTGCGTCTGGATGGTGTTTGTCGTCACCCCAGTTGCCGACGTGTTGTTCTTCAATCAAAAGATCTTCTATTTCCACGTCGCCAACGCGTTCATGTTGTTTCTGTCGGTGTTTGTGTGTGGTTTCGCATCGGTGGTGTTTCTCAAAAAACGCGACGGCAAATGGGACGATATCGCCATCGCAGGTGCTGAAGTTGCCGTGATGTTTGGCCTCGTGGTGCTCATCACCGGTTCGATCTGGGCCAAAGCCGCGTGGGACGTGTGGTGGAAGTGGGAGAAGCGCCTGACCATGTCGTTGCTGTTGTGGCTGGTGCTGGTGGCGTACGTGATCGTGCGACGCTTCGCCGGTGCATCCGCCGACCGCTTGGCAGCTGGTCTTGCAGTGTTTGGCTGCGTTGGCATTCCCTTCATCTACTTCATGGTCGAAAAATCGGACAATCACCCGCAAGCCGGCAAAGAAGGCGTGGTCGCCACCTTGGCCACCGATATGAAGCTGGCGTTTTGGGGCAGCGTGCTGACGTTCTTCTTCTGGTTCGTCGCGTTGCTCATTAGCCGAATTCATAGTGCCCGCGCTGAGCGCGAGGTGCGCGAACTGCGCGAAAGCGCGATGGATGCAGGAGTACTGTAATGTTCAAAGCCCTTTTGGTTTTTTTGTTTGCCGTGGTGCCAGCGTCGGCTGCCATTGCTGGTAATGGCAGTGATGCGGCAGCGGCGCCAACGGCAAGCGCCGGCTCGGCAGCGGCGCCAACGGCAAGCGGCTCGGCAGCCGAGGCTGTTCCGGTTGCGCAGGGCGAACTTGCCCAGCCTCCACAACCGGCGCCAAGCCCTGCGGACCTGCGTGCCACCTGCGCTGCGGCCCTCAATGCCAATCCAACGTTTGCTAACGACTTGCTTCGCCAACTCGACGAAAAGAAGGTCGTCGAACTCGCCAAAGCTCAAGAAGCATTTGCCAATGTGCAAGTCGAAGCCGGCGCTCGCGTTGCCAAAAATCAGCGGCACGTCATCATGGCGTACGCCGTGATGTGGGTCGCCGCTGCGGTGTTCGTATTGTTTTTGTGGCTGCGACAACGGGCGTTGCGCAGCCAAATCGATGTGTTGCGTAGCGATTTGGCCGCCGCCTTAAAGGACAACAAATAATGCCAGCTGCACACATCCTTTTTATTCCGGGCGTCCTCATGGTTGGCATGTTTTTGGGCTTTATCGTCGGCGTGCGAGCAGCGCGCAACACTGCCGATCTAGAACGCAAACGTGAAGCCGAACGAGCTGCAGCCAAAGCTGCGCGTGCTGCCAAAAACGCCACTGCAAAAGAAGCTTGAAACGGCAGCCGCCCGGCAGTAGCTTGCCGCACTGCGGCTTTCTGATCCGTGCCCATAGCTCAGTTGGATAGAGCAACTGCCTTCTAAGCAGTAGGTCGCAGGTTCGATTCCTGCTGGGCACGCTGCGCGAGACCTCGTGGCCTAAGCGATGGCAAATAACACGGCCGCATTGCAGGTGGCCTCGCCGACGCTATGGCTGAGCGGGCTTCCAGCCCTAACCACGCCGCGCCTTTTGTGCTATCTGGCGCCGATGTTTTTGATCGTTGCTGCCTATGCTGCCTGCGCCCTCATTTGGGGCACCACGTGGTTAGCAATTCGTATCTGCATCGGCCCTGGCGGCTATGACACGCTGATGGCGTTGGTGTTGCGGTTTGCGATTGCCAGTGCCGTGTTGTTGCCAATGGCGTGGAAAGTAGGGCGGTGGCCCAACCGGCGGCAGTGGACCTTTTTGATCATCGCTGGCGTGCTCGATGCCGTCTCGTACACCATGGTGTATTGGGGCGAGCAGTCACTATCAGGCGGCCTTGCTGCAGTCATCTACGGCACTCAGCCATTCATCCTGGCGGGCATCCTCGGTGCCACCAAAATGGAAAGGGTCTGGCCCACTGACATCGTCGGTGCAGCGGTTTCGCTGACCGGCGTCGCTGGCTTGTTTATTGGTAAGCTGCAACTTTCCACTAACCAAGCCGTGGGCGTGTTGCTGGTGTTGGGTTCGGTATTTTGTTCTACCTGCTACAGCGCCCTGGTGAAACGCACTGCCAGCGACGTGCACGCAGTGACGTCGACCGCGATCTTTCTGACCGTGACCGCGCTGTGTTTAACCCCGCTGGCCGTCACCAGTGGCGGCGGCTTGGTATTGCCTGACCGCGCGTCGGCACCCGTGGCGTTGTTGTACTTGGCGTTGGCCGGCTCGGTGATTGCGTTCGTCTTGTACTTCTGGCTGCTGCAACGGGTGTCGATGAAAGCGATGAGCACGTTGGTTTTTTTGTTCCCCGTCATTGCCTTGATTGCCGATGCCATCGGCGAACGCACCCAACGCATCGGCTGGCGTGAAATGGTTGCCGTCGTCGTGATCCTCGGCGGCATGGGCATCGGCTATTGGGGCGTACGCAATCGCGCGGCAGCAGCTGTCGCTAATTAGCGTGCAGTTCGGTCGCTAATGCTTGCAGCTCGCTGGTGCGGGTATCGAGTAAGTTGCTGGCAGCGCGCGCAATCGCCGCCGCCGATGGCGCGAACACGCGCAAAAACTCACGCGGCCGAATGCGATTGGCCCACATGTCACGTGCGATCAAAAAGCCGCGCTGCATCTGTTCTTCGCCAAGCGTCGCGTACAAAAAGCCCGCGACTGGCGATGGTGCGATATCGAAGCTGGATTCGGCGGCTCGCCCATGGATCAACAACTCACCGACAGGCGAAAGCTTGGTAGGCACTGCATGGGCTGGAAAAAAGCTCTCGATGCGACGGATCTGCGGCCGCAACAACGATTTGATGCCACCCATGAAGTAGTCGAGCGGCACGTCACCGCCGGTGGCTTCGGCGATGGCTTCGATGAATGCAATCGCAAACAATTTGGCCCGCAGATAGTCGACTGCGATCCGCAAATTCGTCCGCGCGCTCGCGTGCAAGCGCGCAAGGTCGTCGGGCTTGGGTTCGTCTTGCCAGCCGTGAAACACCCGGGTCGGATCGAGCTGGCTGAGAAACTCTTCCATGCGGTGCAGCGCGATGCGGTAGTCGACCACGGAGTACACCATCGGAAAATGCAACGACGGATTCGACTCAGGCAGTAGCTTCCAGGTGTTTTCGAGAAACTCGGCAGCGCTTGGCGACGCAAAATTGGCAACGTCAAGGTTGCCGACGCGAACCGCGCACTTGACGATGGTCGCAATTGCTGCCGGTGAATGCGACTCGCCCAGCATCGTGGTGAGCCGGGCGTGCAGTTGCTCTGCCGGCGCCGGCCGAAACGGAATCGTTTGTTCGATTGCTGCTACGATGGAAACGATTTGATCGTGGGTTAGCACGCCATGCAAATGCCGCCACGCCACCATTGCCGACGCTAGCTCGTTGAGGCCGGTGCTAGGCGTCAGCACGTCGCCGACCTTGCGGCCAAAAATCTGCAGCACTTCAGGCGTTTGCGTCGAGGCTTCCGTGCGGATCCGCCAGCCGCCATAGGTGCCAACCGCGATATCGAACAGGCCTGCAAGCTCCTGTTGCATGGCGCGTGGTGGCCCATGATCAACTTGGATGTAAACCGCATCGTGATACAGCGCTGCCACCGATTCGATTGGTCCAGCATCGGCCAAAATTTCGATCACGTGATCGTGATTGTGAAACTCACGACCCGCAGCCGATAACGCAGCATGAATCGCAAAGCCCCAGCGCTCTGCGTCACGCGGTTTGATCGTTGCGCCCAACGCCTGCAGCGAGCGCCACAGCGAGTTCACAATGTCGTGTACAGGGGAACGAATACCTTCCATGCGGGCCCGTTCCCAAGCCTATCACGCTCCGCGCGCTGGATTAGGCTGTGCGGCGCTGTTTGTCATCCGAGGCTTCGGTCCGGGATTCCCGGTAATCCAAACCAAGGGTGCCCAACATGCCGGCCGCAAAGGCGTACAAAAATGGAAAAATCAGCACCGTGCCGAAGCCAACGCCGAGTGCGCCGCGAATCTTGGCGCTGCCGAACAATGTGCAAAGTGCCATGACCCCAGCGATGACTGATAGGAATGCCCACGCCGCACGATTGCGTTGCCAATATGAAGCGCGCACCAGCAGCAGGGTCAGGCCACCAGTGAACAGCAGCATGATACTAAGTTCAGGCGGAAAGCCTCCGCGCTTGATTGCTGCCGCACCTGCGATAAGTTCAAGCATCCCACCGATGGTCGCTAACGCATGACCCGCAATGCGAATACCGGGTGACGTCGCGCCCGGCTTGGGTTTCGCAGGCGCTGCGGCTACATCGGTGGTCGTTGACATGCGGCAACCCTAGCACTGCGCTCGGTTTCTGCCCAGCGCTTACTGGCTGCGGTAAGCGGCGAGGCCAGCATACTATTTACGTTTTTTGAACAATGAGCCCCAAAAGCCGCCGCGCGACTCTTCGTTGGGGCTCATCACGCCCGTCGGGGTTTGCAGCGCATGAATGTCGGCCGGTGGCAGGGTGCCAGGCACCAAGTTGGGCGATGTAGGCAGATCTTCGGTAATGATCGATGGCTGGCTGTCGATGCGCAGGTTCTGGGTGGAGAACAGCTGCGCCATCGGTTGCGAACTCATCGCCTGTTCGCCGTCTTCCAACTCTTTGGCGTATTCCTTGCGGAACATTTGCCGAATCAGCTGCCGCAACTCTTTGGGGTCAAAGCGGTAGCCCGCGATCAGATCGTCGAGTGCTTCGGCGAGCTGCTGCGCATTTTGGTAACGGTCAGCTACGTCGCGCGCCAACGCTTTGAGACAAATGGCGTTGAGCTCAGGGGTAACCCGCCGATTAAAATGCGATGGCGGTGGTACTTCGGCTTTGCGCACCTTTTCCATCAACGCAAATTCGGTGTCACCGCGAAACAATTTCTCGGTGGTGAGCATTTCATGCAAGATAATCCCAGCCGAGAACACGTCGGTGCGTGC
>JAKQOD010000408.1 GCA_029565465.1 Deltaproteobacteria bacterium
AAGATGATGGCGCTTTCTGGGTTTTCCGCGAACAAAATCTTGAGCAGATCGCGACCGCGCGCGATGCCGCTAACAATGTAGTAGCCGTGGGTAATGTCCGACACCGACACGCTGCCGCTCGACAACGCGATTTGTTCTGGAGCGCGCATGTGGCGACGCGAATAGCGCGCCACTTCGTCAGGCATGGTGGCCGAGAACAACAGGGTTTGCTTGCTTGCTGGCAAGTGGGTGACGACGCGTTCGATGTCTTCGAGGAAGCCCATCGACAACATTTCGTCGCATTCATCGAGGATGAACGCTTGGATATTCTTGGTGTCGAGCGTTTTGCGCGTGATGTGATCGATCACGCGACCTGGCGTACCGACGACGATATGCACGCCGTCTTTGAGCGCCGCGATCTGCTTGCCGATCGGCGCGCCACCGTATAGCGCTTCAATGACGATGCCACGATGTTTGGCCAAATTGGTGAGTTCGCGTGCAACTTGCAACGCCAATTCACGGGTTGGGCAAAGGATCAGTGCTTGCGGCGTGCGCTCTGCAGGAATGACTTTGTTGACAATCGGCAAGCCGAACGCTGTGGTTTTGCCGGTGCCGGTGCGCGATTGCACCAACAAGTCTTTGCCTTCAGAAACTGGCTTAAAGACGTTGGCTTGCACTGGCGTTGGGCGCAAGTAGCCCATCTCGTCGAGTGCGGTGCGCACATCTTGGTGAATCCCAAGATCGTCCCAGCTTAGTTCTTTGACGACCGGCGCTGCGTCGGCGGCAGGTTCAGCGTCGGCGGTGGCAACGGGGGCATCCGCAAGCGCGGCTGCAACTACCGCAGGATCTGCGGCATGGTGGGCGCCATTGGGCGCAATCGTAGGTGTGGTTTCGTTTGACATGGTTGGTTCCGGTGCGAGTTGAGGCAGTGCACCGACGCGGGTTGCGTATGTTGGTTCGCCAACATTTCAAGGTTCGCAACAAATAGACGCGGCGGCCGGCTGCCGGCGAAGCGCAGCCATGGCGAAGCTAACCGTCCGAACCCTCCAAGGCCCGGCGCACGGTGAACACAACGCAATTGGCGCAACTTCATGAGAATGAGCGCGCAACGTAGTCGGGCTCGCGACAATGGTCAAGCGCCGATGATGAAGCCTCTTAAGTATTCGAAATTAATCAGAGTTCTTGGCTGCCCACTGCGAGATTAATTCGAAATCGTCAATGATGCGGGAGTGGTAATGGCCCCACAAGTCCGACACCATCACTAACGAGCCACTCGAAAGTTGTGGGGTGAGATAGATCGCAAAGTAGCGCGCGCTCGAACCGTCTTCGACGTCGGCAACAAAATCAAGCGGTTGTCCGGACACCGGACAGAGTAATTCGCATCGGCTGCCGGCTGGAATATCCAGGTCGCAGCGTTTGCGGCCGTCGCCATGGATCGGGCTCAGATGGACCAAACCATCTAGTTCGCCACAACGGACGCGGACGCTAACTGCAGGGTAGCCGTCAAATGTAACATCGGTAATCCCAATGATGCTGTCGCCTTTGGGCCCGAAGGCTTGCGTAACAACAATCGTGACATTGTTGCCACCACCTAGATCAAGGCTGGGCGACGTCACCGCCCGGTGCTGGCCGGTGATGCGTAAATTACGGCGGTCTACTGGGTCGCTCATCGCCGCACAGCTGGCCACGTATTGCCCGCAAACGCAAGGGGCAATGCAGGTCTGCGTGATTCCCAACGATTTGCCGTGAGGTTGGGTTCGCGGAATCGGCGCGGTTCTCGTATAATAACCAAACGATGAGGTTTCGCCTTTCCAGTGCCAGCGCAGTTCCACCGCAGTGGGCGATGGCATTGGTCGTGTTTGTGATGATGTGTTTCGCCAGTCCTAGCTGGGCTGGCGACAAAACCGCGGCTGTGCTTCGCCCCAGTGGTGAAGGCGGCGCTGATTTGCAAGATCAGATAATATCGGTTCTCGAAAAAGACTTCGGCTACAAAGTTGTGAGTTCGCGCCAAGTCGCTGCGGCGATGGACGATCTTGGCTTGGACGACGACGAAGACTCGGAACGCCCGTTACAAAAGCTGGGCAACGAACTCAGCGCTGCTGTGGTGCTGCGCATCGACGCTAGTCGGATTGACGGCGGTGCCCACAAAGCAGACATCAAGTTGATTTTTGCGGACAAGCGCAAGACCCGTTCGTTTACGATTTTTTTCGGCGCACGTGCGAGCGGCACCAGCATTGACCGCAAGTTGCGTGAAACGTTTGATGTCGTGCTGCTCGGCAAAAAAGTCAAAAATTCCGACGATGGTGATGACGACGATGACGACGATAAGCCGCGCAAACACAAGAATTCCGACGATGATGACAACGCTGACGACGATGACAGTGCGTCCGATGACGATGGTGATGAGCGGCCAAAAAAGAAAAAGAAGAAAAAGAAAAAGCACCAAGACGAAGACGAAGAACTGAGCGAAGAGCAATTGCGCGATATGTTGCACAGCGCCAATCGGGCTGCGTTGCGCGTTGAAATCGGGCCGTCGATGATTGCTCGTAACCTAAGTTTTAATTCGAATCCGATCGACAATAAACCGCCGGGCTACAGCAACTCGCCAGTGCCGGGCGCACGAATTGCCGTGGAGTTTTATCCGTTGGCGCTGAAAAATCGTTTGGGCGCTGCAGCAGGCTTGGGCCTTGGCCTTGACTACGATCGTACGCTGTCGTTATCGGTGCGCCTACCAACCGCCGACGGCATGGTGATTGCGCTGCCAACCAGCCAATCCCGGTTGTTCGCTGATTTGCGCTATCGCTTTGTGTTTGGCAATCGTGCCACAAGCCCGTCGCTCACCTTGATTGCTGGCTACGGCACTCGCGACTTTACCGTTGACCGGATCCCACTGTCTTCGACCAACATGATTCTCGATATGCCCGACGTGTCATATCAAATGTTCGCACCAGGCTTGGTTGGGCGGTTCCCGGTGGCGCCAACGGTTGCGCTTGGGGTGCAAGCGCGTGGCTTGTTGGTGTTTGATGCTGGCTCGATTCAGACCGCGCAGGAGTATGGCCAAGCCACCGTCACTGGCGTGGATTCGTCGCTTAATGTTGATGTCTTATTAGGCAAACGGTTTGCGCTCAAAGCCGCCCTCGATTTTGCCATCATTGGCTATTCGTTCACCGGCAATGGCGCCAAGGCGGTGGGGCGCGATGGCGACTCCACTACCAAGGACGTCGGTGGTGCAAGTGATCGTTATATCGGCGGCTCGTTGACCATGGCTTTGCTGTTTTAGCCATGCAGGGTTCGATGATGAGTACAGGAGTTAACGTAATGGTGCGACAATGAGCGGGCCATCCCCGCGTGGCCGCCTGGTGGTGGCGCATCCCGAACGCAAATCGCAACGTGCATTGCAAAAACTAGTTGGCGCAACGCTGTGTCCGGTAGAAGTTGTTGCCGACGTCGATGCGTTAATCAATGCAGTAGGCGAAGATGCAATCGCGGTGGTTGATGCAAGCTTGGCGCGCACGCGACCCGAGATGCTCAAAACGCCGGCCAAAGCATGGATCGCCGTGCCTGGCGAAGGTTTGGCGCCGGCGGAACTTGCAGCGGTGATGAGCCTGCTGGAAGCAGGCTGGCAGCATGTG
>JAKQOD010000419.1 GCA_029565465.1 Deltaproteobacteria bacterium
CATCCGTACTTTGGCATGGTAGTGGGCGCTCCGCCGTGGACGACCGTCGCTGCCGATGCACCACAACAAGTCGATCTAGAAATGATGCGCGGCTGCATCATCGCAGGCCACGTGCTCAACGTCGATGGCACCCCTGCGCAAGGCGGGCACATTGAAATCAGCCCAGCCGACAATCAAACAGCGATGCGTGGCGCCGCAACCATCGGCGACGACGGCACGTTTCAATGGACTGGCATGCCGGAGCAGCCGATCGCGTTGCGTGGTTGGTCATGGCGCTCGGCCCCTAGTCCAGCGCAAATTTTCGCCTGCCGCGATGGTGCACGCTTTGAACATGTTGTGTTTCAGATTCCACCGAGTGAGCCTTCTCTCGACGGCACCTTGACCGGCGCTGACGGTGAACCACTTGTAGGCGTCAAGTTTGAGATCGTGGCACTAAGCGAAAATGGCCAAGGCCAAATCGAACGGACCGATAGCCAAGGCAACTTCGCAGTGTATGCAATGCCAGCAGGCGAATATGAAATCATTGCGGCAACGGCAGATGGCGCGATTGCCCAAAAAGTGACGGTGCCAAGCCATCATGTTTCGCTAACCCTGGGCCAAGGCACCATCGAGGCTACAGTCAAAGGCATTACTGACGGTAGCATCAAGATCAGCATGCAATGTAGCGACGGCCTGCGCCGTGGCGAAGAACAAATCGTGCATGTGCGCGACGGCAAATGCAGCATCGTGGCCCCTGCCTGCAAGCTCCTGCTGCAAGCAAGCAGTGCATATCGCCAAGCCCAAACCCGCACACTAGTCGGAGCTGCAGAAGTCGCGCATGTGCAACTCGACCTCACGCCTGCACGCCGCAAACTCGTCAGTGGCGTCATTACCAACGCAGCAGGGTTGCCGGCTGCGGGCGTCACGGTACAAGCATTGGCGTCGAGCATGATGTTTCCCAACCCACCGATCGCGGTTACCGATCGCACGGGCCGCTATACACTCGAAACCGCATCGGGTGCGTTCATCATCGCCACCAGTGGCGATGAACAAGGCGGCGGCGAGGTAACCTGGAGCGAGGCCGGATCCGAAACCATCGACATCCGCATGGAGCAAACGATCAACGAACACGAGGGTTGCGGCGCCGAAGGTTGCGACACTAGCGGCGACATGGAGTACTACAGCGGACACGGCGCAAACGATGAAAGCGGCGACAACGAATGATGCGTTGATCTCGAGGGCGGTGCTGCCCGCCGCCCTGTTGATCGTCGCCGAGCAAACCCGCCCTATTGTTCAACGGCGGTCAGAGCCGCCATGTCGGTTGTCGCCGAGGCTTGCGTTCGCGATCGTCGCCGAGGCTCGCGTTTGCCTCATGGTGCGCCAAAGGATCCGCGCGACGCGACGCGCGGTGGTGGGTGAATGCGCGGCTGTGCCGCGCAGAGGGCGGCGGGCAGAGCCGCCCTATTGATCGCCGGCGGGCAGAGCCGCGCTTGTTGATCGTCGCCGAGGCTCGCGTTTGCCTCGTGCTGCGCCAAAGGATCCGCGCGACGCGACGCGCGGTGGTGGGTGAATGCGCGGCTGTGCCGCGCAGAGGGCGGCGGGCAGAGCCGCCCTGTTGTTGATCGCCGGCGGGCAGAGCCGCCCTTGTAGTAGCTCAACCCGCCCTTGTCAATTACCGCAGTGCGCTCTCGCCTCGCCGATCTGCAGGCTGTAATGTACGCAACGTGCGAATTCTCGGGCTCGACCCAGGCAGCCGCGTTTGCGGATACGGCGTCATCGACGTGCAAGGCGATGTCTTGCGCTACGTTGAATGCGGGCTGTTGACGGCGCCAGAGCACCACTCGATGGAACAGCGGCTCGGCGAAATTGCGACGGCATTGAGCGAAGTGTTGACCGAACTCAAGCCACAATACTGCGCAGTCGAAGATGTGTTTAGTCATCAAAATCCACGCAGCGCGTTGGCACTTGCCCAAGCGCGCGGCATGGCCTTGGCTGTTATTGGCCTCGCGCAGTTAACGGTTGCGTCGTATGCGCCGGCCTTGGTTAAAAAAACCGTGACCGGCTCCGGCCGCGCCGATAAAGCGCAAGTAGCTCGCATGGTGCAGGGCTTCATCGGCTTGCGCTCGCTGCCACGCGCCGACGCTACCGACGCACTCGCGGTTGCGATTACGCATGCACGCACCGCAGCGCCACGCACCGCACGCATGGTGCCAGCAGTGATTCCACGCGCTTCGATGACGGCAGCTCCGGCCGTTGCAGCTCGTGCACTACGGCGGCCCGCAGCGCCGCGCGCTCGACGAGGAAATCCATGATTGCACGCTTAGCAGGTACGTTGGTTGATCGCGACGGCACCGAAATCATCATCGATTGTGGTGGCGTTGGCTACGAAGTTACGTGTTCGGCCTACACGTTGGCGGCGCTGCCCGCCATCGGCGAACGCGTGGTGCTCAAAGTGTTTACCCATGCGCTGGAAAGCAAGCTCACGCTGTACGGGTTTATCGACGCAGCCGAGCGCTCGCTGTTCGACTTATTGATTAAAGTCAAAAACGTTGGGCCATCGACAGCGACGTCGATCTTGTCGGGCTCGGCGCCGCGCGATATCGCAACGTTGATCGCACGCGAAGATCTGCACGGCCTCACGCGCATCAAAGGCGTTGGCAAAAAGACCGGCGAAATGCTGATCGTCGAGCTGCGCGAAAAATGCGAAATGCTGCTGCTCACCTGGACCGCCGACGGTGGCGTGCGCACAGTGGCGCAACCCGCTGGCGCCATTCGCGCCACGATCGCTGGCCGCCGCCATCCACTGCTCGAAGAAGTTGCCGGCGCTCTTGCTGCCATGGGTTGGCGCCCGATCGAAGCCGATGCAGCGGTGGCCGACCTGCCAGTTACCGATGACGCCACGCTGGAGTCGCTGCTGCGCCAAGCTCTGCGCAATATGCCGCGCTAGGTCTTCACAACAACCGCAATCGGCAACGTCTGACAGCCGGCAGCGATGGCGATACGCTCAGCCCACGCGCGATGTTTCCAAACCACGAAACGCTGCTGCGCGCCGTCGGTAGTGGCGACAATCAACCCGTTGGGCACAATGTAGAGCGAGCGTACCGGCCACACAGCTTTGATCTGCGCGAGTTCGATCCGGTATTCGTTGCCAACATGCGAACGAAAAAGCAGGCCAGCGGTGGTCAGCCACAAGCGACCGCCAATGCTCCGCCCGCGCCGCCAGTGGTTGGCGGCACCGTCGTGAACAATGAACTCACCCGGGCGAAACTGTGGAAGCCCCATGCCCCAGCATATCACGCGTACAGCAAGTGGATTCTCGTCGTGCAACCGTCGTCGATATTTGTTAGGTTCAGCGAGTAGATGGCGCGCAAGAAACATGATGATGGTCCAGCGATTCCAGTGCCGGTAGCCAGCGGCGCAAGCGACCTGTCGAGCCCAACCCGCGAAGTTGCGCCAGTCGAGCGTGGCAGCGAGCGGGCGTGGCAAGCAGCACTGCGGCCGCAAAACTTCGACGATTACATCGGGCAGCGCGACTTGATCGAAAACCTGAAAATTTCAGTACGGGCAGCCAAGCAAAACGGTTGGCCACTCGATCACTTCCTGTTCGCCGGTCCGCCAGGCTTAGGCAAAACCACGCTGGCGCACGTAATCGCCAACGAACTCGGCGTGAACTTGCATGTCACCTCGGGGCCAGCGATCGATCACAAAGGCATGCTTGCATCGCTGCTGACCTCGCTAGGCGAAGGCGACGCGCTGTTCATCGATGAAATCCACCGGCTTACGCCGATCGTCGAAGAAAATCTTTATCCAGCGATGGAAGATTTTAAATTCGACTTATTCATCGGCGACGGGCCGCACGCCAAAGCTGTGACGATGCAACTGCCGCGCTTCACGCTGCTTGGCGCCACCACACGCATGGGCTTGTTGTCGGCGCCGTTGCTCGATCGTTTTGGCTTTCACTGGCAGCTGCGTTACTACGAACTCGCCGACATGAAATCGATCGTGCTGCGTTCGGCTGGCCTGATCAAAATCACCATCGACGACGCTGGCGCGACTGAAATTGCCAAACGCTCGCGTGGCACGCCACGGATTGCCAACCGGTTATTGCGCCGCGTGCGCGATTTTGCGGCCGTCGAAGGCAACGGCAATATCAACGGCAAAATTGCAGCGTCGTCGCTCGATCGTCTCGCCGTTGATCACGCTGGCCTCGACTCGCTCGACCGCGGGTATCTATCCGTCGTGTGCGAACGCTTCGACGGTGGCCCGGTGGGCATCGAAGCCATCGCTGCGTCGCTATCGGAAGAGCGCGGCACGCTCGAAGATGTGGTCGAGCCGTTTTTGCTGCAGACTGGGTTCATCACCCGCACGCCGCGTGGCCGCGTGGCGACTGCTGCGGCGTACAGCCACCTTGGGCTCAACGCACCAGCCAAAGCACCAACCGGTGGCACCACGGGTGGCCAAGGGCGGTTGTTCTAAATGCGTGCCCACATGCGCACCGTAGTGAGTTTGACGAGTGCCATTGTGACCGCAAGCTGCAGCAGCCCCAGTAAGGTTGTGCCCGACGACGCCGTGAAACACGATGCGGCTCGTGACGCCAACGCGATGCCTAGCAAAACGTTTGTGTTTGTGAGTGGCGACGACGGCAACATTCGCGTCGCTAGTTTTGATGGCACCACGGGCGCGGTCGGCGCGTTTACTACATACCCAGCGGGCCGCAACCCATCGTTTTTAGCACTGGCGCCTGATCGTAAACACTTGTTTGCCGTCGACGAATCGGCCAATCGAGTGATGGCGTTTGCAGTGGACGGCACGACCGGCGCGTTGACCGCACGCGGCGAGCGCGATTCGACCAGCACCGGCCCAACCCATTTATCCGTCGATGCCACCGGGCGGTGGTTGCTGGTTGCGCACTACACTGGCGGGCGTTACGCAATATTTCCGATCGCTGCTGACGGCACGATCGGTACGGCAACCGACAGCGCCGATATCGGCGCCAATGCCCACTTCATTGCTGCCGATCCAAGCAATCGCTTCGTCTACGTACCGTGCTTGGGCGCCAACTATGTTGCGCAACGCCAACTCAATCTCACCACCGGTACGTTGCAAGCCCTGCCCGCGCCTGCACCTGCCAGCGTTGCATCCGCAAGTGGCGCTGGCCCGCGGCATCTAGCGTTTCGCGGCGACGGCAAGTTTGCCTTCGTCGTCAACGAACACAACAGCACGGTGACCAGCTACAGCATCGACGGCAGCACAGGCGCCTTGACCTCAGGAGCGTCACTCTCGACGCTGCCGGCCGGCTTCACAGGCAACAACACGGGAGCTGGCATCGCTGCAACGCCCGACGGCAAATGGTTATTCACGAGTAATCGTGGCCACGACAGTATATCGCGCTTTGCGATCGCACCGGCCTCCGGCGCGCTCACGGCGCTAGGCCATACCGCCACCGGAGGAGCCACGCCGCGGGCGCTAGCCGTCGACGCGACCGGCCAGTGGTTGATCGTTGGCAACCAAGCGAGCAAGACGATTTCGGTATTTGCGGTTGGTAGTGATGGTGGCTTGAGCCCAACCGCTGCGCCGCTTGCCGTTGCTGGCAAACCGACGTTTGTCAGTATTTTTGCGATCGCAGTGCCATAAACACTTCGCCTTGCAGTCGTGTACTTGCTGTGGAAGACTTCGCGCATGAAGATAGCTTCCAGTCTCGCATTCGTTCTCCTCGCAGCTTGCGGCGGTAAATCCGCTTCGTCGACGACGCCAACCGGCGCCAGTGGCGACATCGCAACGTGGTTGGCGTCGTGCATCAGCACCGCACATCAAACCGAAATCTGCAGCCAAGTTGCCACCAGCCCTGACGGCAAACAAGTTGCCGTTGCGTATCGGCCCGAAGACCTCGGCCGTGGCTTCACAGGCCTTGACGTGGTGATCATTGACGTAGCCACCCATAAAGGCGCAGCCAACCATGTCATCGTCGAACCAGCCAACGAAGACGCGATCGTAGTTTCCCCGGCGGTAACTGCGAACATCGGCAAAGCCGCAACGCAGCTCAAAGGCTGGGCCGTGCAAACGCCTGCCGCCGCGCAGCTAAGCAATATCCCAACCGGTGACGATGCGGTTGACACCGCCGACATCACGGTCAACGGCAAGACGGTGACGGTCAGCTTGCCAGAAGGCTTGGGCTGCACGACCCACGATGATGACAAGCCAGCAACGACGTCCTCGCCACTACCTTTTAAAAGCAGCGCACTCAAGGCAACCGTGCTGGCCGATGGCAAAACCGCCTTGGTATTCCTCGGCGGTGGCGGTTGGCCTGACAATTGTTCGGAAAGCAACGCGCGCATTTGGGTCGGTTCCCTGTAATCCCCAAATCGAGTTGCGTTGCCCAGCGCGAGTTGGTACGCCCGCGCGATGAAATCATCGAACGTGTTTGTGGCAGCAGCGCTGGGCGCAGCGCTCGTGAGCGGTTGCAAAAAAGAAACCGCCAGTGCGCCACGAGCCGTGGCATCGGGGGCGCTATCACCAGCTGAAACCGATTTGCTCAAGCATTTGCCGGCCGGCAGCCAAGCGCTGTTTGGCGGCAACATGTTCAAAATGCAAAAATGGTTGGCGGAGTCGCCGTTGGCGAAACTTTCGCAACAGGTGCAAGAGCCCAAGATGGCTGCTTACAATGCCTGCATTGCGACTACCGTCGACAGCATGCAAGTTGTCGGCAGCATGAGCTTTGGTAGCACTGGGATGACGATGCGTATGTACATCAAGGGGGCAAGCATTGCGAACCTCAGCAAATGCGCGACCGATGCCCAGCTTGCTTTCGATGCATCCCCCGACGGCAACTACGTTGCAATTACGACTGAATCGATGCACGTCAAATCCACGGCGCCCTTCATTGCGGTTGATGGTGGCATCTATGGTGGCAACAGCGTTGCTAGTTTGGCGGCTAACTCCGTCACCGCCGCGCCACGCGAGGTCTTGGAAAGTGAAGTTGCAGGCTTGGCACAAGCGTCCGCGCTCAACGATACCAACCCGCAAGCGATGATCACCAAACTCGATCGCCGCGCCAATTTTTGGGTTGCTGGCAACGCAGCCAACACGCCGGTCGCTGGCAAAGTTGGTGACTTCTTTGTCACCTTTCGCATGACCGACGGCCTCACGATCGACGGCACGGTGCAGCTCAAAGATGCTGCCGATAGCAGCAAATTGCTCAAAGGCGTTGGCGATATGAAGTCACATCTCGACGAGATTCCGGCCAACATGAGCGCATTCAAAGATGTCGTGCGAGGCGTCACCGCAAACAAAACCAACGATGGCATTCGCATTACGTTGACGGTGACCAATCCCCAACTCGAAGCAATTACCACCCAACTTGGGCCAATGATGGCCCGGTTCATGCCTCGTTAGCCGAGCACGCAACAGGCAACGTGAAGGCTGGTTGACGCGTTTGGCCCCACAGCGCGATGAGTCGAATTCACAGTGCCACCACGCGCTTTCGCGTTAGCCAGTGAACCCAGGTTCACAGTGTGCCTGCGGCACACGACTTGCTTTGCCTCCGAGCATGAAAGCAAAACTAACCTTCGCTTCGCTTCTCCTTTGGCCCTCTTTCGCAGTTGCTCAAACCGCTGACGCACCTCCAGGTGACACCCCCGCTGCAGCCGCACCAATGGCCGCAATGCCGGTCGCACCGCAGCCGCAGCCGCAGCCAACGATTGTCCCGTCGGATGCCGGGCCACGGGTCTCATTAACCATCTCGCCAGCGCACCTGTCGCTGCCAGTGGTGGAACTAACCGGCGAGTACCGCGTGATTCCTAAACTTGGTATTGCGCTTGTGCTTGGTGGCGGCAAAATCACAGACAACGTCCTATCCGCGACGGTGGCCGAGGTTGGCGCCAGTGCGCGCTACTACGTGCTGGGCTCGTTTCGCACAGGTCTGCAGATCGGCGGCGAGGTGGACTACGTTCATGTCAGCGGGGACAACATTGATGTCAAAGGGGCCGGTCTCGCCATGGGGGCGTTTGTCGGCGGCAAATGGATCTCGTCGTTTGGGCTAACGCTGGAAGGCCAAATTGGCCCACAGCTCCAAACGGCCAGCGCCAGTTCGTCGAGCTCATCGAGCAGCGAATCCAAGGTTGGACTGCTGCTCAATCTCAATATTGGCTACAGCTTCTAAGCCCAGATCGCGTTTGGCCAAAATCGCCAAAACGCGACATCGTTGTCAGGATCCGGTCGCCGAGCGATAGTTGTCGACCATCTTGTAGCCCCGCGCATACCGCGAAAAAGCGAAGGCGGCCACCGCAGCAAACGCTGCGAAGAAGAACATCAGAAACGCGGTATTCGAAAGGCCTGTGCCTGCGATCTCCGCAGTGACGGTTTTGTTGCGCACGGCTGCGTCCGAGAGCAAGACCCAGAGATTGCCAACGGTATTGGCAAGACTCCAGAAACTCATGATGACGCCCTTCATCGACGGCGGCGCTTGGCTGTATGCGAATTCCAGCCCAACGGTGGACACCAGCACTTCGCCGAAGGTGAGCAGCGCGTAAGGCAACAATTGCCAAACAATCGACAACTCGGCGCCTTGGTCCATCGCGACCTGCATCGCGCCGCTGGCAATCCACGCGAAACTCGCGAACAGAATCCCCAGCGCCATCTTGCGAAGTGACGACAGCACAATGCCGCGACGCGCCAGCGCGGGATAGAGCACGAGGGTGTTGAACGGAATCAAGATCATCACGAGCGCAGGATTGAGCGCTTGCATCATGGCCGGCTCAAACCACGATGGCTTGGACATCGCTTTCGCTTGAATCACCCACGTTGTTGCCTTCTGATCAAACAGCGACCAAAACGGTGTGACGAACGCAAACAGTACAAGAATGCGCAAAACCGAACGCACACCGTCGATCGCTTCTTGTGAGTGTTTTCCAAGCGCGTTGCGCAGCGCGATCGAAGCGCCACCACCGACGCCGACCAAAACTGCAACCAAGCCAAGACAAATCGCGGGCACCCAATCGCCGCCGATTTTAAAAACGATCGCAGCGCACGCAACCAAAACACCTGTGACCGCCACGCCACGCCCCACGGCCACGCGCTGGGCATCGCCTTGCGTTGGTTCGGCAAGCAATGCAGTTCGAATCACATTGAGAAAGCTGTCGGGATTTCGCTCAGGCGGCGGCACCAATACGTAACGTTTACGACCTGCCACAAAGATCACCGTTGCGATGAACATCAAAACACCCGGCACCGCGAAAGCAATAGAAGCGCCTTGGCCTTTGAGCAACTTGGGCATGATCAGCGAAGCGAAGAACGAACCGAGGTTGATACTCCAGTAGAAATACTCATAGACCACTTTAGCCAATGACTTATTGCTGCGATCAAACTGGTCGCCAACAAACGACGACACCAGCGGCTTGATGCCGCCGGATCCGAGCGCAATCAAAAAGAGGCCTGCATAGAAGCCTTGCTCGTTGCTTTCAAACGCTGCCAACAGGCCGTGGCCCACGCAATAGACTAATGAAAGCGCAAAAATCGTCCGGTATTTCCCTAAAATCCGATCGGCAATGAAGCCGCCGAGCAGCGGGAAAAAGTACACGCCCATCACGAAGATGTGAAAAACATCCTTCGCCGCGCCTTCGCGCTCAGCGAGTGGCAAGTATGCGAGCAAACTCGCAGCCAAAAAGGGCTGCAGAATATTCCGCATCCCATAAAAGCTGAAGCGTTCGCAGGCTTCGTTCCCAATAATGAACGGTACTTGCGGTGGAAACTTGGGTCGCTCGGCCATGGGCCATACGACGACGAACCAGCCTCGGCTGTCAACAGCAGCTTGCCAACCGCGCAACAGTCCGTTGCGTTATTTGCCCTTCCGCTCGGGCCCAGGCGGCCCCACTGTGTGGCCTATGCAAACTCTACGTCCAGCAGCAGAACGGGGCCTCGCTGATTTTGGTTGGCTATCGAGCCGCCATTCGTTCAGCTTTGGCGAATATTACGACCCTAACCACATGGGCTATCGCAGCCTGCGTGTCATCAACGATGACCGCGTCGCCCCAGGTGGCGGCTTTGCAACCCACGGTCACCGCGACATGGAAATTCTATCGTGGGTCCTCGACGGCGAGCTCGCGCACAAAGACTCCATGGGCAACGGCTCGGTGATTCGCCGTGGCGAATTGCAGCGCATGAGTGCCGGCACCGGCGTGCAACACAGCGAAAACAATGCGTCCAAAACCGCAAGCGTGCACTTTTTGCAAATCTGGCTGATGCCCTCGGCCCGCGCGCTTACACCTGGTTATGCCCAAACTGCATTTACCGATGCGCAACTCGGTGGCCGCTTGCAGTTAGTTGCATCGGCCGATGGCCGCGACGGCTCAGTGGCGATCAATCAAGATGCGTCGTTATACATCGGGCGGTTTGGCGCTGGGCAACAGGCATCACACCAGGCCGCCGCCAAGCGTGGCGTCTGGCTGCACGTCGCCAGCGGCGGCGTGCAGATCAACGGTGCAGTTCGTTCTGCTGGCGACGGCCTCGCCATCGAAGGTGAGCGCATCGACATCGTTGGCGTCGACGGCGGCGGCGAAGTGCTGCTCTTTGATTTGGCATAAGCGTCGCTACGCGGCGTGCATTGTCGGCGCGGCCGCGCGCATTCGTGACGCTGCACACTTGAGCCCAACCTGCTGTCGATCCTCATGATAGCCTTGCACCATGTACCGTACCGTCGCTCAACAATGCCCACGTTGCGGGCATCCTACGCAAGCCATCGCGCACGGCGTGGGCTGTGGCACCTGCGGCGGCCGCATCGTGAGCCACGCGGCGTTCCTCAATATGGCGAACGACATGTTGGCGCCCGGCATCGCGCCGTTCGAGCGACCGCCGATGTTTCCGCGAGTTGAGTCACCGCTGCACTGTCCGCTTTGTCGTCGAAAAATGCGACCATGCAGCCTGCTCCATGTGTTGCTTGATGACTGCAGCGTGCATGGCATCTGGTTCGATCCACACGAGTTGCAAGCTGCACTCATGCTATTTGCCAACGCTGCGGCTGTTGCGCATTTAGCGGGCACGGCGGTACCCAATCCGCGATTGCCGTGGCTGGCGCTCAACGTAGCGCTGCCGCATGCGATCGACCAGTACCAATTTTTCCAAAGCACTGTCAGCATTGGCAACGCGACCAAAAGCGCCACGTTGTCGCTACCCGTCGACGACATTCCCGATATCGCAGCTGCGATTTATGGCTTTGCAGATCAACCGCCACGCATCGTTGACCTGGGCGCCGGCGTGACGGCACTTAATGGCATTCGCATCTTCGGCGGCGCAACGTTGCACCAAGGCGATGAGATTCAGATCGGGAGCTATAAGATCGCAGTGCATGCACCACCTGATGTGGGCACGCCAAAACTCATGCCGCCAGTACCGCGAGCGGAGGCGTAGCCGCGCCTACCATGCTTCATCGCGGCGGCCGTGCGGTGGTACCACCACAGGTCGCACGCCAGCGCCGTCGATGTCGATTACGGTTGCGCCGCGCTCACATTCCCACGTTGTCACATTCGCAAACGTGGTGGCACCTTCGGTCCACACACCACCGTCTTGATGAATGTGACCGAACAAATGCAACCGTGGCTGCACTGCGGCAATGCGCTCACGCAAATCGACACAACCCGCGCGACCGCCGACTGGCGACGAATCACCAATGCCCGCTGGTGGGCCATGTGTAATCAGCACATCAATGCCGCGCGGAATCATTTGCCACTTGGCAGCGAGCTGCGGTCCGCGTGGCAGGTTAAACGCCCAGCCGCCGTATTCGGGTTGCCACGGCGCCCCGTAGAAACGCAAGCCGTCGATGGTCACCTCGCTGTCTTGCAGATAGTGCATGGCACCAACGATGGCGCGCGCATCGTGAACAGCGTCAACAAAGCACCAGTCGTGATTGCCAGCAATAATGACTTTGTGACGATGGGGCATGCCTTCGAGCCACTGCGCAGCGTGCAGCAATTCATCGGTGGTGCCACCACGACACATATCGCCAGCATGCACCAACACATCGCCGTCGGGGACGACCAGATCGTTGGTGAATAGATGGGTATCGGCGATCGCGACGATGCGGATCATGGCCCGTCAGTCACGATCGTCGCTAGCGGCGCCGAACGCGGCGATGGTGTGGAACGCGTGCGCAACTCAATATAGCCAGCCGCGCCACCGCCGCCCCCATGTCCGCCATAGCCCATGTTGCCACTGCTGTATTGCACCCCCGCAGCGCCGTCGCCTGGCGACGACGCACCTAGTGAGCCACCGCCACCATTGCCGCCTTTACCAGCATAGATGGCGCCGTTGCCACCGCTGCCACCGGTTGCCATGCCAGCACCGCCGTCACGGCCTGGAAGTTCACCGAGCCCCGTTAGACCGGGCCCACCACCGCCGCCGCCACCGCCGGTGGCTAGGAGCACCCCGCGCACGCTGCCATCACAAGCCTCGATCAGCGGTGACTGCAACACAATTGCGCCGCCTGAACCACCACCGCCGCCACCTTCGCCGTACAAGCTTGGCGTGCATTGATTGCCGGCAATGCCGCCTGCGCCGTTGGCCGAAATCGTGCCTAGCAACACGATGCTGGTGCGGGCGTACAATAGTAGTGCGCCACCGCCTGCCCCGCCGAACGACGTAGCCCCAGCGGCACATTGCGGATCGCGGCCGCCGTGCGAGCCACCGCGCAGCGTGGTCGCGATGGAATACGCACTGCCACCAGCA
>JAKQOD010000428.1 GCA_029565465.1 Deltaproteobacteria bacterium
CTTCGCCTCCTGCCAGCGCTGCTTTGTAAATGGTGCGGTGGCCAATGGTGTCGATCGCAATCGATGTTGCAAAGATGCCAGCGCCGATCGGAATCAGCCAGGCCTCGGTTGGAAAGGCGACCCCGTGAGCGCGACCCGCAAGCAGAAACGTCAAGGTCGAACCGACCAAGCCCATCATCATGCCGATCCACGCGACGTACACCAGCCAGTCCGTCCGCGTGAACTCGCGAATCCGGCCAACATACTCAGCGAACATGCCAAACGGGCCAAGCGCCGGTGTGACTGGCGTAGCGACTTGATTATTTAGGTTGGGTGACATTCGCGGCCTCCAATTGTTGGGTTGGCGCAGCAAAACCTTGGCGCCTGATCCAATACCAAAAACGTTGTGGCAACTCTGCAGCGGTTTGCATGGCAGCGATAGCAACATGGCCAAGTTTGCGCGCTTTGCTGACGACCGCGCGTCCGGCCAACACATCGTAGTGCATAGCGGCCAGCTGGGTGCCAATCGCGGCGTAGATGCGGCGCGCCGCGCGCACCGCGAACGCTGAGCGCAGCGGCAACGCCAGCGTGCCGCGTTGGCCCGAGCGATAGTAACGATCGGCGAGCTGCAACAGCGCTGCGACAACCGGGCGAAGCTGCTGGGCATCCGCTGGTTGTAGCGCGGCGGTGGCGTGCATGCGCTGCGCGTCGACGTTGTGGGCTAGCAGCAAATCGTCGGGCAAATAACAGCGGCTGCGTTGGTGGTCTTCGAGCACGTCGCGACAAATGTTGGTCAGTTGCATGGCGATGCCGAGATGCGCCGCACGTGCCAGCGTAAGCTGCTCAGCCACGACGGTGGTGCGGCGAACGCCCATGATGTGGCACATGATCAAGCCCACCACCGAGGCGACGCAGTAACAATAGTCGACCAAGTCGGCGGTCGTGCGGTAGCGTTGGCCGTCGGTATCAAGCTGCATGCCGCGCAACAGTTCGCTGAAGTAGTGCACCGGGATATTATAGGTCTGCACCACCTGGGCTAGCGGCGCAAGCCGTGCATCGGCGTTGCCAGCGTAAACCTGTGCAAGTTCGGTGCGCAGCCCGGCGAGGGCAACCTGTTGTGCTGGCCCCGTCACGGAATCGATAGCGTCATCGACGTAACGGCAATACGCGTACACCACAGCCGCCGCGTCGCGGGTTGCCGGTGTAAACACGCGTGCTGCCAGTGCAAAACTCTTTGAGTTTTGCGCCATCGTGACATGGGCATCTGAAACGGTGGTGGCCAGCGCCGTCGACATCTTGTTAGGCACCCGCGGTGGCGCCGACGCCAGGTATCACAAACGCGGGCGGGGCAGGGGCGGGGTCGGCCGGCATGACCAAGCCAAAATCTTCGGCGATGCAACGCATCGTCGCTTTGGCGCCATTGATGACGCCCGGTACGCCAGCGCCGGGATGGGTGCCGGCACCAACCAGGTACAAGCCGGGAATGCGTGGGTCTTTATTATGCGGGCGGAAATACGCGCTTTGCGTGAGCTTCGGCGCAACCGAAAACGCTGAGCCATGATGCGAGACCAAGTCGGTAGCGAATGTGCGTGGCGTGATCCAGCGTTTGGTGACGACGTGCTTGCGCAGATCGGGCATCAAGAATTCGAGCGATGCCAAAATCTTTTCTGCATATGCTGGCCCGATGGCGTCCCAATCGAGGTCGGCGTTGCCCAAGTGCGGCACTGGCGACAGCACATAAAACGAGCCGCCGCCTGGCGGTGCCAAGCTCGGATCCGTCACGTGCGGCGCATGCAAGTACAAGCTGAAGTCGTCGGCAAGTTTGTCGCCGTGGAAGATTTCGGTGAGCAATTCGCGGTAGCGCGGGCCAAAGATGACAGAGTGGTGCACGACGTCGTCGGCGTAGGTTCGGTCAGTGCCGAAATACAGCACGAAGAGCGACATCGACCAGTCCATCTTTTCGAGCTTGCGGGCCATTTTCTTGGCGCGCGGCTCGTCGCGATATAGCTGTGCATAGGTGTGGTGCATGTCGGAATTCGACACCACCATATCGTAGTCGGTGCTGGTACCCAGGCTGGTCACCCGATGCTTGCCGTCGACAATGGTAATCGTGTCGACGGGTGCATCCAAGCGCAATTCGCCACCGAGCTCGGTCAACAGTTTCACCATCGCGGCGACCAGCGCGCCGGTCCCGCCTTTGGGGAAATACACGCCCCAGTTGCGTTCCAAGTAGTGAATCAACGTGTAGATCGACGAGGTTTCGAACGGATTGCCACCGACGAGCAACGAGTGAAATGATAACGCTTGCCGTACATGGTCGTCTTTGATGTATTTGGCAACCGTGGTGTATACCGAGCGGTCGGCGCGCAGGCCGCCCAATTGCGGAGCGACTTTCACCATGTCCCAGAATCGCAAAAACGGTTGGCTGGCCAAGCCGGTGTAGCCTGCATTAAAAACCTTGCGCGAGTACTCGACGAAGCGTTGATAGCCTTCGGCATCGGCGGCTGAGCGTTCGCCGATCTGGCGCAACATGGTGTCGCCATTCCCATCGTAATCGAACACGTCGGCGGGCTTGCTCGGGTCGGCCCAGTCGGGCCAGATCAACCGATAAAACGGCGCTACCGGTAGTAGCTCGACATAGTCAGCTAGCTTGCGGCCAGCTTCGGTGAACAGCTCTTCGATGCAGTGTGGCGCCGTGATCACCGTCGGGCCGGCATCAAAGGTGTACGCACCGTCTTGATACACGTAGGCGCGCCCACCGGGCTTGTCGCGGGTTTCGTAGACGGTAACTTTCGTGCCAGCAGTGGCGAGGCGGATGGCAGCCGCTAAGCCACCAAAGCCACTGCCAACAACGGCAGCGTGAAGGTTCTTGGGTTCTGCGTGCTTATCCATAACTAGCCTCCAAGCGTGCAATTTCGGTGCGCAACGCTTCGAGCGTGGCGGCGTTTGCGAATGGTTCCAGGTGCGCGATGGTTTGTGCGAGGTGGGTGTGGGCGCATTCGCGACCATACTCGCCAACAGCGAGTGCCAACGTTTCCATGATTGCGCGGTGTTCGTCTGCGGACGAGGTTGCCGTGCGTTGCATCAAGCGGCGCACCGAGACGTCGTCGCCACGGCTTGCGTACCAGGCCCACGGCCACGTCGCGCGGCCTTGGCTGATATCTTCGAATCCTTTAGCACTGCGGTCTGGTGCCACAATGCTGCCCACATCGTCGAGCATTTGCAGGCCGACCCCGAGGTTTTCGCCGAACGTCGCCCACGCTTCACACGTCGCTGCGTCAGCGCCTGCGGTGGCTGCGCCAAGGAAACCGGCAAAGCCCATCAACGCGCCGGTTTTGCCACGAGTGGTGGCTTCGGTTACCGCTGCGACGTGGCTCGGCTCAACGTCGGCAACGCGAATTGCCAGATCCAATGCTTGGCCTTGGTGACAACGCATCATCACTTGCACGGCGCGTTGCATCACGCGGGCATGTTGGCCGGCAACCATCGGCAAGGTGAAGAGCTGCGACAACGCATAAAAATACATCCAGGATCCAGCATTTACCGCGAGCGGCATGCCCATCGTCTGATGCAGGGC
>JAKQOD010000414.1 GCA_029565465.1 Deltaproteobacteria bacterium
TCCACTGGATTGCGAGCTGGCGGCCATCATCGTTGGCAGGCGACTCGATGTGCAGGTCCCATGCGGTCTTGGTAACTGGTGGCTGCTCGCTTTCGGATTGCGCAACAACCAGGCGCGGCGCAGCAAGCAACCAGCCCAACAGCACGCACCAAAACGCAACGCAGCGACGCGCCCACATCCTTCGCTTCTGTAGCGGCTTGGTCATCGCTCGATTACCTCAACATTGGCGCGTGGCACGATTACTTTTTCACCGTTGAAATCCACTTCGACGACGCGGACTTTGGTTTCCGACGGCATGGTCGCCAGCGCGACGGGCAAGCGCACGATTTTGCCAATCCGACCAAAGTACGGCGCGCGAATGCCGCGCACGGGCGCACCCACATCCAGGCCTGGCGGTGGCGCATCGTCGTCGGCCACAACATCGTGCTTGCCCAAACGCGGCACCAACACTTCGGGCCGAATCACGCCAGCGCGAATCTGGGTAGCGCCGTTCACCGACGCCGTTTCACCCGCCAACGATTTGAGTAGTTCAAAGGTGGCCTTGGCCATGGCGATGTCGCCAAAACCTTCGGTGACCACCAACGTCGTGGCCAGCTCTTCGGAGCCCGTGACCGCCACCCCGACGTCATAGCCGAGAATCTCTTTCACGTCTTGATACGCAAAGCCTCCGCACACGACCGCGGTAACGCCAAGCTCGATTGCACGCCGAAATCCTGCCAACGTCAGCCGTGCCCCACCGACCACAACTTTGCCACGGTGCGCCTCGGTGAAATCCTTGGCATCGAGGTGCTGATCGGGTTTCTGAACGCCGATGACGATCGGCCCTTGCCGCTCACCAGCCAAACCAAAAATCCCTTGCACCAATGCACCGCGGGTTTCGACCACCACTCCTTCACCGTCGATCACTTCGACAACTTTGCCGTCGACGTACGCTCGCACTTCGACTGGAACGGGCGGTTCGCGAAACACCACAACGCCGGTCATCGCCGATGCTGATTCGAGCGTGCCCGTAATGGGGGCCTCGAAGCGTGAGTTGACGAGGCCGAAAAACGCCCGATTCGCCGCCACGACTTGCTTGGCTTTGACTTGATCGCCAATCTGCACGGTCAACTTGCTGGCCAGCTCGTCAGGTAATACGCCGATTAGGTTCGCTACATTGTGCAAATGCACCCGGCCCGGCAGCTCGGTGCGGGCCACCACATCAGCTGCGGTAACCATCGCCCCAACCTCTACTTTGACTTGTCCCGACAGCGGCAAGCGGCGCGACTTGCGCACCACTGCGTTCCGCGTCACCGTCAAACCGGGAGTATAGGCGTCGCCCATGAGCAGCAGAGAGAAACACATGCGCCGCACGGCGGCAAGCGGGGGGTGATCATTACCGGAGGCGTAAGACCGATGCCTCAAAACCACTAGCCAGCATCCACGCGTGGCTACCAACTTGCACCACGTCAAAAATCTCGGACATCGCTTCGTTGAGCGGCATCCGCAGCTCGGACCACGCGCCATTGGTGAACACAGCCGCGCCACCATAACGCCGGACTGCCAAAATTTGGCCAGCGCCAAAGGCAACGGTGCGCCGATAGACGCCGTCCACGGTTTCGAGCGGCGACCACGTGGTGCCGTCGAAATGCTGCCGAAACGTGCGGTCGCTCAGGCGCCCGAGTAACCAAATGTCGTTGGGCGCCACAACGGCTAGCGATCGAAACGCCCCCGCCGTGCCAGGTGGCACAAAGCTGGTCCAGCTAGTGCCATCGAAGTGGCGCAGCAGGTTGAAGCCTGCAACGTAAATGTCATCGGGCGCACGCGCATCAATCGCGTAGACCCGGGTTACCAAACCAGGATCAAGGTTCGTCCAAGCGTTGCCGTTCCACCAACGCACCAAGCCATCGGTCCCACCGACGTACACATGCTGCGCGTCGATGCCGGTAACGATCTTGAATTGAGTCGGCGGCGCATACAATATTTCAGTCCACGTCAGACCGTCCCAGTGGTACACGCGGCCGCCAGCATCGGCGCGCGATACCGCGTAGACATTGGTTGCCGAGGTGCCCCACAGCGATTCGAAGCGTTGATCGGCTTGCCCAGTGGCAAACGTTGTCCACGTGCCATTGCGATAGTTTTGCAATTTGCCTTCGTAGCCACCGGCAAACACTTCGCCGGTTGGCGCAACCCACGCGGCATCGATGAGAAACACTGGCGGGCGTGGCACCCGGTGCCAAAAGTAGTCGTTGAGCTTGGCGACTTTGCCACCCGGCCCGGTCACCAGCACCATGCCGTTACCACTGGCGGTACTGCGCGACACGAATGGCAATTGCGCGATCATTTGATTCCACGCTTGCCCGTCCCACCAAAAACCAACGTCGCCTTGCACCGCAAACAAGTTGGTGCCGTCAAACGCCAAACTTGCGCGCACTGGATTAGGCGGCGTTGCGTCGACAAATACGTTGTTTTTCAAGCGCAACAATTCACCCGAAGCGCAGGCGAGCCAAAGTTGGCCTTGTGCATCGAACATCATTTGCCGCACTCGCAAGCCAACGTTTGAATGCACCGTCCATGTCGTGCCATTGAAGTGCAAGACCCGACCGGTGCGGGTTGCCGCCCAAATATCATTGGCGCCGTTGCCAGCGAGCGCGTAGATCCAATCGGTGCCGTTGGGCAGCGCCATCGTGGACCATGCAGCGCCATCGTAGCGCATCATGACACCCGCCATATCGTTGCGTCCGCCGGCCACCACAAACGTTGGCGATGCCGCATAGACCGCCCGCAGCGTCGAAGCTGGCGGCGAATCCATGACCGTCGCGGCCTGCCCGTTGTAGTGCACGATCTTGCCGTCTTTCGAAACGAAAAAAGCGTTTTGAGCCGACGTACCGCTCACCGCCATCATCAGCCGCAGCTCGGGCAGTTGCGTCACCGTATCGCCGACGATCTTGAGCGAGCCATCGAGCCCAGCGATGTACGCACCACCGGGAAAGCTCCAGCCTTGATTGAGTTTGGTCGTGGCGCCAGTGCGCAACATCGTCCAATCGG
>JAKQOD010000444.1 GCA_029565465.1 Deltaproteobacteria bacterium
GGGTCGGTGCAACCTGGCGCCGTTGTCGTGATGCCCGCAACCAGCAGCGCGGCGATCAGATAGCGTCGCAAAACTCGATCCGCCGTGGCACTTTGTACGGTGCCAGATTACGCGCGCAGTGGTCGATGATTTCTTCAGCCGTGCTTTTGGATTTCATCACTACGCGTGCAACCACAACCGAACCCGTAATCGGATCGGTAACCACGGTTGCTTGTGCAGCTTTGATCTTGGGAAACGCTTCCAGGCAGCCTTCGACTTCGCCGAGCGCAACGCGTTTACCATCGATCTTCACCACGTCGTCTTCACGCCCCGTTAGCTGGAGCCGGCCGCTCTTGTCAAATTTGCCAAGATCGCCGGTGCGTAGCCAGCCTTGTTTGTCGGTAGCGCCGATGCCAACCATGCCTGAACTGCGCGGCGTGGTTGGCTCTTCTTTATCGTATGGGCCGATCGATTTTGGCGAAAGCGTTTTGCTTTTCACCCAAATCAATCCTTCTTTGGTTTCGCCGCCGGCTTTGCCAGCCAGCGACTTGCCGTCCGACGACGTAATTTTGACATCGACACCTTCGAGCACCTTGCCAACCGTGGTTGGGAATTTGCCGGTTTCTTCGAGTGCAATCGTCGCGGCTTCGGTCGAGTGGTAACACGACTGAATTCGAATGCCGTATTGTTCGGAAAAGCTGTCGGCAACGGCAGGATCCAAGCGCGAACCTGCGGCCAAATACATCGGACTTTTCAGATCGAGCTTTTTGGCCGTCGGTAATTTCGCCAATTCAGCGTACAGGGTAGGCGTGCCAGGAAACACGTCAATTTCGTGATCACGGATCAGCTTGCCAACTCGACGTGCCGACATTTCTTCTTCAAGAAACATCGTCGCGCCCAGCTTGAGCGTTGGCAGCAACCCCAAATCCCAACCGTACGCATGGAACAGCGGGACCGAAACCAGCACTTTGCTTTTGTCGGTGAGCCCCAGCGCTGCGATTGCAAGATCGACCGCGGCGATGGTGTTTTTGTCAGTGCGCAGCACGCCTTTGGGATCGCCGAGCGAGTCCGAGGTGAACAGCACGGCAATCGGCGAGATATCTTTGTCTGGCGGCGGGCGCTTGTAGACCGAACAGGTCAACAGCGTGCCTTGCAACCGGCGCCGTACTTCAGCGCCATCGGGATTGGGCACCACAGGCAGGGCCGCAGCGGCAGCTGCAGCAGCGGCTGCGATCGCACCACCCGCCGCGATGCCACTACCAGTTGGCCGTACCGAACGAGACCGCGGCAACGTGCTTGGAATCGGCGGGTTGGTGGTGCCGTTAGCCGCAATGGCGCCTTCGCTACCACGTGGCCGGGTCACAAGTGCACGCAACGGTGCAGCTGACAGAATCAGCTCAAGTTCACGGCCACCCGTCGTTGGATCGATAGGCACGATGGCCGCATCAAGCTTCGACAACGCGAGCGCGAGGATCACGAAATCAGGCACGTTGCCGAGCATCAGCCCGACCCACGCACCTTCTTTGATTCCCATCGTTTTGAACTCGGACACTCGGCGATCAACGCGATCGAGTAGTCCGCGCCACGACAAATAGTTGTCGCGGTACACCACGGCTTTTTTATTGCCTTGGGCTTTGGCGGCTTTCTTCAGCCAGTCGTAAAGCAGCGTCATGAATTGACTTTCCACGCACCGGGTAGGGCATGAGCGGGGGAAATGTAGCAGTTGCGCCTAAATGTCTCAAGGGTTGCGCCTGCTAATTCTGCGTTGATTTTAAGCCTATGACATTATTAGAAAAAAACGCGTTAGCGGCCTGCAACCTTGATCTCTTTGCCGATCCTTGAAACAACCAGGGCCATGGCAACCGAGCCACCGAGCAACCAAGAACCAGGCGCGCCTGCCAATAGTGCTGAAACACTATGGGCGATGCTTGATGCGTTGCGGCGCAAGCTTGATGACAACGCAACCGTTGGTCGCAAGACCCAACAAGCGATGGTGCAGCTAGCCGATTCCTTGGCGAACCAAGTCGCCAGCAACCGCAAGCGCACGCGTTGGCTCAACCTGAATTCATTTGTTGCGTATTTGATCTTCACCCTGACCATCGGTGCTGGTTTTTTGTTGCTGTACCGCGTGCGCACAGCCGGGTTAGTTGCCGAGCGTATTACTGCCCAACATGAACGCGATGCCGCTGTGGCGCGGGCGGTCAGTGCGGAAAGCCAACTACAAGAGCGCCGCACCGCCGATAACGCGGTGTGGGACATTTACGCGTTGCTCACCACGGGCAAACGGCGCGCCGGGCTCTCCGCCCTTGCCGCGATGCCTGCGACCAAGCTAAGCAAGACTGAACGCGCGGTGTTTGCTGAACTCGAGCAGCGGACCCGGGCCGAGTTGGTTGACGATGAGTATCGCGCTGGACTTAGTGCGTTTCGTAATGGCAAGTTTGCCGACGTGGTAACGAACCTTTCCGCTGCGTTGGTCATCGAAAACAAAGGCCAACGTGCAGCTGCGATGCGCTACTACCTTGGGGTCGCGCAACTCAAACTTAATCAACCGGAAGCGGCGGTGGCGGCACTTGAACAGGCGCTCGCAGGCGACGTTGAGCTCGAAGATGCGCGCTATTTTTACGCGGCTGCGCTTGATGCGCAGGGGCAGGCCGGTCGTGCGCGCACCGAATACGATCGTTTTGCAACCAAACATCCGCAGTCGCCATGGACCATGCAAGCGTCGCGGCGTTCCGCCATTTTGGCGCGTGGCCCCGCGGTGGTTGCACCGACGCCCAATGTGCCAGCCGCGGCACCCGCGCCAGCTGCAGGCAGCGGTGTGCCAATGCGTGCGCCAGCGCCAGCGCCTGCGCGTCCGTCACCCGCACCTGCAGCGCCGCTCACGCCTGCGCCATGAGCGCATTGTTACCACACGGTGGTGCCCCTGCTGCCTTCAGCGGCACCAGCCATGCAATCGACGACGCCACCTTTGCACGGATGCGCGGCTGTTCGTGGCGCGAGGTTCCAGCGTGTCCTGCGCGTGATGCCTTGCGCTACTTGCGGGTTACCCATCACACGTTTGAGCACGACAGTGCGCTGGGCGAGTTGGTGGTAGCAGCCACGATTGCTCAGCCCACGTTGACGTTATTTGCGCGGTTGTGGCAGTTGGGCCTGCCGATCGCGCAGATGCGTTTGGTTGATGACTTTGCCGGCTCCGACGATGCGTCGATGGCCGCCAACAATTGTTCGGCGTTTAATTTTCGCACGGTAGCTGGCACCGCAACGTTGTCGCTGCATGCGTTGGGGCTAGCGATCGACATCAATCCAGTTCAAAATCCTTGGATTGTGCCCAGCGCTGGTGGTCGACTTGTGCCACCCGCTGGCGAAGCGTTTCGCGATCGC
>JAKQOD010000459.1 GCA_029565465.1 Deltaproteobacteria bacterium
AAATTCACTGTGCCGTCAATGGGATCGACCAGCCAGTACCAATCGTGGTCAAGGTCGATGCCTTCGGCGGTGTCTTGCTCTTCGCCAATGATGCGGATGTTGGGGGTGCTTTGCGCAAGCGCCGCGCGGATCACGCGTTCGCTATGTTCGTCCCACTCGGTGACCAAATCACGCGGGTTTGACTTGCTGCGGACCGACGCTGGCACAGCATTTTCGAGCACTGCAGCAGCGGCCCGTGCAGCATGGTCGGCAGCGCTCAGGTAATCGTCCAACTGCGCACCGTTACTCATGGCTGGTTCCTTTAGGTGCGTGGTTACAGATCGAGGCGCATGGCGACGGCGCTGGTGCTGCCATCGGCTTTAAAAGGTTGGCTGCCTGCAACTTTGGCCGAGATCGTCGAGCGATCGACAGCACGGAAGCCAAACTTCGCAGCAAAAAAGTCGCTCGCCGTTTCGGTTAGCAAATAGATGCGTCGCACACCGCGATAACGCGCTTGGCTTACCGCTAGATCGGCCAACATCCAGCCATAGCCACCGCCGCGGCGGCTCGAGGCTACGGCCAACGCGCGCAACACAGCATCATCCCCGAACACTTCGAGCGCCACACAGCCAATGACTCCGGTTTCATCACGCAAGACAAAAAACACTGGGAACTGCGCATCGCTGGCACCGTCGGTGGTGAGCTGATTATCGCTCAGCAGCTGCCGAACTTCGACCATGTCGATGCGGCGGCCTGGGCGCATTGCGTCGCCAATGGCGTCGAGCAAACGGTCGTGAAATCCATCGAAACTGCCCGACGACAAAGCACACACCACATCGCCTGGTGCGGTGCGTTCCGCCAAGTGTTTTACGATCTGATCAACTTCGGGCAGGTAGGTTGCCGGTGTGCCACTGCGATGTAGGTCCAATGCGAGCTTTTCCGGGTCAAAGCGATCTTCGACTGGAATCTTCGACGGATCAAACAACTTGCCAACAACAACCTCGTCAGCATGCGCAAACGCCGTCGCAAAATCTTGCTGGAAGGTTTTGCGCCGCGAGGTAGCCGAGCGTGGATCGTACACAGCGAATAGCCGCCGATTGGCAAACCGGCCACGCAAGGCTTTGAGGGTTTCCCGCACTGCCGTTGGATGGTGACCATAGTCATCTAACACCACCACGCCGCCTGCGATGCCACGCAGTTCTTGTCTGCGCCGCACCCCGGCAAAGCTCGAAATGCCGTCGACGATTTGATCAACGGTTAAGCCCCGGCCAACGCAAACCGCGATCGCGGCAACGCAATTAGCGACGTTGTGGCGGCCAGGCAATAGTGTTTCAAACCGTTCGAGCCGCTCGACCGTGGCGCCGCTGCGACGAAATACGTCGAAGCTCAAGCGGCCGGACTTGAGATTGCTCAGGTTGGTTGCCCACCACGTCACGCCTTCCGGTGCGGCGTTGTCGCCTTCCATCACGGCATAGCGCTCGACTGCGCAGTTGGCTTTTTGCGCGAGTTCAACCGCATCGGCCGAGTCGTTCGCAACTACCAACAAGCCATTGCTCGGAATCAACGCAATGAACTTGGCAAACGCGGCTCTGACTGCTTCGAACGATGAAAAAATATCGACGTGATCGAGTTCGATCGACGTTAGCACCACGCTTTGCGGGCGATAGTGTAGGAACTTTGAACCTTTGTCGAAAAATGCCGTGTCGTACTCATCGCCTTCGACGACGAATTCCGGACCCTTGCCGTAGTGATAGCCAGCGCCCAACGTAATGGGCACGCCACCAACGAACAAGCCTGGGTCACGCCCCGCCGCGGTTAAGATATGCGCCAGTAACGACGTGGTCGTGGTTTTGCCATGGGTGCCCGAAACCACGACGCTATGGCGATCTGCCAAAAAGTACTTACCAAGCACTGCCGGGAACGACGTGAGTTCGATGTTGCGCGCTTGGGCGGCCAACACTTCAACGTGGTCTTTGCCATGCACGTTGCCAACCACGACCATATCGGGTTGCCAATCGAGGTTTTCCGCGGCGTACGGCGTGAAAACGGGGACGCCAAGCGCGGCGAGCTGTTCGCTCATGGGCGGGTAGACCGCGACATCTGATCCACGAACATCGTGGCCAGCGGCCGCAAGCAGCCCAGCTACTGCACCCATCCCGGTGCCGCCGATTCCGATGAGATGAATCTTCACGCGTGGTTAACCTACAGGGCAGGCCGGACCGGGTAAAGGGAGGGACTAAAGTTTTGCCAGCATTGATCTGCCGCCTGGCGCTGGACCGCGTGGTAGGCTGCAACAACGGTGTCGGGATCGTCGCATGAGCGAAGAGCGCATTTTCGAGGCAAAAGCCGAGCTGGCCGCACGCTTGCGGTCCGGGTCGCGCCGAATCCTACCGGCTTGCCCGTCTCGGCAGCAACGCACGCAACGTGGCGTGACTCCGAAACTCGCGATATCGGGGTTGGTGGCGCGTTCATCGTAGATCTAACACTCGTGGTAGGTATGCAGATTTGGGTCGAACTGCAGTTGCCAACGACCGCCGAGCGGTTTGTATTGCCAGCAGTGGTGCGATGGGTCGGTGCACAGCGCGGCGCTGGGGTGCAGTTTGTTGATGTTGACGTCGATGTATTGTTGGAATTGAATGACTACTTCGAAGCCCTGTAGGGCCGCGTACCGCATTGCTAGCGTGATCACCGTGCTGCTGCTTGCGTTAGGTGCCGTGCCGCGGTTGGCTTGGGCACATCAAAGTTCGGTGAAATATTTCGACTTGCAGATTGAAGGCCGGACCATAGCGGTGCAGGCCCGGGTTGCCCCAGGCGATTTGGCAGATGCGTTGACGTTGCCCGACGACAATGAACCAACGACCGCGGTCGCGGTTGCACAAGCGACCGCGGTTATTGCAGCCGTGACAACGTGGATGACCGCCACGGTTGCCAACGCGCCCTGTGTTGCGGCGCAGGCGTCGGTCACGGCGGCGCGTGACGCACGGTTTGTGCAGGTTCAATGGCAACTCCAATGCAGCACAAGCGTTACGACTTTTGAGTTGGGGTTTGATGAGTTTTTTGCGCTCGATATGCAGCACACCGCGTTGGTTCGGATCGAATCGCCAGGCACGACCGCCATGAATATTGTGGTACGTGGCGACGCCCCACGGCTGAGCCTGTCACTTGGTGAAGCGCGTCCGGAGCGCTATGCCAGCTGGATTCGCATCGGGATGGATCACATTTATAGCGGCACCGACCACATGTGCTTCTTATTGGTGTTGTTGTTGGTGGTGGTCGTGCGTGGTCAACGCGATGCAAATGGCGGTTGGGCGTGGTCGCCTGAAACGCCGCTGCGGGCGCTGCGCAATACCGCCACCGTGGTCACCGCGTTTACGGTTGCACATAGCTTGACCTTAATTGCTGCATCGCTGCAGCTGATCTCATTGCCAGGTCGAATCGTCGAAGCAGCGATCGCGGCGTCGATCGTCTACACCGCAATCGAAAATATCGTGTGGCCGGTTTCGCGCTGGCGCTTTGCCTTGAGCTTCGCCTTTGGGTTGATTCATGGCCTTGGCTTTGCGTCGGTATTAGCCGAGCTGTTGCCGCCAAGCGACGTAGTTACGCCGCTGTTGTTGTTTAACGTTGGCGTTGAACTTGGCCAACTATCCTTAGTAGTGCTGGCGCTGCCAGTGTTGTGGTTAATGGTGCGTGTAGCGGGTACGTTGCGCTACCGTCGATACATTATGCCAGCGATCTCGGCTGTCGCAGGGTGTCGCGGATTGTTGTGGTTGGTCGAGCGGTTACAAAATTAAACGAATGTTTAGAAAGACGCGAAAAACTGCCTTCCACGATCGAACAATCGGTATAGTGGTTGAAGCGTGGGGAACTCTTCTAAAGCAGAGCGGCCGACCGTCGTCTATCTCGATCTAGACGAAAATAAGCGGGCCGGCTTAGCGCTGCAACTGGCAGCTGATGAGGTTGAGGTCGTTGGATGCGTCGATGTCGCAGCGGTCAGCGCTGCGCTTGCATCGATCGAAACGCCGTTGGTGTTCATCGTTGATGTCGACTCGGTGGGCACGCAAGCGGCACTCGAACTCGTCACAACGTTGAGTGCCGACCCTCGGCCGCGTATTCGCGATAGTCGCCGTCTCGCAATTTTTCGCGATCACAATGCGCGGACTGCATCGTCGGATTGGCCCGTGCATAAACAATTGGTTCAACGTGCGCTCAACGAGCACACCTGGGAATTGCGTGGCACGGTATTGCTGCAATTGCAGTTGCAGGCTGCGCTCATCGGTGGCCGTACAAATGCAACGCAAGCCAACAGCAGCGGCGTAACCGTTGCCCCGGCCGAGATTGGCTTGCGTGATGCATTGACCGGGCTCTACACCCACGGCGCGTTTCAAGAACGCTTGCGTGAAGAAGTCGCGCGGGCGGATCGCTATGGCCAACCGATGTCGCTCATCATCATCGATATCGATCAGTTTTCAACGGTGAACTACGACTTAGGCTACAGCGCCGGTGATGAAGTGCTGCGCCGTATTGCGAGTGCGCTTGCAGACACCGATGCAGGCGATGCCGTGCGTCGCTCTGACATTGCAGCGCGCCATAGCGGTGGCGAGTTTGTGCTCTTGCTGCCTGAAACTCGCAAAGCCGGCGCGTTGACACGTGCAGCGCGCTTGCGCGATGCGGTCGCTTCTATGCAGATGCCAGGCGCCCGTTTGGTAACACTTTCCATGGGCGTCGCATGTTTTCCCGATGACGCCGCTGATAGCGATTCGTTGTTGGCTGCGGCCGAAGCTGCGCTGCGCGGTGCGAAGCGCGCCGGGCCTCGTACGACGGCCAACGAGCTGGGCCGAATTCACTTTTTTGCTGCAAATACCAGCGCTGATAGCACCAGCGCAATGCCTGGTGCCTCGCGTACGTTTGAACGTGAGCGGCAGCTCGTGATCGATCGGTTTCGGCCGTACCATGATCGGCTTGGCGAAGTGACAGGCATGTTGCAACGCGATCGTGCGCTGTCTTGTCTGTTGGTTGACCTCACGCGTTTGCGCCGTGTTGAGCTCGACCTCGGCATTGCTCATCACACGGAAATTTACGATCGCGCGGCCAACGTACTCGATGCGTTGCGCGGCTCGCTGTTGACCGACACCGATCTGATTTGTCGAACCGGTGATGGCGACGGTTATTTGGTGTTTCTGTCCAATCGCGCCAACGCTGTTCCTGGCGGCCGCTTTGATCTCGAAGCCTTGGCGCTTGCCGTCGAAGAAGCGGTCGAAAGCTCGTTGGCACCGGCAGCGCGTGAATTGTTGCGCGAGCAACCGCGCATTACCGTTGGCTCGGCGCGCGTATTGGGCAACTCGATGCTGCGGCCGGAACGCTTGATCACGCGCTTGATCACGGATGCCGGTACGTCGGCGCGCATTGCGCGCGACCGCTCCTTGCAACGGCACAAAGCTGCGTTGCAAGATATCATCTTGGGCGATGGGTTGACGTCAGTGTATCAGCCCATCGTTGACCTGCGGACGAGTGATATTTTTGCGTTCGAAGCGCTGACGCGTGGCCCGAAAAACACCGCGATGGAATCGCCGGTGACGCTGTTTGGTGTTGCCGATGAAGTCGACCTCACGTTTGAACTCGATCGCGCTTGTTTCCGCCGTGCCTTGCGCAGCGCGGTTGGGCTACCGCCGGTGCATCGGCTGTTTGTCAACTTGCTACCGATGTCGTTCTATGATGCGAGCTTCATTGAGCTCGAAGTTTCGAATTTGCTCAACGTTGCTGGCCTAACGCCTGCGAACATTGTTTTTGAGATTACCGAAAAGCTGGCGATCGAGAACTTTGCATCCTTTCGGCGCGCGTTAGCGACGTACACCGCGATGGGGTTTGGCGTTGCTATCGACGACGTTGGCACCCGCCATTCCAACTTGGAAACCGTGATGGCATTGCGCCCGCACTTCATCAAGATCAGCGATGTGCTTGTGCGTGGGATTGCGCGATCGCCCGTCAAACGCGAAATGATGCGGTCGTTGGGGCGCATCGCCGAAGCGATCGACGCGGTGGTTGTCGCCGAAGGCATCGAGACGCCCGACGACTTGGCAGTGCTGCGCGACCTAGGGCTACGCTACGGCCAAGGCTACTTTATGGCGCGGCCAGGCGCGCCGTTCCCGGAACTGCTGCCGGGTGTGCAACAGACCATCGCTGAAATTGCCAGCTCCCACAGTGCGCACCGCACCCAAGACTGGGAAATGCTCAACGATGAACCCGATGAAGATGGCAACGAAGTAAACGAAGCGGATCGCGCTGCACACGAAGTGCGAGTGGTGCGCCCACCGCGTACGACGACATCGGAAAATCGGATCACGGCGCGCCATGTGGCGAGTGGTTCGATTCCGCCCAGTGTCGCGGTCGGTTCAACCCCGGCGTTGCCAATGAATGCTTTTCGCGAAGACGAAATTACCAACGACTTTGCGAAACCGTTGGAGCCGCTTACCGGCGTAGGTTCCAGTCCGCATCCGGTGGCACTGCCAGCTATCGAGCCCGAACCGGCTACGGTGAACTCGTCAAGCAACTGGACGCCGATCGCCAATCCAAGCGCAACCGATGAACCGCCTTTGTTGCAATCGCTGGTTGGCCCCGCGCGTGACAATTCAGTTGCAACGGTCGAAAACTCCGACGGCAGCGATGAACTGCCTCCATTCGAAGATACCCGCGCATAGCGGTCCGCAACTGTTGCGGTAGCCTCGGCCACGAGTACAATCGACGCTGCGAGATTTGGGAGAAAACCTGTGAGCATGGATCGTCCGTCATTTCATAAATTGCTGGCCTTTGGTATCGAGCGCGGCGTCTCGGATATTCACTTTGAAGTCGGGTACCCGCCGCACTACCGCCTCAATGGCGAATTGCTGGGCGCCATCAAGGTGCCACCGCTAACCGCATCCGATACCGAATCGATTGCCAAGATTATCCTTGAAGACCGCAACATGACGGTGGACTTCTCGCGGCGGTTCCACGAAATTGACGTTTCGTATTCGCTTGCGCAGCGCGGGCGCTTTCGCGCTTCCATCTTTCGTCAACGCGGTGCCGTTGGCATCGTTTTACGCTTGATCCCGATTCAAGTGGTATCGCTTGAGTCGCTGAACTTGCCGCCGGTGTTGTCGGAAATTGCCGACGTCCGTCGCGGCATGGTGTTGGTAACCGGGGCCACGGGCAACGGCAAGTCGACCACCATGGCAGCGATGCTCAAGTACATCAATGAGACTCGACACGCGCATATCGTGACCGTCGAAGATCCAATTGAGTACATGCATGAGCCGCAAAAATGCATGATCATTCAACGCGAAGTTGGCGCTGATACCGAGAGTTTCAAAGACGCCTTGATCGCAGCGATGCGGCAAGACCCCGATGTGATTATGGTCGGCGAAATTCGCGATCGCGAAACGGCGGCGACGTGTCTCAAGGCCGCCGAGACCGGCCACTTGGTGTTATCGGCCATCCATACGCCTGATACCATGGCGACGATCCAACGTTACGTCGGGTTGTTCGACCCAGACGAACAAGAAGTTGTGCGCGATCGCTTAGGTGATTGTTTGCAAGCCGTGATTTCGCTGCGCTTGTTGGTGAGCAAGGACGGCCGCCGCCGTATGCCGGCCGTTGAAATTCTGCGAGTTACGCGCACCATTCGCGAAGCGATTCGGTCGGGCCGGTTGTCCGATATTCCTGAACTGATCCGCAAAGGCCGCGATTTGTATTCGATGCAGCTGTTTGACCAGCACTTAGTAGATCTGGTCACGTCGGGCCTCATTTCGATGGAAACCGCGATCTACGCTTCGTCGAACCCCGAAGAGTTTGAACGCGCGCTACGCGTCGAATAAGCATCGATCGAACGATCGGTGTGCGCGCCTACACGCGCTTTGTTTCGCTCTTCCACATTTTTTTGAAACCTTGCGCCGTATTCGCTGTCTGACCGAATAAGAGCGCACGTTATGCAGCTGGCCTTGGGCCAGCGGTACAGCGGCTAGCGCGTTTGCTGTCGACGCCCGCCGCTTAGCGCAGTTCTGCGCAGAGCGAAGCCAAGTCGGCACTGCCCCGTCACGCTTGGAGGAGCTATGTCGTACGCGCATCCACCTGTTCCTGCTACTGCTATTGAAGTTGTGGCTCAGCTCGGCAATTCGATCGTTGCCACCCGCCACGTAACTGCGCGTGCGTCGCGCCGCAGCCCGATGCTGCCAACAGCCATCGGCGCAGGGCTGCTGTTGGTGGCGCTCAGCTTGGCAGCGTACGTGTTGGTCATCACTACCCGCGACGCCAATGCACAAGCCGCATGGTTGGCTGCAAAGCGTCCGCTGTGGGCGTTCCGCCCGCAGATGGTAGCGCTGTGGGTCGACTGGGCGCTGCCATTGGCGGCGCTGGGCAGTCTCAGCATGTTTGGTTGGGCCTTGATGCTGCGGCAAAAGCCGCGCGGGCTGCAACGCTTTGCCGTCGGCGGCGCGGACACCGATTTACCCATCGACGGCATTGCAGCCACTGAAGTAGTAACCGCAACCCAACAAGGGTTGGCGCTGTCGGTCGCCCGCTTTGAGGGCTCGGTCCAACGCGATGGCGCAGATGCCGCCGTTGCAGCGTTCACCGCGTCGACATTTTTGGCAAATAAAGGCGACCGCGCGTTGCTCAACATTGGCCCAATGACGCTGCACTTGACCGGGGTCGATGCGCCAGCCCACGCCGTTGGCGCGCCTGCGTTGACGAACAACCGTGGTGGGTTGGTGTATTTCGCTGGCGCTTTGCTGGGCCACATCGCGTTGCTCATGGTGTTTGTGCCGACAACCAAGTATGAATACTCCATCACTTCTTCTCTTTTAT
>JAKQOD010000423.1 GCA_029565465.1 Deltaproteobacteria bacterium
ACAACCGTGACAACTCGCTGGACTCACGTTATTGGGGCGCTGTGCCTGTCGAGAATATGAAAGGCAAAGCCACGTTTATTTGGTTGTCTTTCAAAGAGTGGGGCTGGACGCCATGGTCGTGGCGCACCGAACGCATGGGCAACTTTGTGCACTGAGTCCAACGATGCCGAAAGTTTCACTCGTTGAAGCACTCGGCATTTCGCCGCTACGCCTGCGTATTGAGCAAGGCAAGCTGGCGGTGCTGGGCGATGCGTACTCCCCGAAGTCTCGGGTTGGCTTATCAACCCTCAAAATTCTTAAGCCAACCTGGGCCGCGCAACTATGGGCCGGCCGGCGGCCGTATGGTCGCGAGCTGCCAATCTATAATCTGTTTAATCGCACACCAACGCCAGAGTCCGAGGGCTGGAGTCTGCGTAAGTCGCAAGTGCACGATTTTCGCGGTGGCACACTGAGCTACGACAGCCACAATGCAACCGATTTTGCGACGCCGCCAGGCACTCGCTTGGTGGCGCCAGCGGCCGGGATGGTGCGGTTAATCGTCGACGAATATCATCGTGGCGGTAAAAAACTCATGCTTGATCATGGCCGCGGCCTGGTCACCGTGATGGCGCACCTCGCGCGCACGCTGGTGCACGTTGGTGACGAAGTTGCACCAGGGCAGGTGGTTGCACTGTCAGGTGCTTCGGGCATTAATTTTGTGGCGGCCGCATTTATGGACCCACCGCATTTGCACTTTGGGACTTGGCTCAACGGTGTGGCCGTCGATCCATTCGCTGTCGAAGGTGAAACGTCGCTTTGGGACCAGCCGAACGCTCCGACGCCCATGGTGCCGGTCGCTGGCGCTTCGTTGGGCGACCACAGTTGGCGCGACCCAGCTGCGTACGATGACGTGATGGTGGCTGACCAAATCGCTGCGTGTATTGACCCGGTGATGCAGGCTAAACTTCGCGCTGTCCCAGACGCCGCCGTGCGTGCGTGTCACGTCATTTTCTATCGCAATTATTTCCCAACCCGGTTCAGGACCATCGTGCCGGTCAGTCGCATTGAGCATCCACGTACACCGCGCTTGGCCTTGCCGTTTTTGCGCGAAGACTACGATTCGCTGCGGTTCTAGTTGGCAACCAATTGGTTCGGCCAATGCCATTGGTAACCAAGCTCTTACAATTGCCTCGGGATTTCCGCATCTTGGGATAGTGCGAATGACGCTTCGCACCGTGCCACCATTTGTTACTGCCGCCGCAGCACCAAGAGATCATACATTCCGCAAAGATAAGACTAGACTTGCCTGTCATTTTGAGTAGAGTCTGTCCTCGTTACGAAACTAGACTGACGTGTCAGTCTAGGCGAATCGAATTCCAGACAGAGTCACGCAGGAGCAATCATGTCTACGATTTCCCCAGACAAGAAGTACGTCATCGGTATCGACGTTGGTTCCACCACCGTCAAGATGACCGTTGTTGAGCCAGACTCGAAAGAAATTATCTGGAGCAAATACCTGCGCCACGAAACGCGTCAGCCTGAAATGACGCGCGACATGCTCAAGGACATCCACTTGGCATTTCCAGAACTCAAGAATGAGCAAATCCGTTGCTTCATTACCGGCTCGGGCGGTGGCCCAATTGCCGCGCAGCTCGGCGCGAAGTTTGTGCAAGAAGTAAACGCCGTCACGATGGCAGTTGAAAAGATGCACCCGGACGTTGGTTCGGTGATTGAACTTGGCGGCCAAGACGCCAAAATCATCATGTTCAAAACCGCCAAAGAAACTGGCGATAAAACCGCGCAAACCTCGATGAACGACAAATGTGCATCGGGCACCGGCGCCACCATCGACAAATGCTTTCTCAAAGTGGCAATGCCACGCGAGGAAATTTCGGTCCTCAAGTTCGACCCAACCAAGCTGCATCACGTCGCTGCGAAGTGTGGCGTGTTCGCCGAAACCGACATTGTGAACTTGGTGAAATCGGGCATCCCACGCGCCGAAATCATGAACTCGTTGGCCGACGCCATTGTTAGCCAAAACCTGGCGGTGTTGACTCGCGGCAATACCCTCAAAAGCAAAGTGCTGTTGCTTGGCGGTCCGAACACGTACCTGCCATTCTTGCAAGAATGCTGGCGCTTGCGCATCCCTGAAACCTGGGCCGAGCGTGGTTACGATTACGACAAGTCGATTCCAATCGATGAATTGATCTTCGTCCCTAAGAATTCCGAATATTACGCTGCGTATGGTGCCGTGTTGTTCGGTTTGTACGAACCCGAAAACGTTGGCAAATACCGCGGCCTCGAACCGTTGGAAGAGTTCATCAACCACGGCCGCAAAGCCAAACTCGGCGAATCGGCTGGGGCAGGGCTCATCGAACACGACTCCGAGCGCGTGGCGTTTGAGCACAAGTACCGCACGCCCGACTATGAAGATGCGGTGCTCGAAGCCGGCAAAACCTATCGCGGCGTCATCGGCCTCGACGGCGGCTCGACCTCGT
>JAKQOD010000519.1 GCA_029565465.1 Deltaproteobacteria bacterium
CACATCGGCGCGATGATCAACCGCGCCAGCGGCGAACTGTTCCGGCGCCATGTAGGCCGGCGTACCAACCGGCGTGCCTGGTGCAGTTAGCTCGAGCGATGCCGGCCGCGCAGATGTCGGCATGTCGTCGGTAACCGATGCAATTGCACGAGCTAGCCCAAAGTCGGTAACCACCACACGCGTTGGCGGTGCACCATCGGCAGGCGCAATCAAAACATTGTCGGGCTTAAAGTCGCGATGCACTAAGCCAGCGCGATGTGCAGCCGCAAGGCCAGCACCGGCCTGCCGAAACACATCAACAATCTGTTTGATATCGCGCTGCCGATGTTTTAGCCACGCGCCTAGCGTTTCGCCTTGAATCAATTCCATGGCGACAAAGACTTGGCCGTCTTGCTCACCCACATCATGCACCGTGATCACGGCTGCGTCGGAAACGCGTGCCAGCATGCGCGATTCACGCACCAGTCGCTCAGTAAGCAGCGGCGAAATCGCAGCGATGTCAGGCCGCAGCACTTTAAGCGCGATCACGCGATCGAGCGCAACATCATGCGCGGCATACACTACGCCCATGCCACCAGCGCCAAGTTCGCGCTCGATGCGATAGCGACCGATGCGTTGCGGCGCTGTCGTGGCCAGCCGCGTGGTCGTCGCAATATCGGACTCGAGCGTAGGCGCAGAGCCCAACGCAACGACGGGCCCTGCACCATTGGGCGTACCGCGCGCGCGCACCAACGCCACCACCACGCTGCGGCAATTGGCGCACTCATCTACGTGGTTACGTACAGCGTCCGCAGACGCCTGATCGTCAAGCGCACTTGCGAGGTGCGCAGCGATTAGTTCGTTGGATGGACACTCTTGCAACACGTTGGAATAGTGATGATTTACGTTATGTAGGCAGCGGTGCGACTTCGCTTACCGAGCGGCATCAATAGCCCATGTATGTAGCTTTACGCTCGGTTTTTCAACGTGGTTTTTTACCCTTCTTGCTGACATTCGTGGTGGCGCATGGAGTAGCCAGTGCCGAGGACGATGATGAAGGCGCCGCACCGCCTGCGCAACACGAGCCAGCACCCGAGCCTGCACCTGAACAGGCGCCCGAACCGGCGCCTGAACCGGCACCTGAACCAACATCGGACCACAAGCCCGATGAACCGCCTCCAGCCGCCGATGCCGATCACGAGGGCAAGCCCGATCAACCGGCCGCCGATGCTGATCACGATGGCAAGCCCGATCAACCGGCCGCCGATGCCGACCACGATGGCAAGCCCGATCAACCAGCCGCCGATGCCGATCACGATGGCAAGCCCGATCAACCGGCCGCCGATGCCGATCACGACGGCAAGCCCGATGAGCCGGCCGCCGATGCCGATCACGATGGCAAGCCCGATGAGCCGGATGCCACCGAGGCACCATCAACCGCCGACGCTGACGGCGACGGCTTTGTCGACGGCGCCGTTGATGCTACCGGGGAACCAATTGAAGCGCCCGATCCTGACGACGCACCGTTCATTCCGTTCGACGCCGACGGTGACGGCAACGTAGAACCCGAAGAAGCGGCCCTACAAAAAGAACACGAAGCAGCGTTCGCTGATATCCCTAATGAAGTTTCTGACGCCGAGCTCGACAATCGGCCCGAAAATGCCGAGATGCTACCTTCGCTATCGGTCGAAAAGTTCCGCGAGCTCGTGCGTATCGCCAAAGGCGTGGTGCTCAAACGCCTCGAAGCCAAACTCGCCGCCGGCCAAGCTAAGAAGATGGCAAAGTTCGGCAACTTGGTCATGTACTTCTCGTTTGCCGGCTTGCTCCTGCTGCTGTTGCCGCTCGCGCTGTTGAAAAAGTATCCAGGTCGCGCAGGCGTACTGTTTAAATACTCAGCGTTTGCAGCGTTGGTATTCATCGTCACCGTAAACTTGTTTGGCGGCGTGTTGTATGGCTTGCGTGCAGCGCAAGGCGCGGTTGCGTCGCAAGCCAACCCGCAGATCGCCTTGGCCAAAGGCTTCTTCGATACCTTGGATGAACACGCTGACGAATACGCCGTGATGGGCAAAGAGCTATTCGGCCCAACCCTCGAACAATTACGCGGCAACACCGATGAACAACCCGCAACCGTGCTCATCGCCAACGGCATGAAGATCGTCAAAGATGCAAAAATCTTCATGACGGCTGCTAAAACCTTCAAGAAGATTTCGTTTCTCTTCGGCTACCTACCGATCATTCTGACGGTGGTCACGCTCGTCTTATTCGGGCTAGCGATTCGCCCAACGCTGACGGCGATTGTAAAAATGCCGATGCGCGCGGCCGGTGGCGAAGCTGGCGTCGGCCGTGATGTGATGCAACAGAGCTTGAAGCGCGTCGGCGGCGAGTTTAAATCCGCAGTCGGCACGATCGGCGTGCTGGTGCTGATCACCGTCTTCGCTGGATTCATCTTAGGCCGTGTCTGCGCGCCTGCACTCGACGCGTTGATCAACTATTTTTCAGCATCGGTGTTGTACTTGCAGTTTGTCACCGGTGCCAAATCCGGTTTGGTTTTCCTTGCGCTGTTTGGCGTCATCTTCTTTCTGGTGCTAAATCTCGCCGCCATCATCCTATCGATGTCGTTTTTCCTCGGTAAATGCCAAAAAATCTTCCAACATCGTTTCAACGACGGTGCACCACTCGCCACCCATCGCAACTTTTTCAAGTGGGGCATACCATCGGTACTGCTGATTCAGTTTTTCCCACTGGTGTTCATCATCGTTGCGCAAAAAGGCCTCAGCGCCATCAACAACAAGTTGCTCGCAGGCGCCACCAGCGCAGATCAGATTTCCTGGAACAAACTTTTGATGGCCGGACCGCTCTTCCTGGTGGTGGCTTTCATCGTTCTGTTCTGGGCCGTGCGCGGCGTCAAAGCCATCAAGTTTTTGCAAGGCTACCAAGTGAAGCCAAAGCCCTCGAAGAACGTCAACGGACAAGCGCCGGAAGAAATGGCGCTGTAGATTCAAAAAGTCGAGCCGTGATTTGAGACGCACGGCCACGGGTAGGTGAGCGCGCCCTTCAAGATGCTAGCAAGGAATCGAGGTGGCGCTTCGAGCGAGCACCCGCGCGATTGGCAGCACAGCCGCAAGCGCTCTGCGGGACAACAAGCTTGGCCTACCGGCATCTGCAAAACGTTCTGCCAGTCATGGAGCCGATGCAACATTAGCCTTAATCAAGTTTTGCGATGTTCTGCAAACGTAAGCGAATCGCCTGCACACGTCCCTTCGCACCGTAGTTGCACTGCCCCTGCCACCCCTGCGTCAAACAGTAGCGATATTCAAGTATCGCGCCGCCGCCAAAGTTCAATCGCTACAACGGGCGGCGCAGCAGACTCGTTGTCCCGCTGAGTGCTCGCGGCTGCGCTGCCAGCCGCAGAGCGCTCGTTCGAAGCGCCACCCCTTCGTTGTAAGCAATCCGGGAGGCGACCGTTCACCCCAACCGTTCACCGTCGTCGTCCCCTCACCAGCAACTTCAGGAGAGCGACCACCGCCGCCAACCCGCATCGCTACGCAGCGATAAACAACTGTGACAAGCTAACGTCGACTTGGCTTTGCACCAAGGCTGCAACGCGGTCGATCTCCGTCGGCGTTAAGCCGAGCGTATCAACCAAACGAGCGCGGGTATCTGCAAACAACTGCTCACGTGCGCGTTGTACCCAGCGCGCTGCCGTGGCGCGATGCACCGCGTAGACGGCGCCGATTTCATCAATAGATAGGCCTTCAACGAAGTGCATGCCCAGCACCGCGCGCAACCGGGGTTCGAGGCCCAGCGCTGCGTCGCGCAAGGCTTGCGAAAAGCTCTGCGCGTGTTGCCGTTTGATCAGTTCAAGCTCGGGATTGCCGGTCGAAACCAGCGACAGCGAGTTGGCCCAGCTTTCGTCGTCAACTTCGCGCTTGCGGCTTTGGCTGCGCTTCGCCATCAGCGCTTGCCGCACAGCGGCTACGCCAACCCACGCTTGCAGTGCGCCACGGCCAGCGTAGTCCAGCACCTTGGGCGTGCCATCGCCAACTAACAAGCGAGCGCGCACTTGTTGCCGTATCTCGTCGACAAACGCAGGCTCGCCGTCGATGCCACGCACGCTCGTGCAAGCTGGCTTTAGCACGTGTTCATCGAACCAGGCCAATGCGGCACGATCACCAGCCGCACACGCCCACGCCAAATACAAATCAGCGCTGTGGCTTTGCAGCGCAGCAGCAGCAACCGTACTCGCACGCTCCACGAATACGTCGTAGGCCAACACCACGCCGGGCAGCGCGGCTTGAGCCGCAGCAAAAGCCTGCGCAACGGCGGCGGTTGCTTCGGTTTCCATGACCGCGGCAGATTAGCACTGCCTAGGCAACCCATGTCAACCGGATCTTCGACGAGCCCGCCGCTGGACCGCCCATCGCAGCCCAGATGGCCGCAATGCTACTTTATGTCCGCAAGTATTCTGAATTCAATGCGACGATTCTTGGCTCGGCCGGGCTCACTATAGTTGTCAGCCACTGGTTTTTCGGCGCCATAGCCAGCCGTGTGCAACCTCGGTTCGGCGATGCCGCGAGCGATTAAATACGCTTTTACAGCCTCAGCGCGCTGCAACGACAACAACTGATTGTGCGCAGCATCCCCTTCGCTCGACGTATGGCCACCGATCTCAACTTGCAGGATCGGATTGCCTGCAAGCACTTGATACGCGCGTTCCAACATTGCCACCGACGACGCATCAAACCGCGCGGAGTTTGGCTCAAACGTGATGCCAGTAAGTTCGTTGAGCACCTGATCGGGACAGCCGTCGGTATCTTGATAGCCGTTGCGGGTTTCGGCGTCGTTTGGACATTTGTCAGCCGCATCCGCAATTTGATCTGCGTCGTTGTCGAGCTCGGGGCAACCGTCCGTGTCGGCAAAGCCGTCGCGATCTTCGGCTTGGCGAGGACATTCGTCATCGACGTTAAACAGGCCGTCGCCGTCCTCATCCACAGAGCGGGGTGCACTGCTAGGTGACGCTTGTTGCATTGGAGCGGCCCCGCCTCCCATATGCCACACGGCGCTCACGGTGAGCTCCGTGTCAAATGCCGCACCACCGTCAGTGCGGCCAGGAACAATCAATGACGCAAGGTCGGCTCGCACCGACCATTTGGGGGCTATCGAGTACGTTGCACCAACCCCAAAGTGAAAGGCTTGATCAACGTCGCGAGCCAATTGCATCCCATCCACGGCGGCGAGCCACATGCCACCATAGCCTGCAAATACAAATGGTCGCAGCTTGCCGGTTTGTACATCGTATCGCGCCTGCAAGCGGCCGCCAAAAACATCAGCACCGCGACCGTCAACGTTATTGTCGGTCGGCATCCAAGAAACCTCTAGCTCTGCGGTGAAACGGTGGCCAAGAAGATAGCCAACTCGCACACCCAGCCTTGCCGCTGACTCCAACCCGGCAGCGTCAACCCGCTGGTTGATCGCACCAAGCTCGGTGTTGCTTGCAAAAAGGTGTGCTCCTAGATTGGCACCGATTTCCACCTTTGAATCAGCCAGCGCCTTGATGGGCCATAGTCCCCCCAAGGCGATTGTCACGACCAACATTGTATTTCGCCCATGTTGCGACATTAGAGACACGCTCCGAATTCCGTTGAGCCCACCATCAGTGCAGGCGTAAGGCCGCTGCAGAACCGCCCCGCCGGACAGTTTGGTGCATTAACTGAGCAGGTCCGACGGCAGATGTTGCCGACACACGTCGAGCCGCCAAGGCATTCGCTTGAGCGCACGCAGCTTTGGCCATCGGCGCGGTTGCCTTCAGGCAAACACGTGGTGGCATCCGCCGCTCCCAGTTCGCGTAGGTAGCAGCCTAAGCCGTTCGGACAGCCCGCACCGCCGACGGGCTGACACGAATACGTACATACGGTGGCGTCTTCGATCGCATTGCCATTGTTGTCGTTGAGTGTGATCACACACGCAGCGCCAGCGCCGTTGCAATCACTGTTGGCTTCGCAATAGCGCATGCAATAGGAAGTGCCATTGCCATAGTCAACGCATGACAGCCCAGCATTGCAGTCCTCGACTGAAGCGCAGCTTGATTCGGCAACACCTGTCCCTTTGGTTCGGCAAAACCGCTCGCCTTGGTCATCGACGTCACAAGCTAGGCCGTTGGGGCAGCCCCCATTCGGCACCAGCGTGCAATTCACCGCTTGCACTTGGCAGGTTGCCGAACAACCGTCGCCGTCACTTCGATTGCCGTCGTCGCAGCCTTCGCCGGTTTCAAGCGTACCGTTGCCACATACCGCAGTTGGCGTTTCCACCACGCAGGTAGCCGAACAACCGTCGCCGTTGCGGGTATTGCCATCGTCGCAGCCTTCGCTGCTTTCGCGCATGCCGTTGCCACACACAGGCCGCGCCGTTTCAATGGTGCAATTAGCCGAGCAGCCATCGCCGCCGGTCAAGTTGCCGTCGTCGCAGCCTTCGCCAACATCAAGGTGTGCGTCACCGCACAGGGCTTGCCCCTGTGGATCATCGCCAAATTGGCAAGCCGCAGCGTGTAACGCTGCACCTACCATAAGTAGCCAAGTTAGTCTTTTCATACCCGGCAGATGCCGGCCACTGCTACTTGTCGCAGCGCGTTGCAACTTTTTGCGCTACGGCGCGCAGATCTTCAGTGTGAACTCACCGTCAACGTGAAACTTGTCACCACCATCGGCGAAAATGCCGCCTTTGACTTCCGTCGTGGTCACCGAGTCCACCCGGATCACACCGTCAGTGACGATTTGATTGTTGCCGCCGCCGTAGGCCAACGTAATGTTGCGGCTTAAGCCCATCTCATAACTGCCCGGCTGACGTGGAATGCCAGCGATCACATGGCCCGCACCGCCAGACGAAAAGCCGCAGGGATTGGCTGGCGCCGTGCCGGAAAACATCGTGCCGAAGAATTCGTTAGGATCATCTAGAAACGAGTTCGTCGCGCCAAAGCCAAACGTAAACGCTTCGCCATTGATCGAACCTTGCAACGGCTGCGCAGTGATCGTGTACGAAGTGCCACAACTGCTCAACCCTGCGCACAGCGTTGAACCAAGTATGAAGCCTATACCTAAACGCATAAAACCTTTCACGTGCGACGGCGGACTTGCAAACTACCACTCGCGACCACAACGGTAAACACGATAGCGAGGCAACATCCGTGCGTCGCATAAACGCTGCAACTGCCCTTTTGCACTGTCGCTGGCCCGCGGTTCTTGTTATCCAACCGGCATGGAACGCAGGTGGATAGGCGTCATTTTGGTACTAGGCTTAGCGATGGTGCGCATGACGATGCAGTGTGACCGGCATCGCCGCCAACAAGATGCGATCGATCGAATCAACACCTTGCCTGCGTTCAACTACAATTACAATGCCGAATCCGAACGCCGGTTGCGCGAGCTGGAGGCGTTGCGCCAAGGAGCTGAGGCCGAAACACCGACGGCGAAAGCAAGCGGCGAGTCGATAACCTATGATGTTGTGGTCGCTGGACGTCACTATGAGTGGCGCGAAGGCGGCAGCAACGAGCCGGTTGTGATTGCACCGCCCAACGGTGGCGACAACATTGAACTGCACGTTGCGCGCACGCCAACCTGGCGCTACCAGGATCGCAACGTTGCGTTCGACTATGCCAGCAACTTGACGCTATCCACGAATGGCGACGAGCTTACCCTCAAAACCATCGGAGGACCTTCGCTAGTTTTAGGGATTGTCGACGCTGGCAAGCAGGCGGCGCTCGACATGTACCGCAACAGTCTTGAAAGTCGTTCGTTTGAGTGTACGCCAGCTACGCTAGCAGTTGGCAGCACTGAGGTCGCAGGCCTTCGCTGCAGTGCTTTTGCTGCAAGGGTGTGGACCAATGTAGCAGCGACTACCTTGGGCACGAAGACGATCGCGTGGGTGATCACACAACCGAGCAAGCTCGACGAAAACAGCGATGACTACACGGCGCTAACTGCCGTGCTTAGCTCGCTGCGAAAAAAATCCGCTGGACCAAGCCCGCAATTTGAAGTGCACATTGGCGATGGCGCCGTGCCAGTCAAAGCGTTTATGGGCAAACCCTTTGTAGTTGCCAGCAACGGCATCAAGTTCAGCGCGCGCATCGAGCCTCGCCCAACCATCCGCAGCACCATTGCCGGCCGCACGTTTGAACGTGCTGCGCAGCTCACGGTGGCACAAGCCAAGACAGTGCCGGTCATGATCATGCTGCAAGATTCGATCACCGGCCTGCAGTACACTGAAGCGCCAAGCGGGGTTGCGGCCGGCCCCTCATTCTTCAAAAGTGTCGCGCGGTCCGACGAGACGCCCACACCGATCACGCGGCAATTCAGCAGTCGTGAGCGCCGCGGCAGCACACTTGCAGGTGCCGGCCCCCTCACCGGTTTCACCCTCGAGTTCTTTTCGGTCCCGCGCATCGACGGCAAACAATGCTTGATCTCGCTGCAGTACTTTACCGAAGCGCGCAAAGACTACGAAGCAAATTTTCCCAAGTACGCCGCTACCATCGACTCGCTGCTCGGCGAATTTACGCCGTAGGATTTGCTAGAGGGCTTCGCGCGCGCCCCTCGACGACGCGTTCACCCGGCTAACCGATCGTCCGCCCGTAACCTTGGGCCAGCAAGTCAACGTATTCGACGAGGGTCGCAGTGACAATCCGAGGCGTGCGATCCAGCTTGTTGGCTTTGGACACCTCGCCGGTTGTGCGATCAAGTTGCACCCACGAAAAATTGTCGGGATGTTGATCAAGCACGATCAGGTCGTCGCTTTCAGCGTTTCGGTCGAGCAAGACACCGAACGGTGCGAACACGAAGAATTCCTCGTTAGCCGACGCTGGCCGTTCGCCGCCTTTTTTGCCACCACCGACCCAGAGACTGCCGAGCTCGGCATAGAGCGCTTCGAGCGAAGGCGGAAACTCCAAACCGGTGGTCGCCTCGACGGCGAGTTGCGTCGCCATCGCAGGGTCTGGTGCAGCAGTTGCGAAGCCATGATGTTCGTTGTCTTCGATCCAGCCTTGCTCACGCCACAGTTTCGTTGCAGCTGCAGTCATGGTCAGCCGCTCTCGTAGCGCAGCAATCGCGCGCTTCATCGCCGGATCTCGGCGCACCTCACGTGCTGCAGGTGGCGCTAGGCCAGCGGCCACAAGTGAACGCGTAAAATAGCCCGGCCCGCCGTCGACATTGGCAAGAAACGCCTGCCATTGCGCAAGCGTAGTTTCGAGTCTGGCGCGAATCAGCGGCGTTGCGGCTGCGCGCAAGCCATCCGGTATGGAGAAACCGAAGACGGCGTGGGTTTTAAGTTCCACACTCGCAGCAATGATTTGACCAAACCGCATGCGGATGGAAGTTGGGTCCGAGGGGTCGGGCACATAGTCAGCCATCTGCTTGTCGACCCACGACAGAAGCTCTGCTTGCGTCATGCCTGCAGAGTTTCACAAGCGCGCGACTCGGTATACCGAAAAGCAGCACTCATCGCGGCGCGAAGGCCCTATCGAATAATGCGCTCGGCGAACTAACGCGCAGCTACGCTGGCGTATTCGAACGATCGCGGCCACGACCGCCACGACGACGACGCTTGCGATCGCCTTCAGCACCGCCGCCGCCACCACCACCACCGTTTCCACGCGGGCCACGATCGCCGCCGCCGCCACCGTTGCCGCGAGGACCACGGTCGCCGCCGCCGCCGTTGGCTGGAGCTGCATGAACGTGTGGCCGCGCTGGGGCAGCTTGGGCCGCGGCTTCGGCTTCAATGTCCGTCGACATTTTGCCTGCAACGCGGAATTGATCCGGCTTCCAGCTCTTTTGCGGCACAACTTCGATCTTCTTTTGGAACCGTTTTTCCAGATGGTCCAAATATTCGCGCTCGTATTTGCTGAGCACTTCAGCGACGCGCGGCGCACATTCGAGATCGATCTTGTCGTTGTCGACCAGCGCGCCCGAGCGCCGCACTTCGCGCATGATTTCATACGCGACGGTGGTGACCGACTTCACCACGCCCGAGCCTTCGCAGATAGGACATGGCTCGGTCAGCAATTGCACCAGCGATTCACGGGTGCGCTTGCGGGTCATTTCAACCAGGCCAAGCTCGCTGATCTTGGTGACGTTGGTGCGAGCGCGGTCACGCGACAACGCTTTTTGAAACGCATCCCACACTTTTTTGCGATTGCCTTCTTTGTCCATATCGACAAAGTCGACGACGATGATGCCGCCGATGTTGCGCAAGCGCAGTTGCCGCGCGACTTCTTCGCACGCTTCGAGATTGTTGGCAGTAACGGTATCTTCGAGCGAACCGCTGCCGGTGCTGACGAAGCTGCCAGTATTGATATCGATCGCCGTCAACGCTTCGCCTTGATCGATCACCAACGAGCCGCCCGAGCGCAGCGGCACTTTGCGCGAAACTGCCAAGCGCAATTCCGGCTCAATGTGGTGATGATCAAAGATCGGCCGGCGGCCTTCGTAGCGTTTGATGCGTTCGGCAAAGCGCGGCAAAAACGCCGTCGTAAACTTCTTCACGCGTTCAAATTGTTCAATGTCGTCGATCGCAACTTCCGATGTGTCTTCACGCAATAAATCGCGCACCACACGCAGTGGCAAATCGAGATCGGCGTACACCAAGCCCGGGCTGGTGAGCCCAGCTTCGCGCGCTTCGATTTCGCCCCACAGCCGCGCCAAGAAATCGACGTCGTCGCGCATTTCTTGATCGTTGGCTTCTTCAGCTGCCGTGCGCACGATGAAGCCCGAGCCCTTGGGCCGCACAGCATTCACAACATCGCGCAACCGACGACGTTCTTGCTCAGTGCCGATGCGACGCGACACGCCAACTTGATTAACGTGCGGCATAAACACGCTGTAGCGACCTGGCAACGAAATGTAGCCAGTGACCCGCGCGCCTTTTTGCCCGATTGGATCTTTGACCACTTGGCAAATCACTTTTTGCCCAGGCTTCAACAGATCTTCAATCTTGCGATTCGCTAACTGCTTACGTGCACGCGCCATGCGCGACGCAGCGCCTTCCGGCGATTCATCACCGTCGTCGGTGTCGGCATCTTCGAACAACTTGCTGTGATCGTCGACGCCCAACACATCGGCAACGTACAAAAACGCGGCCTTTTCAACCTTTGGTCCGAGATCAACAAACGCCGCTTGCATGCCTGGCAGCACGCGCGTCACTTTGCCTCGATAGATATTTCCGACTAAACCACGATCGCGTTTGCGTTCGACAAAAAACTCAGCCAGTTGCCCTTGTTCGACCACGCCGACCCGGACTTCCGGCCCTTCGGCGTTGACCACCAAAATATTTTGCATTGCTAACCCCAGAAAAATTGCTGCAGCTGTCAGTCGTAAATGCTGCGATTGCGTTCAGTAGTTGATGCGAGCTACACGCGGCGACGGCACGATGGCGTGCAAGACCAGCGTGGCTCAGCCCGCTTGGATCTGTGTCGTTGATACTCATCAATCTCATCAATCAAACTGCGCAAATCGTTGCAAGCGGTTGTCCTGACGTGACACGGATGTCGTAATTGCTCCGTGGCCCAAACCGCTCTTAGGCCACATCGGTAACATGCAAAACACGTAGATACAAGAACTTACGCGGGATCGAACGGCGATCTCGGCGGGTTGGCGCGCCGCTTGCTTATACCCGTGACATCAAGACGTTGCCGCGTTTTGGTAACTCAGAGCGGACCTTATATTAATCCCGTTTTGAGGCGTAATTAGCTTAGGCTTGGATTGAATGTAACGAAAACGCTCGGTGCCCCCTTCGTTGGACGGCCCGGGCGTTTAGTTTTTTCGGCGCAACGAAGCCGCTCACGCATGCGCATGTCATGCGAACATCCTGGCCATGGCATGTTTGGGGAAGTGGCGGTTGCACGACGAGGTGGCGGTGCGCGGCCTGCTGCTGCTTTTGCTCGGCACCGTGCTTGGCTGCATTGAGCCCAACAACACCCGTTGCGGTGACCTACTTTGTGCAGCGGACAGCGTCTGCGTTGCCACCGGCTGCGCTGCGCCGAACGCAGTGGCCGCTTGCCAAGGCGTTGCGCTCGGCGGCGCGTGTTTGGTTGAAAATCTTGGCAACGGCTTATGCGATGGCGCGGCCTGCCGGTTTCCGATTTGTGGCAATAACAAAGTTGAAGTCGGCGAAGCATGTGACGACGGCAACATCAACGACCGAGACGGCTGCGCTGCCAACTGTGCATCAAACGAGACCTGCGGCAACGGCTTTGTCGACTTTCGCTTTGGCGAGCAATGCGACGAAGGCCTGCCGGGTTTATCTGGCGACGGCTGCAACTCAAATTGCGTGATCGAAGTGCCGGTGTGGCGCAATATTTCGCCACCGGCCCCGAGCCAGCGCACCAATGCAGCGATGGCGTTCGATGCCGAGCGCGGCAAGCTGGTGATGTTTGGCGGCGCCACCGACGAAAGCTCGTCGGCAACATGGGAGTACGACGGCCTGACCTGGCAGCGGCGTTTGACGCCAACCTTGCCAGCTGCGCGGTTTAGCCATCGTATGGTCTATGACAGCCAACGGCACAAGATCGTCATGTTCGGCGGCACCGATCGCGCCGTGACAAAATTCAATGACACCTGGGAATACAACGGCTTCGATTGGACTCTGGTGCCCACCGCCATCGCGCCGGCACAACGCTCGAACTTTGGCATGAGCTACGATTCGGTGGCGAAGCGTACGCTACTCTACGGTGGCATCGCCGTCGGTGGCGGCGAGCTGCGTGATACCTGGACGTACGATGGCAACAACTGGCAACAGATCATCACCGCACATGCACCACCCGGGCGCGAAGCCATCATCTTGTTTGATCCTTCGCGCAACCGCACCGTGCTAATCGGTGGGTTGTTCAATCGCGAAACCTGGGAATTCAACGGCACCGACTGGGTGGAGATCGCGACCGCGCAAATTCCAACTAGCATGTATGGCCATGAAGCTGCCTACGATCCAAACGGCCAACGCTTGTTACTTTTCGGCGGCAGCAACAATGTGAGTCTCAACGAAACCTGGGCGTACAACGGCGCCGCGTGGTCGTTGGTCGAAACCAACCTGGCACCTTCAGTCCGCGTGTATCCAACCATGGCAACACTGCGCGACCGCGTGCTGTTGTTTGGTGGCAACGAATTGGCGGACACCTGGGAATTTAGCGGCAGCAGTTGGCAGCAACCCACGCTGGAATTCGCCCCAAGTGGGGTTGGCCCACTGGTATTCGACAGCACGCGGTCCGAATTGGTGTTTTTTATTGCCGAATCATCAACCAGCGGAGCACCGACGGCAACTTGGACGTTTGATGGCAGCTGGCACAAACGCGTTAGCGGACAAGGTCCGTCGGCGCGCTCGGGTGCAGCGATGGCGTACGATGTTGCACATCACACCTCGGTCTTGTTCGGCGGCGGCCCACGGGCTGCACCGTTGCAAGAAACGTGGACGTTCGATGGGACAACGTGGCAACAACGTACCACCACAACGAAACCACCCGGCCGGCGCTTTGCGGCGATCACCTACGACGAAACACGGCAAAAAATCGTCATGTTTGGTGGCCAAGGCGTTGGCGACAGCAACTTCGACGATACCTGGGAATTCGATGGCTTCGATTGGCGCCAAGTCACGACCGCTGCACGGCCACCGGCGCAAAATTCGGCAGCGATGGCGTATGATAGCCGCCGTCGCCTCGTTGTGCTTTTTGCTGGCGACGACAGCGGCGCAACATGGACGTACGATGGCGCCAACTGGCAACAACTGGTGACGCCCACTGCGCCGTCGCCACGGCGTGGCGCGGCCATGGCGTTTGATCAAGGCAGCCAAAACGTTGTGCTATTCGGCGGCACGAATCGCAATTTGGTACAGCTGGGCGATACCTGGCTGTTCGACGGCGCAACGTGGACCGAAGCAATTTCCGCAGGTGCGCCGACCCCAAGATTGCAAAGCAGCTTGGCGTATGCGGGCAACCTCGGTGGCATGTTGCTCTTTGGTGGCATCAACCTTGGGTATTTAGCGGATACGTGGCTCTTCGCGTCGTCGCGCAGTAGTACAAATGCTGATGCATGTGCGTCGGTGGCCTACGACACAGACCACGATGGCCGCGTGGGTTGCGGGCCGACCGCTGCGGCACCAACCGCCCTGCCCGATCCTGACTGTTGGAGCCGCTGCACACCGCAATGCCCACCATGGACTACAGCCACGGATGCTACTAACATGGCCAGCGTTGCGTGGCCGGCGGCGTGTGCGATTGCACATCCAGGCGCTGCATATTGTGGCGACGGCACATGCAACACAGCGATTGAAGATTATCTGTTGTGTCCACAGGACTGTGTTGCACCGTAGCAACAGCACGTGATCGTCGTCGCGCAACTGTGGTTGGCTTCGCAAAATGATCGATGTGCAGTGTTATAGTCAATCCATGAAACATTCGATGATCGTTGCTGCCTTGGTTGCGCTTGCCCCGTTGAGTGGCTGCAAAAACTTGCCGCTCGGCGGCTTAGGCAATCTTGCAGACAAAGCACCCGTGCCAGATATCAAAGTGAGTGCCGTTGCCCTCGACGCCAAGCCAAGCAACAGCATGCTTGCGGCGTTCTATTGCGACAAAGCTGCAGGGGGTTCGATGTTTGGTGTTGGTTGCCGCGTGTTTGGCAACGTGCCATCGATCAACGATCTGAAATTTACGTTTCACGTCGAACTCGAAGCGCACAATCCAAGCTCGATTCCGATGCCGGTGGTGAGCGCACTGGTTGCGTTTACTGCGTATCCGCAAGATACCGGCGGACAAAATCTGGGGTCGGTGTGCGTCGAGATGTGTGAAGATCCAAACAACTGTCCGCAATCGGCGAATGCCTGCGATAGTAGCGACCCACAAATTCGCGGCACCCGCGACTTTGCCCAAGCCGCCGCCGGGTTCTTGGTATCAACTGCGTTGAACGGCGGGCCCAAGACAGAACTGCGCATGCCATTGGTTCAGCCTGGCACCTCGCTAAAATTTGCGGCGACCTTGTCGCTCAACATTGATCAAATGTTGGCGTTGATCAAACGCGTTAGCAGCGATGCAATTTCCCAGATCACCAGCGGCCGGCAACCAACGTTTGTGATTCCGTGGGCGGTCGAGGGCTCCGTCTGGGTGCGGTTCGAAGGCTTCGGCCGCATCGGCGCGGGCTTTCCACGTAGCGAAGGCAACTGGGCGCTGTAGCCCGCGAGCAGTGACCGCCAAGGTAGCAGCGTCTCGCTACACGGACGTTTGCAGGCGGCTGCGGCTCAAAACTCAAATTCAATGCCAACACCAATGACCGAACCGCCGAACTTGCCGGTAATAGTTCGTAGTTCAACAAAAAAGCCACTGTGCAAAATGCCGGATTCCCGCATTGAACGAGCCGAATCACGATCGATATCCGCTGCACGCAACGATATGCCAACAGCCGCATCGGCATGCCATTGGCTCCCATGATGCATGCGTCGATCTCGGCCAAAGAGCTCCCTTTCATAATCAAGTGAAGTCCACCGCGAATAGCCAGCCCCGACTTTTAGGTACGGCACAATTGGAATCTGAAGTTCGTCGGCTAATTGGGTAGCGTGCCACCCCATCATCGCGGTGACGGGTATGAGCCGAAACGTGTCTCGCTTGTTGCGACTATCCTCGCGCAGGTACTGCACATCAATGCTGCCGCCACCGGTCAATGTGCCAAATCGCGTGCTGTATACGATTCGCCGCTCAACATCGAAGCCGGTCATCAAGCCACCGAGATCACCAAATGAGCGAAAGAATGGTCCACGGTCAGCGGGGGCGAGCGATGGTCGAAAATAGTTTGCGCGCAATGCTAAGCGCCATTTAGGGACGGCGGTTTCCACCGGCTCCAGATCATAGGTTTCGGCCCGCGCGACCTGCGACGAGAACAGAAATAGACTCAACAGCACAACTGTCTTCATTTTCGACGGTTCAGCAAACCGCAGGCCAGTAGACGCATTGACGTCATCAGTGCACCGGGCGCGTGATTTCATGCAAATAGCGCGTACCGCATCTACTTGCGCAGCAACGAATTGCCACAGCGGCAAGGAATGAGTTTCACGTAAGTCACATTGTCGAAGCTGCGTGGCGCCGACGACTGTGCGCTCGGTCACGCGATACGCATGCTTGACCTAACTACCGGTCGCTCAACATCGAAGCTGGTCATCAACCCACCAATGAGTGAGCGAATTGCGACCTGCCGAACCCTGTTAGGACTTTGCCTACTGCTGTGCGTGTCATTACGTTTCTGACATTGCGATCATGCCTAAATAAACGAGCGTTCACTCAGAGAGTCGCCAGTGTGCTTACGACGGCGTTTCAGGGCGGCACGTGTTGGCCTGCGATTTGCTCCAGCGCTGAAGCCTAACTAACTAAAAGAGCCTAATCCATGTCTTCCCGGCTTGCGACGTTTGCAACAACCATCATCGCAGCAGTTATTGGTACTGCCAGTTCTCCAATCGCAGCGCAGGCGCAGCCGTCGACGGTGCCGCCCCCTCGTACCATGCTTGACGCGCCAGTGAATGCGCCGGGCATGAGTAAGGTGGTAGTTCGACCGCACGCACCAGATGTGAAAGGGCCGCTATCGTCGTCGTCAGCATTGACCTGGACGCTGGGCGGCGCTGCGCTTGGCGTCGCGGGCCTTGTCGTGCTTGCAAACTCCGACCACTCAAGCAATGCGCTTGTGACCACGCTTGCGATTGGCGTAGTAGCAACGGGGCCGTCATGGGGCCGCTGGTACGGCGACGAAGTGGCACTTGGAACAATGACAACGCGTCTTTTGGGCGTTGCCTTGCTCGCGTCGGTTTCGGGAAGCGACGATGAACCGCCGGGCGGCATCATTCTCGCTGGCGTAGGTATGGTTGCCGCAACAACACTCTACGACTTGATTCGTGCAGGGTCGGTTGCTGACGAATACAACGTGCGCTTTCATAAACGCCGCAACGCGCGCGCTCAGCGGTTTGCGCCAACAGTCTTGGCAACTTCGAATGGCGGATTTGCAAGCGGAGTAGCGTTGCAGGGTTCGTTTTAGCGATGTCACGTTGGGGTTTAGCGCCGTCGAATGCCAAGCGTTTCGGCAGCCTCGCTTCGCTGGTCAGCGTTGGGTTCGCTACTTCTTGGGCACTGGGCAAGTGCTCAACCCCAAGATCTTATACAGCGGGCAAAAGCCGACTAGGCCAGTAGCGAGCGGCACGATGCCGATTAAGCCGAGCATGGTCTTGGGCCCAACAAACACCAGCGCCAACAATACCAAGCCGAGAACAACGCGCACCGCGCGATCAATGGATCCTTCGTTTTTGTTCATAAACAATCTCCTTGCTTCATAAAAGCCGGAGATTGAAAAAAGGATTCAATTTTAAAAATCAAATTCACCATGGCCGAGCGGCATCGGCTCACCTTGGCCATGGGCGCCAGCAGCACTGCGGGTGGCGGCCTGGCGGGACCAACCGCCAAACGGTGGATTCCGTGAGCCGAAAACAACCGCAGCGCCGAATGTCGGCGCTGTTGAGTCAGGCAAACGCGTAACCGCGTCGCCATATGACAGGGTTGTTTTGAGCGTTACTTCTTGCCGAACAAACTAGCAAAGAACCCGCCACTGCTAGCTTCTTTGGCGTGGCCTTGGCAACGGTCAGCGACGGGGACGCCAGCGAGCACTTGCTCAATATGCGCACCGCAACCCGCATATGTTGGCTTTCCACACTTAGAGCAATTGATCCGTCGACACATGGCTAGCGGCCTCCTGAACTGCGCGGCGGGGTTGGTGCATCTTTAGAATGCCCCTGGCACCGTTGCGCCACGGGGACGTTTCCTAACACTTGCTCAATATGAGCGCCACAGCCGGCAAAGGTTGGTTTGCCACAAGTTTGGCAGGTAACTCGCATACACATATTTAGCGTCCTCCGACGGCGGCTGGCCGGGTCACAGCCAGTTCTGGTTTTACGTTACGCAGCACTTCCGCCATATCAAGGCCGCGCACTTTGGTAAGGATGGCATCGATCTTCGCTGCGGGCATTGCCCCTGGCTGAGCCGCCAGCAGCACGCCGTCGCGCATGATCATGAGGGTGGGAATCGACGAGATTTGAAACGCCGCAGCCAAGCCGGGCTGCGCATCGACGTCTACTTTGCCAAAGGTTACGTCGGGGTGGCGCAACGCAGCGGCTTCAAACACCGGCGCGAAGCCGCGGCAAGGGCCGCACCAAGCCGCCCAAAAATCGATGAGCACGATGCCCTTATTGGTGTGCTGCTCGAAGTTTTGTTCGGTAATCGTAATTGCTGCCATAAGGCCTCCTACCCAGCGTAAGAGCCACCCTGGCGGGAAAGGATTCAGTCCGTTTCGCCGTTTTCGGAGAGAAATTGTTTCAGCGCAACTTTGATCGAAAGCTGCAGGTCGGCTGGGACTTGCACATTTTTGCCACTTACTTTGCACAGCCCCAAGGTGCGTTTGAGCGAGTCACATTCAGCGCTGCAACGCGGACACTGCGCCAAGTGTTTCTCCATCTCAGCGCACACGTTGGCACTGAGATCGTCTTCAAGATGGTGCGAAAACAAGGCAACAGCGTCGGGGCAGATGCCCGGCGCCGCTGGTGCGTCGACCGGAATGTTGAGCACTGGCAAGATCGAATTGCGGACTGCGGCACGCGCACGATGCAACCGACTTTTCACCGCTGGCACTGCAATACCGAGGACCTCGGCGACTTCGGCGGCCGACAAGCCTTCGATATCGCGCAACACCAGCACTTCGCGATACTTCGGATCCAGCCCGCGAATCGCGCTTTCCAATGCCGCTTCAACTTGTTTACCTGCAAGCGCGTCGTCAGCACGTTGGCCTGGCGCCGCAATGCTGCGCGCTTCGACTTCAGCGTCGCTATCTAGCGATTCTTCGTGGGCTGGTGCATGTACTCGGCGACGACGTTTTTTAATGCAGAAGCTTCGCGCAATCGAATAAAGCCAGGTTGATACCGACGAAGTACCTCGAAACTCGCGGACACCGCGCGCCATCGCGAGCAGCGTCTCTTGCAGCACGTCTTTGGCGTCTTCCGGATCGCGGCACATCTTCATGCCAAAGCGATAGACTTCCGCTTGGTGGACTTCGAGCAATGCTTCAAGCGCTTGGCGGTCGCCGGCCTGCGCGCGCTGAAGCAGAGATGCACTGTCATTGGCCATCGGCAGGTTTGTAGCACTTGCGCGAGGCCTGGCATACCTGCTGCTAGCGGCGTTTATACCGATTGTTGGGCTCGGGTTGCTGGCACTACATTTGCGCGCGACCCGATAGCGCGCGCGCGATGGTTGCTTGGTCGGTGTATTCAAGTTCGCCACCAACCGGCAAGCCGGTTGCGATGCGCGACACCTTGATGCCAAGCGGCTTGATCAGGCGTGCCAAATACATCGCAGTGGCTTCACCTTCAACGCTAGGGCTGGTTGCCACAATCACTTCTTCGACCGGCGGATTGCCGCCGAGACGACGGACCAGCTCCGCGATGCGCAAATCGTCGGGCCCAATGCCTTCCAGTGGCGACAATACGCCGTGCAGCACATGATACTTGCCACGGAAATGGCCGCCACGATCGATCGCCACCAAGTCCGACGGCGATGACACCACGCAGATTACGCGGGCTTCGCGCCGCACGTCACTGCAGGTAGCACATGGGTCAACTTGCGTCATATTGGTGCAGATCGAACACAGCTGGATCTTCTCGGTGACGTCGATCAGGGCTTGTGCAAGTTCACGGGTTTGATGTTTCGGCGCTCGCAACAAGTGAAACGCCAACCGGGTTGCCGACTTTTCACCAATGCCTGGCAACCGCCCGAGCTCTTGCACTAACTTGCGAATTGGATCTACCGACATCAACCATGGCATACCGTGGCGCAGCGATTACGGCGATCGTCGCTGGCCACTTCGTTGGGGAGATCTGCTCAATCTATAGCTCGTTGTGGTGGGCACGCCCGCAATGAAGCCACGCTAGCCATAGCCGCCGCCGATCAGATACGCCACTGTGCGAGCTTGCCTACCATCTCTGCGTCGATTCATGCCGGCGGCCCAACACCCGGCCTCGCCGCGCTGCTCCAGCACACCAGCCACAGCGCTTTCACCGCGCGCTGGGCACAACACCAGCCGTTCGTCGTGCACGGCTCCGTCGACGCTTTGGCGCCACTCACGCAGCTGCCATTTTTGGCGTCACTCGATGCCCTGCTCAATTCGTGGCCGCACCCGGTGAGTGCGCATTTGCCGGATGTCGACGACGAAGCTTCATCAGTGGAAGTCTCGACGGTGGACGCGCGCAAAATGTTCGCCAACGGCATGGGCCTGTTGTTTAACGAAGCCCACGAACTGTCGCCTGTGCTGAATACCTGGCTCGGCAAGCTGCGGCACGACCTACATTTTTCGGCGCTGACGCAAAGCCGTTGCTTGCTGTACGCGACGCCTGCAGGCAAAGGCACGGCGCCGCACTTCGACCAAAACTTCAACGTCGTTGTGCAGTTGCACGGCACCAAAACCTGGTGGTTAGCACCAAATCACCACGTCCGTAATCCGTTGAGCCGCCACACCATGGGCCACCCGATGGACGCCGAGTTACAAAGTTATGCGACGACACCCATGCCAACCACCGTGGCCAGCGACGGTGAAACGTTTGTGCTGCAACCTGGCTCAGTGTTATTTGTGCCACGCGGTGTTTGGCACGCCACCCATGGCGACACCGAAGCGCTCGCGCTCAACTTCACGTACAGCGCTCCGGCGTGGCTCGACATTTTCACGGCGGCGCTGCGTAGCCGCTTAGCCCAGTCGCCGAGGTGGCGCGCTGCAGCGTCACCACTCGCAGTCGCAGATTTTGCGCAGCTCGTCGATGAACTGATCGGAGATGCGCAACAATGGTCGGCAACCGATATTTTAGCGGTCACCGAAGCCTGCGATGAGCCTTAACCGCGCACCTACCAGTGCCGACACATGCTAACGTCGACCGGTGATTCGCACAGGTGGTGTCGTTGTGGCTGGTTGGCTGAGCACACTTGCCAGCGTCGCGACCACGACCGGGTGCGGCCGTTTAGGCTTTGCCTACAATCCTGCCGAATCGATCGACGCCGCCCCGGCGCCCTGCACCGGCCACGACGAAGACAGCGACTTGATCCAACCGTTCCAAACGTCGACCAGCTCGACATCGCAGAAGTGGCTAACGGCGCAACCGCCGACGGCGTAGGCGACGCATGCGATCCACGGCCCACACGGCCGGGTGACTCGATTGCATTCTTCGCTGCGTGCGACCAGGCCGATTCCGAACTAGTTCGGTTTAACGCTACGTCGTTTTCCGACGACGGCATGGTGGTCGGCAGTGTCGATGGTGCTGGCAGTGCCCAGCTACGCTTTCGCCCCAACCTGACCCGCGCCGACATGCGATTCACCGTGCTTGCGTCCGCCGCCACCGGGACGCAGTGGGTTGGGCTTTGGTATCGAACTGCCACCAGCGACCGACGCGCCAGCTTCGCTTCGATCAATCGTGCGATTCCTGCAGCTGCCGTCGCTGATCTCGACGAAGCTCAGCTTACCGGGCCAAATCGGCTGTCCGATTCGACTATCGCGGCGCCTGCGTTGCTGCCAGGCATGGAGTTTCAACTCTCGGTCGACACCGCCCGACTATCGACGAACGACGACGTACTACATTTGAACGCCATGAATCCGCCGGTCAACGCAAGCATTGCGCTGAGCTCAACCGTCGCCGACATTAGCGGCGACCCATTTTTTGAAGCCAATCTTGTGCAGGTGCGCCTGCACTATTTGATCCTCTACGCGTCGCAGAATTGACGCTGAGTCGCCTAACCGCCAGCCAGTGCTTGAGCAAAGCGCGGATGGTTGCGCAGTGGCGCAAGCATCGGTTCGTCGACGAAAGCTTGCATGCCCTGATAGCCACAACGTTTGGCCAGGGACATGTAGTTCAACGCTTCATTAACGTCGCCGAGCTCGACAGCAATGCAGGTTGCGTTGAGATAAATGGCTGGGTTGCTCGGTGCATACGGCAAGCATTTGGCGAGGTAGTTACGCGCACGCGGTGCGTCTACCGGCATTTTGTTGTTGTCGGCTTGCACCGCCCACGTTGCGTTGCAGGCCCAGCTGCTTTGGGCATTGACGGCGAGCCGCTGGCCCGACGCTTGCCCGTTGCGTTGCGATTCAACCATCACGTTGCCAACGTTTTGTGGCGCCATATCGACAATGACATCGAATGCTGCCAGCGCTGGCACAAACGCGCCGGCTTGCGCGGCTTCGAGCGCAAAGTTGGCCAAGCTCGTTGCGATGCCAGCGTCGGAGTTCGCACGTCCGAGCGCTTGCGCAAAAATCGCTCGGCCCAGCGGAGCGTTCCATTCATGTAGATCTGGCACCAACTGAAGCACGCCTTCGACGTTGGCTTGCAGTACTGCCGGTGGCAACCGTGCCGCCGTCTGCCACATCATCTGCGGGCCGATTAATGCAGCATCTTCAGCCAACCACGCAGCCACCACGCCGTTGGCTTGCGGCAGTGGTAACGCGGCCAGCTGCGACGGATCGCCATGGCGCAGCGCTTGCCGCAGTTGCCGGCCGGCGGCTTGCTGCGCCAACATATGGTTGAGCACGTTTTGTGAAAATGCATCGGGGTTCGGCGCTGCTGCACGCAATTGCGCAAACGTCGCTGCGTCGATCGACACGTAGCACCATGGCCCAGTCAGCGAAATACTCGAGTCTGGCTCCACATGATTGGCAATTTCTTGCGGCCCCCACGCAACATACTGCGTGCGAAACGCGTCGTTGTAGCGTTTTTGAATCTCCGCGACGCTTTTGAACTCTTCGTCGTCTTCGTTAACCGCGAGCACGGTTTTCGACACCAAACGCTTAAAGAAACCACCGCCGCCACCTGCATCGTTTGCAAGCGCGATCACCGCTTCGATTGCTAAATCCACGTCCACCCGCGATGCGCAGGTAAACATGCGTATGGCCGTGCCTTCATCTTGTGGCTGCACAGCGACGCCGCGCGCGCTGCCATCGCGCCAGATCAAATATTCTTCGTCGGTTTGCCATGCAGCCGGTGCAATGTGAAATTGCAAGCCTGCAAGTTTCGCCAACGTTGCGGCCGGCGGATGCCCCGCGCTGAGCGGCACAAAAATCGTATGACTCATGCGGCAACGCTACCAGCGCGCATGTTAATCGCCAGGGTCCACGCCGGGATTTTTTGCACAAGCCTTTGCTGCTTGCGCCAGTTGCGGCGGAACTTGGTCTTCGCTGTTCAAAAACGTACAGATGGCAGGATCTTGCTGCGCAGCATCGGCGACTGCTGCAAGCAACGGCGCAGCATCGGATACGCGGTGCAATTGCAAATAAGCTAGCGCCAAATAGGTTTTGCTTGCGGCCACTTCAGTCGGCGACAACGCATTGATTTCGCCGATCTTCATTGCGCGTTGCAACAACGGTAGTGCAGCGCCAACGTTGCCGGTTGCCATCAAGCTCCGCGCGCGCATCTGCAACTGCCACAACAACCGCGCCGAGGTTGGGCCATACGTCGCTTCGCTGCGCTCAAGGGCGTCACGGCACACTTCTTCTGCACGTACGTTATCGCCCACTTCGAGGCGCAACTCGCAAATAAAACTCGCCAAGTTGATCAGATTCACATTGTCGTCGGAGCGGTGGCGCTCAAACCATGCTTTCGTCGCCATCAGCTCACGTTCTGCAACAACCATATCGCCAGCGTATAGATAGTTCGTTGCGCGCGCTCCGCGGGTTTCCCAATACTCTTGGGCGTCGTCGCCAAACCGTTGCTGAGCCAGCGTTACCAATTCTTCATAGATCGGCGCAGCGGCCTTCGGCCCACCAATTTGCTGCGTGATGCCCGCGAGGTTTTGCAGCAGCGTCACGTGCTCCGCATTGGCATCAATCGTCAACGCCGCATAGCCCTGTACGGCTTGCGTTTGCAACGCTAATGCGGCGTCGCCATTGCCACGCGCCAACGCTAACATGGCGCGTGCAGCCAGCAACTGCATCGACGTTGCAGTATTGCGCACCCGCCCAGCTATCGCGATGGCGTGTTGCTCAAGTGCCGCTGTGTCGGCTTCCCCGCTCGACGCCGCGAGCTGCAACCGATTCAGCAATTGCCGCGCAATGGCATCATCGTCGCCGGAAATTTGCCCATCATTGATGGCAGCCGCAATCTCGGTCTTGGCGGTTGCATAGTCGCCTTGCGCAAACGCGGCAGACGCGTAAGCGCTGTGCCAGTCGCCACGCAGGCGAGCGTAATCAGTCGCTTGAACTCGCGGCCAGATCGCCAGCAATTGCGTTATCCGCTCGCTTGGCGGCGCTTGTGAATTCGTAATTTGAAACAACCCATCCTTGAGCGTGCTGACATCGGCAGCGACTGCGGCCAGCGGCGGCGTTGGCACGGCGGCCACCGACGTTTGACATGTCGCAGCGGCCGGCACCGTCGCCCACTCGTCGACAAAGCTGCGCAATTCGCTGCCTTGATGGCTTGGCATTTCGCGCAAGATGACGCGCGCATCGTGCCAAAGATCTTGCAAACAGAGATAGGTCCGCAATGCGGACGCCTGCGCATCAGGCGCCGCCTGCCGGGTCGCACGACATGCCATCGGCATAAGAGCTTGCATGGCAGCAACCCGTTGCGTGATCGCAGGCATCGCACGCTTGATGTCGACACCTGCAACTGCAGCATTCGCCGTTACCAAGATTTGGTCGGTTGGCGACCAAGCATCAAGTGTGACATCGCACGAATCCACAGGCGGTGGCAGCGCAGCACGATTGTGTTGCCAAAGGACCATGCCGCCGCTGCCCGCAACTACCGTGACGATGGCAGCTGCTACGGCCCACGATCGGCGCCGACGCGGTGCGACTGCCGCTGCGAGGGCGTTGTACGCAAGGTCCATAGTTGCGAACCGTTTGCTTGGTTCCATGGCAAGCCCACGCGTGATCAAGCTTCGCGCTTTGCTGTCATCGGGCAATAACAATTGCACCAACTGCCACCACTGATATTGATCGCTTGCCGCGGTCGCGGGCGCGCCGGCAATCACTTCAGGGGCAAGCCATTGCGGCGTACCTGCGAGTCCAGCGGCGTCGCTGGGTTGCAGCAGGACACTGCGGACCAAGCCAAAATCGATCACAACTGGGACATCGTTGCGAATCAACACATTGCTTGGCTTGATATCGCGATGCAACAGCCCGGCTTTGTGCACGGCCACCAACGCTGCGCCCACGCCGAGCGCAACTGCGACGCGCGCATCCCGCTTGCGCGTTTGGGCCAACCAATGTTGCATTGGCTCCCCTTCGATCAATTCCATTGCAAGATAGACTTCGCCGTCGGCGTCGCCGCAATCGAACACCGGCACAATATTGGGATGTGAAAGCTTTGCCAAAGCGCGCGCTTCTTGCAACATGCGTTCGCGATGCGCCGGTGCAGCGAGATTGGCGTGCAGCATCTTGAGCGCAACCTGTCGCTGCAATACCGGGTCATGTGCCCGCAGCACGACGCCCATGCCACCAGCACCGAGTGACGCCTCAATTTGGTAGCGCCCTATCACCGCTGGAATCGCCGTGTTTTGGGCAAGCAGATCACCCACCAACGAGCGGCAATCCTCACAATCGGCAACATGCGCAATGACCTGGCCAAGTTCGGGCTCGGCCATCACGCCGCTGGTCAAAGCTGCCAATTGTTCATCACAAAGGCAGTCGGTAGGGGTAGATGCAGGATTCATGAAATGCCGCTTATCGTCGGGAATGATTATAGATTACATTGCACCCAATGGATGTCGCTGCGCTCACTTCGTTGCTCCGCGAACGCTATCCAGCGCATCGACTCGATGATGCGACGCTGACGGGCTTCGCTGCGCAGCTGCCAGCCGATGCTGCGCCTTTTGTTGATGACGTGGTACTGGCGCTGGCTTGCGTTGGCCACGATCCGCAAGCCTTGCGTGAGTTTGAGCAAACCATCGTCGCGTCGGCTGCACAGCATTTGCGCGATCGTCGTTTTGCGCTCGATATCGTCGAAGATAGCGTGCAAGCTTCGCGTATTGCGCTGTTGGTTGGCGAGACTGCACGGCCGCCGTCGTTGCTGCAATATCGCGGGCGCGGGCCGCTGCGTGCATTTGTGCGCACCGTTTGTACGCGTCGCGCCATGACGCTGAGCAGTGCCGGGAAACGCGGTTCGCTTGCGGCGTTGCAGGCGTTTGCCGACGCACCTCAAACCGATATCGAACTCGAATACATGCGCACCCAGTATGGCACCAAGCTTAGCGGCGCCATGAAAACGGCGTGGACAAGATTGCAGAAGCACGATCGCTTTATCCTTGGTTTGGCGTTAGAAAAAGGCGTCAGCACCGACGAGATCGCGCGGATCTGCGGCATTCATCGCGCAAGCGCAACCCGCCGGTTGGCGTCCGCGCGCGCAGCGTTGTTAGCGCTTGCACGCGAAACGCTTCAGACCGAACTCGCCATTGGCGGAGCTACGCTCGACAGCATTTTGCGATTGTTCACCACCTCGGTTCAATGGGAAGAACCCGGCGCCGTAAGCTAGCTGCGAATACAAATCTTCACTCCGCCGGTGAGGGTGGTACATGTTCCGTTGCTGCCATCGCCAAGCGGGCAATCGGTATCGCGAACGCAGCTGTGCGTACAATAACCCTCGGCCAGCTCCGCGATTCGGCAAATCTGGGCACGCGATGGACAACCGTTAGTCTTACAACCAGTAACAATCGGTAGCTGCGCGCATAGCGAAAACGCTTGGGCGTTTTCGGCTTCGCATTTATCAAGTGACGCTTGATCAGGGCATGCCAACGCGAATCTTTGGCAAACCGCGGGAAACGTGCGGCTGCTATCAGGTGTTTTGACTGAGCTGTCGGTTGTCGGCGCGGCGTCTACCGCCGACGAGGACGAGCCACAACCAGCGACGGCAAATGCAGTTAACGTTAGGAATGCTAAGGGTAATAAAGGATTCTTCATATGGGCTTCCAGTGAGGGTTCACTAGCAAGACCAACCTCCCAGCCTGCGCGTGCAGTGGTTGAACCAATATTCTTTATGGATTTGTCCGAATACCAATGCCGGTTGAACGTTACAACAACAACATGCCCAACGCCGTCGCCCGCAGTTTTG
>JAKQOD010000544.1 GCA_029565465.1 Deltaproteobacteria bacterium
GTTGCCGTACAGCGTGACCGAATCGAAGGCGGTGGACAAACGTTTTGCCGGCATCGCGCTCTTTGTCGGTTTCGCCAATGCAGATGATAGCGCCGAGCCCAGCGCTGAGCGCAGCGACGGCTTTTTTGCCGACACTTTCGTTGGTGTCGCCGAAGAATTACCGCCGTTCGCTGTGGCCAACAATCGCCCAGGTTGCACCAGCGTCCGCCAAATGGGCAGCCGAAACTTCGCCGGTCCAAGCGCCTTTGGTTTCCCAAAAACAATCTTGGCCAACCACTGCAATCGCCGAATCGTCGAGCCGCTTGGCCACCGACGCAAGCGCAGTGAACACGGGTGCAACCCCAACGTTCACGCCTTTGACCGCCGCGACTTGGTTCTTCAGCTCGGTGACCATCGCCACCGCTTCGTTAATGGTTTTGTGTAGCTTCCAATTACCGACGACGAATGGCGTTCGCATGCATCGTTTTTAACATGAAGCACGATACCGCCGCGTTGCTAGCGACGTTTTTTGTGGCTACTTGGCTGCGGCAGGTTTGGCTTTTTTGACGCTATTGCCAACCCCAGTTTTCGCCACCTTAGGGGCCTTGGCTTTCCCCAACCCTTTGACATACGTAACGATGTTGGCACTGCCAGTCACCGCAATCTTGCCAGCAGCTTCGATGGCTACTTCGTTGGATGCGCCGGTAATCGCCACCTTCTTAGCACTGACGATGGTGATCTTGTTGCTTGCGCCGTTGATCGCAATGTTGTCGCACTCGCCAATGATCGTGATCGTACTCGACGCATTATCGAATGCAGCGTTCACGTCTTTGCCGCAGTCGTGCGTGACCGTAGCGCTCGAGTCGCTGTAGCTTGCGTCAGCCTTCGCAAGGTTCGGCAGCATCAACACCGTTGCAACCAAGCAACCCAAAATTTTCGTCATCGTTCGACAATAGTAGATTCCAGTGCCGCGCACAGCGGAATCGTCATCATTGTGCAACCGGCGCGACCCAGGTTAAGCGATACCGGCACGCGTCGGCGGTGTGACAAGCACAGGTCGTATGATCGACCGTGACTGAAGTACCGCCGGCAAGCTCGATGATACGTTGGAACTCAGCACCAACCACGCTGCAGACTTCGGGCGAACCACCGTAGCCTTCCAGCATCAAGTCGGCCTTGCCTTCGTCGACATAAACGTTGGCTTCGCCCCATTGGTGATAGCGGGCCCAAAACGTAGGCGTAGCCGCCAACACCGTTTCGATCGGCAATGACGCTGGATCAGCGCCAAACATTCTCGCAAACGTGGCCGTGATGACACCGCGCCCAACTTGGCGGGTCACTGGCACATTCGGCAACAACGTGGTCGCGTGGCCAAGCACTTTGACGAACAACGCCAAATCTTGCCACGAGGTTGGCGCTAGACTCGACGCCAACGCTGGGCCAAATTCAGGACGCTCGACCGCCATGCGATGCAGCACAGCTTCGCCAAGGTGATGGGCCATGATTTTCGAAAGCACGCGGAAGTGGGCCCCGCGGATCTGGCCGACTGGGCCCACTGGCAACATGGTTTGCGCCGCCCCCATGGAACGATGCGTGCCCGGCAACGAAGCGACATCTTGCGCCGACAACGCCGCGGTCGGAGTCATGATCATATCAGCAGCTTGTTGCGCCATGGTCGCAGCGGTCGGCACTTCGAGCTTTGGCGACGATTCGTAGCTCGGCAGCCGTTCGAGCGCCCGGCCCAACGCAATCGCAAACGTCGACGCCGAGGCCCAGCGTTTTTTCGGCGCAGGATCCAAACCTTTGACCAACACGGCATCCACGGCCGACGACAACAATGGCCGATGCACCGACGGTGGCACCAACGCATCGTAAAGTTGCCGATGAATCACTTGCACCGCCGGCCCCGACCCGTACGGCGGCCGCCCCGTCAACATGCAATAGACCGTCGCCGCTAAACCGTACACGTCGGTTTGCGGAGTGTCAGCAGCTTCGAGAAACGACTCCGGCGCGGCAAAGCCAGGCGTGCCAGCCGCTTCGCGTTGGTCACCGGCTTTCACTGCAACCCCAACATCCACCAGCACCGCGCGATCACGATCACGATCGAGCAAAATGTTGGCAGGCTTTACATCGCGATGGATCAAGCCGCGCGCATGCATTGCGTCAAGCGCGTCCGCAATCTCCATGCTGACCTGGGTAACCGCGGCAGTTGGAAACCATTCACCACGATCGATGGTTGCACGCAACACTTCCGACAAAGGTTGGCCTTCCACCAACTCCATGACGAAGTACACATCCCCACCATGTTCACCCAGCGAAAACACTTGCACCAAGTTGTTGTGGTGCATCGACGCCAACAAGCCAGCTTCCGCCCGGAACCGCGCAACCAAATCCCGATCGCTGGCTAAGTCCGAACGCAACACCTTGATCGCTACCGGCCGGCCAAGCCCGAGGTCTTCGCCTCGATACACCACGCCCATGGCGCCGCGTGAGAGCTCATGCAACACCCGAAAATTACCGCCAACCACCGTGCCAGCCGTCAAGCCTGAGTCGCCCGTGCCATCACCTTCTGCACTTTGGTCATCGACCGGCACGACCAACGCATCATCGATCGGCGCTTGCCGCAGCGACGCATAGCACCGCGCAAACGCGGCTTCACCAGAACGTTCGCCTTTGCCAACCTCCGACAGGACGGCGCGGACCGCGATTTGAATCGAGTTGCCTTCGATCACGAAAGGCTCGTGCGTGATCTTGCGAATGATCTTGCGCGCCACCAACGTCGCTTGGGCGTCGTTCGAGCCTACCAATAACACCGCGATTTCGTCGCCACCCAACCGCCCCATCGGATCATTGCCGCGCACACAAGCGCGAATCCGGGCCGCGAGCTGGGCCATCACTTCGTCGCCAACGCGATGGCCGTTCGACAAATTGATGCGGCGCAACCCAACCAGATCGACCAGCAATACGGTCAACACTTCTTGGCGCCGGGCAGCCGCGGCAACTTCGTGCGTCACCGATTGTTCAAACGCACCACGGGTCAGCGCGGCGGTCAGCGGATCATGCA
>JAKQOD010000434.1 GCA_029565465.1 Deltaproteobacteria bacterium
CCAACCGGTGGCAACTGGTAAACACAGCCAAGCTGTTGGTAGAGGGCAGGGTTATCAAAATGGGCCAGCTTCAGCGGGCTCACCAACGCCCGCAGTGCAAGCCGCCGCGCCAGATTGCCGTGCTGCCAATTTTCCAGCAGTGCGTTGGCTTGGGCTTCCGAAAGTGCTGCGAACCGTCGGCGATAGCGCAATCGTGCATGGGCATCGATGGTGTGCAACAGCACGCGATAACCCTGCAGCGCTGCACTCGGCAATGTTGCAAACCACTGCGCAACCGCTGCCGACGTGCGTGCGTCAGCCGCAGGCATAAACGCGCCGGCCGGGATGCAGCGCGCCGCAACGGCCGTGAGCAATTCCAATTCCGCCCCAGTCATACGGATGACTGTAACACCACCAGCGGCAAATTATCGAGCGAAGGAACCGTCGAGCAAGCCGTACGTAGCTTCCAGTTTGGCACCGACAAACACATCACCTGAATCAAACGCTGTGGTAGCCGCGAGCCGCAGGCCGCTCGCCTGATTCAGCCAATAGGTAAAGCCCAGCTCGGCGCCCAGGCTAAAGCCCAGGCTGGTGTTGTCAGTGTCGTCGTTGGAAATTGCCAACGTGCCCGTCAGATCGAGCGTGCCAATCGGATCGCCGAAATCGCCGTAGGTAAAACGACGCGCCCGCGCAGATGCGCCAACTGCCCACGGCGATGGTGTGTTATCGGCCGCCAACACGCGTAATCGCCCCCACGCGGTGCCGGTAGCGTCGAGCTTGTCGCTAAGCTGACGACCGTAGCCCGCCCGTAGCAACAGTTGTTCAACGCGACCTTTGTCGACCATGGGATTGTTTGGTTCGTCGTCGCGCAGCAGGTAACTTTCACCAAAAGTCAGGTCAATATCAAAGCCGCGCATCCGATTATTGAGCTGGCCGTCTCGCAACACCGCAAGCAGCTGATACGTCACACTTGCATCGGGTTCACCGAGGATGACGCCAGCACTGCGGAGCGCTGCAATGGTGGTGATCAGTAGTTGATGCGCATTGCGTGCATGGCGCTGTCCCCACCATAACCGCTGCAGCTGTTCCATCACGGTGGCATCAATCGGTTTGCCCAAGACGCGATTTCGGCGCAGCACGTCTTCAAGTTTTGTGACGCGCAAACGCGAACCAACATCAAGCACACGGCCGAAACCGCCACCTAACGCGATGCCCAGGTCTGCTGCCGTGCGCACGTCTTTGTAGGGGTCATTGTTAGGATCGTTGGGCGTGACACTGAGATACGTCACGTTGAGCGCCGCCGCACCACGTCCAACACCATACAAACCGGGGCCGCCGTAGATTCGAACTTCGCCATTGCCGCTGATGTTCACCAGGGCGCCGCGGCTTTTCTGTGGCCCATCAGGATTGAGGTAGCCAGCTACCACATGCGCTGCGCCGCCGTAGCCATAGGCCAGCTTTTCTTGCTCGACGCGGCGCTGATACGACGCTGCGACATCGAAGTCAAACGACGTGCGTTTACGCACCGAATCGTACCCTAGGCTAGCGGTGCCTAACGCAAACGTTACGCGATCGGATGCTGCGAGGGTGTCAGCTGCAAATGCGGGCCCGAGCGTTGCGGGTACTTGCTCGCCAAGCAGATCGGCACCAACGCCGGTTGGTGCAACCACCGCAACCTCGGTTGGTGGATCGCTCACTGGCGGCGCCACCGCTGGTTCTTTGACCGGCTCCTTAACGGGTTCCTTGAACGGCTCTTTGACTGGCTCCTTCACCGGCTCTTTGATTGGTTCTTTGACCGGTGGCGTAACGCCAGCTTTGACGCCGAGCTTTGCCAAAGCTTTGGTTGCTAGCTCACGTTGGCGCTTTTCACGCGATACGTCGGCGGCAATTTTTTGCAACACCGGCGCAGCGTTGGCATCGCCAAGCTGGCCGAGCCCTTCGATCGCGATTTCACCGACGATATCAAACGTTTCTTCATCGGCTAGTTTGCTCAACACGGCGGTGGCGCGCTTGTCTTTGCTTGCACCGAGTTTCTTGGCAACGTCGCGACGCTTTTCTTTCCATTCACTGCGATCAAGGTCGTCGGGCTTTTGTTCGACAAACTTGATCATGCCTGGCACGTCAGCGGGCTGCGCTTGCACCGTCGCAGGCGCCAAGGCTAGCGCAGGCAGGGTAGCAGCCGCGAGGTACGCCCATATAAGTCCACGGCGGCGCATTTAGCGTTCTCCGTACGACAGGCACGGGATGCGGCCGAAAGGATTATTGGGCGAGCCGTTCGTGCGCAATTCGTCGCAGGCCGACGCTGCAACACACGCACTGACAAAGCGCACCTGATCGCTTTGGCGTTGCTCGAGCTGGTCAACGCAGCGGCCCCAATCAAAGTCGCCGTCATCTTCGCCATCGACGGGAATCGCGCCGCAGTCGACTAGTTTATTGCAAGCCTCGTAGATACTTGCGGTG
>JAKQOD010000435.1 GCA_029565465.1 Deltaproteobacteria bacterium
CCCACTGCGGACTGCAGCGGGCTTTGATATCGCGACCGGCGTTACGGCCAAGAGCACCGGCACAAGCTACCAACTCGCCAACACCCAAGAACACTGGGATTTCCGCGCTGCGCACCCACTGGCACCAAACAAGAACCTGGGCCAAGACGAAATCGCCAAGCGCACGCCGCTCATTGTGCGCGAAGTGCCGCTCAAGACGTTTGAAGATCACCGCTGGAAGTCCGAAGAAGAATCGGAATATTACAACGACGAAGCCAACAAGCGCGGCTTGTCGCTGTTCGAAGAACAAGAATACAAAGGTCACCGCTGGGCGATGTCGATCGACCTCGGTAACTGCACCGGTTGCAACTCGTGCATGGTGGCTTGCCAATCGGAAAACAACATTCCGGTTGTTGGCAAAAAAGAAGTCATCAACAACCGCGAAATGAGCTGGATCCGCATCGACCGCTACTTCGGCGGCTCGATGGACAATCCAACCATTCATCACCAACCAGTTGGCTGCCAACAGTGCGAAAACGCACCGTGCGAGCAAGTCTGCCCAGTTGGTGCGACGGTGCACTCCGACGAAGGCCTCAACGACATGGCGTACAACCGCTGCGTCGGTACCCGTTACTGCCTCAACAACTGCCCATACCGCGTTCGGCGCTTCAACTTCCTCGATTACCATCAGGAATTCAAAGAAGCTCGCAGCCGCGTCCGCAAGCTGTTGTTCAACCCTGAAGTTACCGTGCGTCAGCGCGGCGTGATGGAAAAGTGCTCGTTCTGCGTGCAACGCATCCAAAACGCCAAGATCAAACACAAAGCGGAAATCCGCCAAGGTTTGGTTGCTGGTACGCCTGCGGATATCCAAGGCCCAATGCCTGACGGCACGGTGGTCACCGCCTGCCAAGCTGCTTGCCCAACCGAAGCGATCGTGTTCGGCGATTTGATGGACAAAGAAAGCCGCGTCTCGCAGCTGCACGAAGATCGTCGCAGCTACGACTTGCTGCCTGAGTTGTACACCAAGCCGCGCAACCGCTTCATGGCGCGCGTTCGTAATCCACATCCTATGATGCCAGGCAGTGCTGGCAAAGCATCAGGTCACTCGGCCGCTCCGGCCCACAACCATGAGGGTGGTCACTAATGGACACCGAAGGCATGACGGACTCGCCACACAAAACTGACGGCGGTCACCACGATCAAGCAGCACATGGTGCTGATGATCATCACTTTGCGCCCGGCGAAGCACGGAAGTTTTTCCGTGGTGTCACCCGTGACGTAGCGTGGGTTGCTGAAAGCCCAAAACCACCGAAGGTTTGGTTCGCAGCGCTTGGCCTCGCGTTGATCATGTTGATGATCGGCGTGTACAGCGTGTACGTGCTGGTTACCCAAGGCGTTGGCGTTTGGGGTAACTCAAACACCGTCGGTTGGGCCTGGGACATCACCAACTTCGTGTTCTGGATCGGTATCGGTCACGCCGGTACGCTGATCTCTGCTGTGTTGTACTTAACGCGGCAAGGTTGGCGGACGTCGATTAACCGCGCTGCCGAAGCAATGACCATTTTCGCCGTGTCGGCCGCAGGTATCTTCCCGATTCTGCACACTGGTCGTCCATGGTTGGCGTGGTGGTTGATTCCGCACCCGAACGACATGGGCATGTGGCCGCAATTCCGGTCGCCGCTCATGTGGGACGTGTTCGCAATTTCGACCTACGCAACCACGTCGATCTTGTTCTGGTTCGTTGGTTTGGTGCCTGACTTGGCAACCTTCCGCGACCGCGCAACCACCAAGCCAAAACAAATCATCTTCGGCATTCTGTCGTTGGGTTGGCGCGGCTCGGCTCGCCAATGGCATCGCTACGAACGCGCTTACTTGATCTTGGCAGCCATCTCGACGCCGCTGGTGTTCTCGGTGCACTCGGTCGTTTCGTTCGACTTCGCAACCTCGCAATTGTCAGGTTGGCACACCACGATTTTCCCTCCATACTTCGTCGCTGGCGCCATCTACTCGGGCTTCGCGATGGTGCTCACGCTGATGATTCCAGCGCGTCACTTGTTCAACTTGAAGCACATCATCACCGAAGCCCACATCGAAGCGATGTGCAAAATCTTGCTTGCAACCGGCATGATGGTCGGCGGCGCTTACGCCATCGAATTCTTCATCGCTTGGTACTCGGGCAACCTGTACGAACAATTCACCTTCCTCAACCGTGCGTTTGGTCCATTCTGGTGGGCGTATCTTGCGATGGTGAGCTGCAACGTGCTCATCCCGCAGTTCTTCTGGTTCAAGAAGATCCGCCGCAGCCCGGTCATCATCGTTATCCTTTGCATCTTCGTGAACATCGGGATGTGGTTCGAGCGCTTCGTGATTATCGCGACGTCGCTGACCCGCACCGCGCTGCCATCGAGCTGGGCTGGCTACTCGCCAACCCGCTGGGATATCGGCTTGTTCGTAGGTAGCTTTGGTTTGTTCTTCACCTTGTTCTTGTTGTTCTTCCGCTTCCTCCCAGTTGTCGCCATCTCGGAAGTGAAGGGCGTTGCGCCACAAGCTCACGCCGGAAAGGACGGTCACTAAGATGTCGACCGATACTAACGAATCAACCGCGACTGAATCGGCTGCGTCCGAAGCGGAAGCAACGGTGGCTGCCACGGCTTCGGCTGTGGAGGCTGCTGCCGATGATGCACATCACACCAACGAAAAATCGCCACTTGGCGCTGCGGTTTCGCGCGGCGACAACGGCGAGCTATACGGCTTGTTGGCCGAATACGACACGCCAGGCGAGTTGATCGCTGCGGCTCGTCGGGTACGCGATGCGGGTTACACCCAATTCGATTGCTACAGCCCGTTCCCAGTGCACGGCATCGACGAAGCCATGGGCATCAAGCGGACGATTCTGCCGCTGCTCGTGCTCGGCGGTGGGTTCACTGGTCTGTTCTTAGGCTTCTTGCTGCAATGGTGGACCAACGCTTACGATTGGCCGTGGAACATCTCGGGCAAGCCAATCTTCTCGTTGCCAGCGAACATCCCGATCATGTTCGAAACCACCATTCTGATGTCGGTGTTCACCACCTTCTTCGGCATGTGGATTTTGAACAAGCTGCCGCAAGTGTGGCATCCGTTCTTTCGCTTGGACCGCTTCGCTCGCGCCAGCGACGATGCATTCTTGCTTGGCATTGAAGCCAAGGACTCCAGCTTTGACCTCGCTGCAACCACCAAGTTGCTCGAAGGCGAAGGCGCGTTGGCGGTTGAACCTTGTTTCCACGACCCGCGCCCCGAATCCAAACAAATGCCGAAGTTCATCTTCGGTGTCATCTTGGCCACCACCGTGTTGGCTTTGATTCCGTTTGCATTGATTGCCAAAGCTCGCGCATCGAAATCAACGGAACCGCACTACCATGTCTTCGGTGACATGGACTTCCAAGACAAAGTGAAGTCGGACACGGCTTTCAGCCTGTTCGAAGATGGCCGTGGTAACCGCGGCGAAGTGGCTGGTACGGTTGCACGCGGTGGCCTCAAAGCCGACAGCGCTTACTACAGTGGTTTGGAAAAAGCTGGCGGTGACCAATACATCACGGGGCTGCCAAAACAATTCGAAGTGACGCCTGCCACGGTCAAACGCGGTCAGCAACGCTACAACATCTACTGCGCACCTTGTCACGGCTTTGATGGTCGCGGCCAAGGCGCGGTGGCGAAACGTGCGGCGGCTGCGGGCGCTGGCTCAATCTTGCCAGCCAACCTCACGTCGGCAACCGGCATCGCAGTCAAACGTCCAAACGGTCACTTGTTCCAAACGATCTCGAACGGCTTGAACACCATGAAGGGTTACGCCGCACAGATTCCAGTTGCTGACCGCTGGGCCATTGTTCTCTATGTTC
>JAKQOD010000610.1 GCA_029565465.1 Deltaproteobacteria bacterium
CGGTGGGGTGGGCGTAACGGCGTTCGCAGCGAGCGATAACAGCGCAGCAAGGGACGCCGTGGAGAGGAGTCTCACTAAAGGACGAGACATCATTTCAAGCATTCGGATCACCTCGAAGACATCTGCGCAGCTACATCAATCGAAAAGCTGCGCCAAAGAACTGGGATAGTAGCAACAAAAGCGAGCAGCAGCGCCACGGTCAGACCGGCGAGCCACAGCAAAATTCCGTCCGTTGCGTCAATGCCAATCCCCGGCAGCACAAATGCCGTCATCGCCCATGCACCCGCCGCAAGAACGCCGCCGGCCAACAGGGCACCCACCAACACCAGCAACAGCGACTCGCCGAACACCAAGCTTGCGATCCGCAAGCGACTCGCGCCCATCGCGCGCAGCAGCGCAATTTCGGGTTCGCGTCGTGCTAAGGCTTGCAGTAGCGCCCCTAGCAGTGATGCCATCGCAGCAAATATGAGGATTGCAGCGAAAGCCTTGACGACAACGGCCACCCAATCAAAACTCGTCAAGAGGCGCGCCGATTCCATCGCGGGTACGGCCGCCTGAAGGCCGTCGATCGAGTTGATGAATCTCGGCAATGTGGCCATCGCCACTGGGCCACGCGCTCTTACCAACGCGAAAGTCGCCTCGGGCTCTGTGGCGCCGGTGTGGCCCTCGTGCACCAACCAAACGCTTTGCATCGGCGTCACGACCAGTTGATCGATCACGCGCCCAGTCGGCTTCAGGATACCCGTCACTACGTACGGATAGGATTCGTGACCGCCAACTTCTTCTGCGCCGTCGCCCATGCCGTGCGCACCGACGAATTGGTCGCCAATTTTAAGTTTCGCCCGCGTCGCAACGGATGCGCCAATCACGGCCTCCAACGGGGCGCTTGGCAGCGCGCCGGACGCAACGGTTGCGCCGTAAAAATCCACAAACTCATTGCCCGCACCGACGATTCGGGCGCCCGCCGCGGAATCGCCCATCGCGAGCGGAATGACCTGAGCGACCTGAGGATGACTGCGCAGCTTCTCGACGTCGGACAGACGAATGTTGCCGTTGGGCACGTCAAGGTAATACACCGCTGTCAACACGTTTTGTAGCGCCGATCCCTTGGCACCAACGACGATGTCGATGCCCTCCGCTTGGCGACGCGCGTGGCTTTCTAGAACGGATTGCAACCAAACGATGCCCACTGCGCTCGCAAGCCCGAGCGCACATAACGTGACGGCCAAGGCAAACTGCCACGGCCGTTCGCGTAAAAAGTTGGCAATAAGGCGAACGATCACACTCATTGCGATGCGTCCCGTTCGGACATGCGCGTGCCGAGCGCGGCAAGCAACCGCTCACGCAAACGCGCGTCATGACTCGCAACCAGCGCGCAGCCTCCACCATGGACGTAAGCCGACAGCTGACTGGCGACGGCGACCACACTTTCATCATCAAGCGCTGCCGTCGGTTCGTCGGCCAGCAAAAGTTGGGGCTGCGTCACCAAAGCACGCGCCAAATTCACGCGAGCCGACTGCCCCACAGAAATCTCTGCCGGGCGGCGCGTCGCGAGTACTTCAATGTCCAGCGCACGCAGCAAGTCGACCGCTCGCGCGCGATCCGCAGCCATCACTTTGCGCGCCAAAGCCACCGGCAACAGCACGTTATCGAGCACGGGAATGCTGTTGATCATGCTGTGCCGCTGCGGCATCCAGCCGACAACGAACGGACGCAGGGCGTCGCGCTCTGCGCCGGTCAACGCCGTGAGCGCTTGGCCGTCAATCACCGCCGCGCCAGCGTTCGAGCCGATGGGAATCACGCCGCCGAGCAGGTGCAGCAGCGTGGATTTGCCGCAACCCGACGGCCCCCGCACCAACAAAAGCTCACCTGAAGTCACCGCAAAACTCGCAAACGACAGCGACACCTGCGCGTTGTAGCGGTGCGATAAATTGTCGACGGTGAGCAATGCGGCCAAGAATTACCCCGTGGAAAAGAAAAAGCAAAAAGGCCGGAGAACCGGCCTTAATGGGGTGCCGTCTACGTGAGACTAGCCTGCGAAGTTTTTGTTCGCAAAGTCCCAGTTCAGGAGCTTGTCGATCAACGTCTCGACGTACTTGGCGCGCAAGTTTTGGTAGTCGAGGTAGTAGGCGTGTTCCCACACGTCAATGGTCAACAGCGGCGTTTGGCCCTTGGTCAGCGGCACTTCGGCGTTGCCCGTCTTGACGATTTTGAGGGTACCGGCGTCGGAAACCAACCATGCCCAACCCGAACCGAACTGCGTCACGGCAGCGGCAGCGAAGTCGGCCTTGAATTTGTCGTATCCACCGAGATCTTTGTCGATCGCAGCTGCGATCGCGCCGGTTGGTTTGCCACCGCCGTTAGGTTTCAGGCTGTTCCAGTAGAACGTGTGGTTCCAGATTTGCGCGGCGTTGTTAAACACGCCTGCCATGTCGGGGTTGCCAGCA
>JAKQOD010000631.1 GCA_029565465.1 Deltaproteobacteria bacterium
CGGTGTTGATCAAGCGTTGCGACACCACGCCACGCAGCGTCGACGCGAGGGCGAGGCGTGCTTGGGCCTGTTGGTGGGTTGGGTACATGGAGATGATGCGATTGATAGTTTCGGTGGCGTCTACCGTGTGAAGGGTTGAAAGCACCAAGTGACCGGTTTCTGCCGCAGTGAGTGCAATCTGCGCGGTTTCGGAATCGCGCAGCTCACCGACTAAAATAACATCTGGATCCCGACGCAGCGCTGCTCGAAGTGCACGCGCAAACGACATGGTGTCAAAACCGATCTCACGTTGGTTCACCACCGAGCGTTTGTCGCGGAACGTGTATTCGATCGGGTCCTCAATAGTTACAATATGATACGCATGGGTTTGATTGATGTAGTCAATCATCGCAGCTAGCGTCGTCGATTTGCCCGAGCCAGTGGCACCGGTGACTAGCACGATGCCACGCTGATGGTTGGCTAACTCCAGCAAGGTCGGCGACAGGTTCAGCTTCTCAAATGGCGGGACTTCCGGAGGAATGAGCCGAAGCACCATGCCAACTGATCCGCGTTGTTGGAACAAATTGACGCGGTAGCGCACACCATCTTCGGTGCCATAGGCTAAGTCGATATCGAGGTTTTGCTCAAAATCCGCACGTTGCCGATCGTTCATGATGTGGACAGCAAAGGTCGCAATTGCTTCGCGCGACAGCGCGGGTACATCACGCACCGTGCGCAGATCGCCTTTGATCCGAAAGATCGGAGGCAAACCGGCCTTTAGGTGCACATCGGACGCCCCCAATTGTCGTGCTGCTGTCAGAACGCGGTCCAGTATCTGCGTCATTCGTACTCCGTGGCTTGCCCGAAGTTTGTAGGCGCATAGTTGCGCCGGGCCCTCAAAATTATCATATCACACCGCAAGGCGAGTCCCACGGCCGATTGTGCGTTAGAATAAACTCGTGATTCGATGCACCACGTGCGGCCTTGCAGGCGAAATTGATTCGCGGTTTTGTGGTGGCTGCGGTGCGCGTATGCCGACCGTTGCGCCTGGTATCGATCCAACGATGATGCGTGCGCCGGTGCCGCAGATCGCGCCGGTCCCGTCGACGAACGTTGCAACCGAAGTGTTGCCAAACGCGATGCGCTCGACCAACGTTGCTACCGTTGCGATGGGTGCATCGGGGCAAAATCATGCAAACGAAAGCCTCGCGGCATCTGCATCGGCTGCGCCACGTCGTCGCATCGGGGGCTTTTTAATTGCGTTGTTGCTGTTTGACGCAGCTCTTGCGACGGCCGGCGGCTTGATGATGCGATCGGCGCTTGCGCGAACCGCAGCGCCAAACCCACTGCCAGCACCTGCGTCTATTCCTGCAGCTGCGGCGCCCGCACCGACGGTGCCGTCATCGGCGTCGGATTCGGGCTCGAATACGAACAATGTTGCTGCGCCTGCACGCAAAAATCCAACCGCCGCAGTGACTGACACGCCAAGCGGAAGTGCAGCGGCGGCCGCGGTGGCTGCTGCCGTGGCGCCCGATGCGGCGGGCAGCGCTACACCCGCAGGTAAGCCCGATGCGAAGGCCAACGAAAAAACCAATGTAACTAACAAAGGCAAAGGCTCAGCGGCTGGCCCCGTGGATCCATACGCAGGCTCGCCAACGCCAATTCCAACCCCAAACACCGAGCCCAGCCCGACGCCGACGGAGCCCCCGCCGCCACCACTTGACGGTGAGCAAACTGCGCAAGAAGAATCGCTTGCTGATCAAGTGCGCCGCCACGAAGTAGTGAGCCGTAGTCGCTTAGCACGTTGTTATTCGACTGCATCGAAAGCCTCCGACATACCGTTGCAAGGTGCGGTAACGGTTTCCTTTCAAATCTCCCCGCAAGGTCGGGTGCTAAATGCCAGTGCCGTCGACAATTCGACCGAATCGCTATCGTTGGCTCGCTGTGTGGTTGCCGAAGTTAGCAAATGGACATTCGTCTCCGATGCCGGTGCGCCACAAGATTTTGTGCGTGTCTTTAAGTTTGAGGGCCAATAAATGTCATTGGGATCCAATCGCGCCTTCGGCCGTGCCGACTCGTCCATGTCAAAGATGTCAGGTGCCCGCGAACTGGTTGGCGTTGAGGTTTTGGTAGTTGATGCTGATCCGGCGGTGCGCCAAGGCATGGCGGTTTTGCTGTCCGAATCAAGCATCCACGTGACCGCAGTTTCCGACGGTAATGCCGCTGCGCTACAACTTGCCAAGACTTTTTTTTCAGTTGCGTTAGTCGATGTCGACAGCCCGTTTCCAGGCGAAGGCATTGCCACCATCGAAGCGATACATCAGCAGTCGCCTACCACCATGATCATTGCGATGACGCCGCGGCGCTCATTTGAAGACGCGATGTTGGCGATGCGTGCCGGCGCGATTGATATCGTGCTCAAAACCCAAGAATCAGTTCCCTATCTCAACGATCGCGTATTGTCGGCAGCAGGACGGAGCGTCGGCAAACGCGAGGTTGACTCGATGCTGAGCGATATCAAAGCTAGCCAAGAAGAGTTTCTGCAGCGCTTTATGGATGCCGAACGGCGCGCCACGGACGCTGCGGACAAGCTCGCCGGCCGTGACTCGAACCGCACGATCGAAATCGATCGGATGGATATGTTGATCGTTGACGAGGCCGATTCCCTTGTCGAAGCGCTGCAAGCCGGACCGCAACAAGGCGTAGCGTTCACCCACGCCACCTCTGGCGGCGAAGCGTTAGATCGCATCAGCACCACGCCATATCATTACGCGTTGATTGCAGAGGATTTGAACGACCTGCCAGTTTCAACGCTGGTGCGAACGATTCGTAGTCAACGGCCCGACACCGTGGTTTTGACGTTTCGCGGGCCGGCCGACCACGGCCACGTCAAGTTGGTCGAAACCAATGGCACCCGTTTGGTGGTTGAAAACTTCAACGATGCATCGCAACTTGTTGAACGCCTTGATGACCTCACCGCGGCGTGGCGCGCGAAAG
>JAKQOD010000634.1 GCA_029565465.1 Deltaproteobacteria bacterium
CTTTGCCATCAACCATAGGATCCGGTGGAACCGGTCCTAAGTCAACCGTTTGATTACAGGCCCAACTGCTTGCGGGCGAGTTCGATTTGGTCGCCCAATTTGGCGTCCCACAGCAGCGGCGAGCCTTTCACATGTGGCTGCACCAAGTATGCGCGGCGCAGCGCGTCAGTGCTGCCAATGTTGTCGGCATCTTTTGGCAGCGCGCGGAACACCGCGTCGAGGCCATCGCCTAGGTCAGCCGCCGAATCGAGTTGTTTGGCGCGTAGCAGTGGGAAGGCGGTGATGGTTTTTTTGGTGGCATATTCCAGCACAGCATTCGAATCGTTGCAGACGCCAACGAAGCCGTAGCCATCGGCCGGCATGCCGGCGGCAACGGTCGTACGTTCCACCCGGGTTCGGCGCAGGTACGTCGCCGCGGTTTCAGCGGTTTTGATCATGTAACCGTAGTCGGCATCGGAGGTTTTGCGCACGGTCGAATCGGTGGTTACTTTTAAGCCGTTCCAAGCTGGGCGCAGGTCGGTTTGGCCAAAGAAGCCAGCGCCACCAATGCCAAGATAAAACATGACTCGCGCGTTCACGACCGGCCCGGCGATGCGCCAGGCGTGATGGCTATGGCCCATCGGCACAACGAAGTTTTCGCCGCTCGTCAACTTGATCCCGGTATCGAGCCACACGGGCCAAATCGCATCGCGATCGCCGGCAGTCATCGACAAAAAGTTGGCGTACATGCGTTCATTGCGCACTTGGATGCTGTGCCCAGTAGCAATCAACGCCGCGAACAGTTCAGCTGGCGACTTGATGGTTTTGCCTTGCAGCGTAATCGACGAGCCGTTGCCAGCGGCAAGCGAGGTCAGCAGCTGGGCCAGCTTCGGTGCGTGCGCCGCTTGGCATGGCGACAGTGTGCGATTTGGAAAGTGGCCATAACCCAGGCCCGGCAAGCGCGCATCGAGCGGCGCGGGGACCGCACGGTCAGGTGCGCAGGTGCCAAGCAATTGTGGCAAGTCGCCGTGCACAACAGTGTCAGGATTCGCAGGGTCGGCTTTGATGCCACCGAGTAACGGACGCACCGTCGAGATTGCGGCCAACGGGATGGTTGGGAACCGCTCAATGCCAGTGAGGTTAGGATCAGCCATGATGCGGCCCAGTTGGCCTGCAAGTTGGTCCGCCATCGGGCCGGCTGGAATCAACGCAGCGAGTTCACTTTTCGCCATTTCCAAAAATGCTGGGCTATTGGCGCCGAGTTGGCGCACCAATGTTTTTTGATCAATCGAAGGCCGGGTGCAAACAGCGTCACAAGCCACCGTCAGCGTGATGTCGCCTGCTGGACGTTTGCCAGCGCCAAGCGATGCATGCGTACCAGGCAAAATGCGGTACACGCCTGGCTCGGTCAACGTGATCTTGATCTGTGCATCGCGGCCGGGGCCAGCGTCGTCATCTTCGGCGATAACCCGACCGGTGCCCGGTGCAACTTTGTCGCCGTCTTTGGCCAGCGGGCCTTCAACGATAACGTAAGCGTCAGCACCGCTTTGGCCTTTCACATCGATCTGTAGTCGTGTGCCACCAAACGATTCCACTCGGTAAGCCCCGATGCGGCCGTTGAGCTTGATCGCGATTTTGTCGCCAGCCACAGCCGGGCCGGCTTCAACGATATCGAACGCGCCATCGCCTTTACCCGGCGCCCATTCACCGGGCACTTTGTCGTCGGCATCACTAGCGTCGTCGGTACAACCAGCCAGGTTGCCAGTCAACAATGACGCACCGAGCAAACACGAAGAAAGGAAGTGAAATGAGCGCATGTAGAGTGCTATTGCACCGAGTGTGCCGGATCGCAGGTGTGGCGCTGCAAAGCCGATCTCTCGTGAATTCAGGGAGTTAGCGATACACGGCCATCACTGGCGTTGCCGATAGAATCAGCCGGCTACTGCGCTCGCCGGGTCGAAGCACCCCGGGGGATGGGTGTGCTGCCTTGTAATTGAAGGCCCAATCCATCGCGGCCACGCGTTGGCGCTCCGCTTGGCGGTCCTTACGTAGAACCACTACGCTACGGTTCTCGCACCGCCTTCGCGGCCGCGCGCCTCGGCCCTTTTTGTGACGCGCTTGCGGGACCTCGAGTCCGCTGCGCCGCCTGCGTCAGCAACGAACTACGTGAGCGGCGCGCTCAGTGACCGCAACCGCAGCATCGCAGTACCGTAGGTTAAGCGAACACTACCGTCGGCGACATGCGGCGAACCTTTCGCGAGCACAGCCGCTTGCTCCGACAGAAGCCAGCTAAGACTAGTCACAGCGCTCGCTCGACGCGCCACCCGCTCGCCTCTCCGATGCTAAGACGAACCGTTCACCAAGCCTTCCACGTGCGGCCCCACCGACGGCCCGACTTCTGTAGTCAGTGCCATTGGTCGTGCCCGTGCAACCTGCCCACCGCCCTGCCCGCCCTTTTGCGCCGTCGGCGACTACACTTCAAAAATCGCAGCGCCCCAGGTGAACCCAGCTCCGAACACAGCAGACAACACGCGGTCGCCCTTTTTCACTTTGCCTTGTTTGCGCCAGTAATCGATCGTAAGTGGCACGGTGGCCGCTGTGGTGTTGCCGTACCACTCAATGGTGTTGAGCACCTTGTCGGTCGGAATTTTGGCAACTTCAGCAACCTTTTCATTGATGCGCAAGTTGGCTTGGTGCGGCACAAACCAATTGATTTGGTCCCAGGTCATGCCAGTAACTTCAAGCGCTTTTTGCGTCGACATCACCATGCCACGCACAGCGTTCAAGAACACCCGCTTGCCATCCATCTGCGGATAGATCAGCGAGTTTTGCTCGCGGTTGCTGGTGTCGAGCGTCATGTACGGCGCGTTTTTGATTTCGAAAATTTTGTGGTGCAAATCCATCGCACCCGAACCATCAGCGTAGGCAGCCGTGTACATGACGCCAGCTTTGGCATCGTCGGTTTCTTGCGGCCCAAGCACCATCGCGCTCGCGCCGTCGCCGAACAACACCATCACATCGCGACCGCGCGTCGAATAATCCATCGCGTGGCTGTGCACTTCGGCGCCAACCCACAGCACACGTTTGTAGACACCCGCGCGAATGAACGCGTCGGCCATCTGCAAGCCATAGATAAACGCCGAGCACTGTTGCCGAATGTCGAAGCAAGCGCAGTTGTTGCCGTTGATGCCGAGCTTCTTTTGCAGAAACACGCCATTGCCTGGGAAGTGAATATCTGGCGATAACGTGCCAAAGATGATGCAATCGATTTCGTTGGCATTGATGCCAGCGTCGGCAATCGCGGCTTGTGCGGCCAGCACGCCAAGGTCGCTGGAACCAACGGTGCCATCATTCGGCACGTAGCGCCGCGAACGGATACCGCTGCGTTGAAAAATCCATTCGTCGTTGGTGTCGGTCACCGGCTCGGCTTGCCGCTCGTGCCGGTGATTCAAATAGCGCAGTTCGTCGTTGGTCACGACGCGCTCGGGAACATACGAGCCAATACCTAAAACCTTGCTGCGGATCATGGTGCCTCAAGAAAATGGTGCAAACAGCGGAGCCAAACGCTCCATACAACGAATGGCGCCGTGATAGACCATGGCTGCTGCAATGCCAAGCCGTAGAGCTCATTCGTCGTCGGAAAATGATCTTGTCGATTATGACAAAAGCATGACCGTTGTTGCCTCCGGTCGGCCACGCCTGATTGGTTGGGCCAACATTCTTGGCATTAGCCTCGTCGCTGGCGTGCTGCTCGCGTTTCCGAATGACGCTCAGGCACAACCTACGACGCAGCGCGCCAATCCATATGACCGATTTTGTCTGCCGTGCCATGGCGTCGCAGGCGACGGCCTTGGACCTGGCGCAGCGTGGCTCTGGCCGCGGCCACGCAACTTTACGCTAGGGGCATATAAATGGCGGAGCAGCACGGCGGCATTGCCGAGCGATGATGATTTGCGGCACACCATTCAACACGGTGCACTCGGCACCTCGATGCATGGTTTCGCGGCTGCGCTTTCGGCCACCGAAATCGAGAGCCTGGTTGCACAAATCAAAGCGTTTGCCCCAACGGTGGGTTGGAACAAGAGCCCAAGCAAACCACTCGTGCTTGGCCAACCGCCGACATCTGTCGCCCCCAATGGGGCGCAACTTTGGAACGACAAAGGTTGCGCGAGCTGTCATGGCAACGATGGCCGTGGCTCGGAATCAGGCCGCGCTTTACAGGTATATGATCTCACCACGACGCCACTGCGGCGGCCGCGTGCGGTTGACTCGCACGCTGAGCGGTTACGCGCCGTGGCGTTGACGATCATGACTGGCAACAACGGCACTGCGATGCCTGCGTTTGCATCGGCGCTGACGCCTGCCGAAATGTGGGCGCTCGCCGATTTTGTGGTGAGTCTTAATCGCCATGCCGTCATGGCCAACCCCACGCATGTTCCGGCATTGGCCCAAACCGCCACCGACACCGCTGCAAAGATGGCGCAAACCGCCGGTTGGTGGCCGGGCGCAGCCAACGATCCCGACGGCATTCCGTTTGGCGGTGCTATCACGTTGCAAGGGCCAGCCTTGGCGAGCCTGCCGCCTGCGGAAGCTTCGCTCGCGCCCGACCAATGCGCGCGTTGTCATGCTGCGCAGTTCCGCCAATGGTCGTCGTCGATTCATGCCCAGGCCGGCGCGCCAGGCTTGCTCGCGCAGATTGAACCCGTGGCGCATGCCAGCCAAGACTTCGTCGATAGCTGCGCGCGTTGCCATACGCCACTGGCCGAACAACAACGCAACGTCGCAGGCGCGGCCAATCGTACCTTCGACAGTGAATTGCAAAAGCAAGGCGTTGCCTGTGCTAGCTGCCACGTGCGGCAAGGGCGGCGGTTTGGGCCGCTTGGCGTCGCCGCAGCGTTGTTACCGCTGCCTAATTATCCACTCACAACGTTGCCCATTTACGAGCGCAGCGATTTTTGTTTGCCGTGTCATCAACTACCTGCAGCGCTGGCAGTTGCCAATCGGCCATTGCTCAACACATACAAAGAATGGCTTGAAGGCCCCTACATGAAACGTGGCGTGCAGTGTCAGCACTGCCATATGCCAAATCGCGAGCACACCTTTTTGGGCGTGCACGATGCGGCAACCTTCCGCCAAGCCATCCAGCTTGCCGGGCATGCGCAGCGCCGCAACGATGGTAGCGTCGACGTGCGCGTCACGGTGCGCAACGTTGGCGCCGGGCATTATTTGCCGACGACGCCAACCCCGGCAGCGTGGATCGAGCTGGCATTACTTGATGGTGCCGGCCAAGCGATTGCAGGCGCCCACAAACGGGTGCGCATTGGTCGCCACATCGAATTTACCGCCGCTGGCTGGCGTGACATCGAAGACACCCGCATTCCGCCTGGCGGGGCGCGCGTGGTAACCACTGGCTGGCAAGGGGGCCTTACCGCATCGGCGGCGACCCTACGCGTTACGATCGAAGTGCATCCCGACGACTATTACGAAGGCTTATATCAACGCGAACTCGCCAAGCAGCTGCCCGCCGAACAAGCGGCGCTTTATCGAGCCGCACTAACGCGAGCCCAAGGCTCATACTACGTTGCGCTAGCGCAACAATTTGCAATCGCGCATTAACGCAGCCAAATCGCGTTACAATACCGTTCATGAACGCGACGTGTCATCGTTGTGGCAAACGCCACGACCTCAGCAGCATGGGGTACCGGAGTTTCGCTTGCAGTTGCGGCGCCATGCTCGAAGCATCGCGGCTCCAGCGCGTCACCAAAACGATGCCATGTCCGCAGTGTCGCACTGCAGTGAGCCCAGGCGTTGCCAAGTGTGTGCACTGTAACGCAGCGTTGTTAACCAAACCTTGTCGCGATTGCGGCGAGCTCGCTTACGTCGGCCATGTGGAATGCCCCCATTGCAAGGTTTCGTTTGCGCGTGCCGCAGCGGCTGCAGCGCAAAGCGCCGCACAACGGGCCTGCCCACGCTGCCAAAGCCTGATGGCCGCCCAAACGGTTGCCGGCGGCACCCTCGAAAACTGTAACGGGTGTGGAGGAACTTACCTGGACGCCACCTTGCTCGAAACGATGTTGGGCGATGTCCAACGTCGCCACTTCGATCGTGTCGAGCTGGTCGCCAGCGCAGCACCGCAACTGCTGAACCCCAGCAACCCCGGCGCTAGTTACGTTAAATGCCCTGATTGCCGCACCATCATGAATCGGCGGCAATTTGCCCATGGGGCCGGCGTTGTGCTCGACGGCTGCAAAGGCCACGGCACATTTTTCGACGCTGGCGAGCTGCGAAAAGTTGTCGATTTCATGAAATCCGGCGGCCTCGAAAAAGCAGCCGCAATCGAGCAGCAGCGACTCGCCACGCAAAAACGCGACGATGCGCGCAAACGTGCCGAAGCCCGTGCTGCCGTGAGCGCTGTGGTGCCAGGCATGAGTGATATCGAACCCCGCGGCGATAGCTTGCTTGCCGATGTGGTGTTGTCGCTGTTCTGGTGAACATGACTGATAACTAATCTATATCACAGTTATTCAAATCACCGGCATTGCGCATCAATGCATGGCGCCCTACTGTGTGGCCAAGGAGCTAACACATGTACCAATCACCTAGCCAACTCAGTGAAATTGCCCGCGCTGCCATCAGCC
>JAKQOD010000668.1 GCA_029565465.1 Deltaproteobacteria bacterium
TCGATAACAAATCACCTTCGCGCACATGGTCGTGCAAAAAGTGCGACGCATAACCGCCGATCGCGCGCCGCACGGTCATCTCGATGGCATCACCACGAGTTGGCGACGACGCAATCGTGTACGAGCGTGGCACTCGTTTGCCGTCGATGGTCAACGCGATATTGAGATACTGGCCAGGCGCATAGGCAAACGGCAAGCCACCACCATCGGGCATCATCAGGCGAAACGTTTTGACAGTCGGGGTTTCTTGAAAGATTCGAGCGACCCGCAGTTCTCCGCGCCAATATTTCTTAAGCCCTAACACAGCCGGCGCAGTTCCTGCCTTTGGCGCCGGGCTAACCTTGCGAGCCCGCGCTTTGGCCAAGGCGCTGCGAAGGTCAACGTAATGAAACACGATGCGAAAGACCAACAGCAGCGTCAACGCAATCGCAAACGCACGCGGCTGCCGAGTATCGGATTTCACCAACAGCCAATAGTGCGCAACCCCACCGATCGCCGTGATGTACGCCAACCGATGCAACAGCTTCCAACGCTTGGCGCCGATGCGCGTGATCATGGCATCGGTCGACGTCAATGCCAGCGGCAGCATCAACACCAAAGCTCCGGTGCCGATTTGCAAATAGCGACGCGATACAATTTCTTCGACGGTGCTGCCGATATCGCCGGCACGGTCGAACGCCACGTAGATCACAAAGTGCGCAAGCAGATAGCAAAACGACAACACGCCGAGCGGGCGCCGAGCTGCGACTAACGTGCGCCAGCCAGTTGAGCGAATCACCGGTGTAATCAACAGCGACAACACCATGCACAACAAGCCAAGCAAGCCCGTGGTGTGAATGACATAGTTGACACCGTTGGCACCGACATTGCCTTGCGCAGCGTCGATAGCCAGCAGCAATGCTGGCACCAACGCATTAACAATGACGAACAGCTTAATGAAGCGAGGCGATGCTGCTGTGGCCATTAGTAGTTCGCCTTCAAGTCCATGCCGCTATACAAACTAGCAACTTGGTCGCCGTAACCGTTGAACATCAAGGTGTCGCGCCGGCCACTTTCGCCGATGCGTTGCTCGGTGGCTTGGCTCCAGCGTGGGTGCGGTACGCTTGGATTTACGTTGGCGTAGAAGCCATATTCGCTAGGCGCGTAGCGGTTCCAGCTCGTGGGTGGCATGGCTTCCACCAAGTTGATTTTTACGATCGACTTGATGCCTTTGAAGCCGTATTTCCATGGCGTGATCAAGCGCAATGGCGCACCGTCTTGCGGCGGCAGTTCGTGGCCATACAAACCGCTGACCAGCGTCGTAAGCGGATGCATCGCTTCGTCCATGCGCAAGCCTTCAACGTAAGGCCATTCGAGCGCGTCGGTCTTTTGCCCTGGCATGCGCGCCGGATCGTGGAGTGTTTGAAACGCAACGTATTTTGCGCTGCCTTGCGGCTCAACTTTGGCCAACAGCTTCGACAGCGAATAGCCCACCCATGGCACCACCATCGACCAGGCTTCGACGCAACGCATGCGATAGATGCGTTCTTCGGGCGCGCTGATTTTGAGGATTTCTTCCAGCGAAAACGTTTTCGGCTTGTTGCACAAGCCGGTGATTTCAACCGTCCAGCCATCGGTCCGAAAGCCTTCGGCAACTTTGGCGACGGCGTCTTTGCTGGTCGTGAATTCGTAAAAATTGTTGTAGTTAATGACTGACGACAACGGGGTCAGACTGTCGGTCGCGCCGCCCGCGGTTGCAGCAACCACAGGTGCCCGGACAAGGCCTTTTACTTCCGAGGTGGCTAGTGATTTTTGCTCGACGCCATTAAATCGCTTGTACAGCCAGCCAGTAGCTACTGCGCTAGCTGCGAGGCCGGCTCCGCGCAGCAGCGATCGCCGGTTCAAGTAGCTAGATTCAGGGGTAATTACGTCTTTGCTCGGCGGCGCCATGGCCCATAGTACGGCATGGCTGGAGGCCGGTTACAGAGTTTGTCGCAGGTTACAGCGCCGCCAAGCTAGCGAAGGAAACTGCCAAGCAAGGCCAACCACACCGGCTTCACGATCCAGTTGTCATCAGCGTCTTGATAGTAAATGCCGTGCTGGTCTGGGCTCAGCGTTTGCCCACGGTAGGTCCACCATGCCCAACCGACGTCATTGGTTTTCAGGGCGCTCAACAAGTTGCGCGCTTTGAGTTCCGCGTCCGGGTCACCACTTTGAATGCCAATCTGATTCACCCACACCGGTACATTTTTGGCTGCGCGAAAATCGATGATGTCAGGCACGCGCGCCAACTCGTTACTAAAGATGAAGTAGTCGCCGGTGTAAATGATGTTGCTATCAACCGTGGTGTAAGCCGACGCCAGCTTGTTGAGATTGTACGCATCGCCGGGGCCAATCACGAACGGCGTGCGCGGATCGAGCGCGCGCAACGGTGGAATGATGGACTCGTAAAACTCGCGAACTTCGTCGAGCGAGGCATTGATCGGACGCGGCTCGGGCATAATTTCCCATGCTGCGATCTTCTCTTGCTGCGCATAACGCTGCAGCAAGAATTTCCACACTTCAATGAACTCCTGCTTTTTGGCTGCATTAGTCCAGAAATTGTCGGTGCGATCGTTGGCGCCTTGGCCGTAGTTGGAGTCGACAAACAGCACGATCCACAAGCCTTGGCCCGCAGCTTTGGCGATCATGTCGTCGAGCACGGTCAGATGAGCTGGGTCGATATGCCCCGGCGCTGCCTGCGAATAACTGTCAACCCCCGGCTTCCATTCGCCCCACCAGCGCAATGGAATGCGCACCAGTTTGGCGCCTTGCGCTGCGTTGTCTGCAGCATCTTGCGGCTGCATCGTGCCCCACTGGCCCCAATTGTAGCCGCGCAATATGATGGGCACGCCGAGGGGATCGCGCACTTGGCTGCCGACTACTTGCAGCCGTGCTGGCGGCGCCTTCGGTGCGTCAGCCGCAGCATCAACTGCAACTACCGCAGCGTCGCTGAGCGCCGCATCCGGCTCAACCGAACTGGTTGAACCACCGCAGGCTGCCAAGACAACGATTGAAATGCACGCAAACCGCATCATACATGTACGACCCCGCACAGAGGATATAGTTAAACACTGCAAAACCTGTCACGACCGTGACAACACGCTGACCCGATGTGACGCATGCGCAGCGCGTCAAAACCGCACACTCTGGTGATGAAGCTCCTGCCAACGTCGACCTACGTCCGGGAATTAAGGCCACTGTTACCGGCAGAAACGTTTGCGCCAGCAACGTCACGGTTGTTGTGGCTGCCGGTACATCTCACTGCGATCGCGGCAACCATCGTTGCACTGTCGCGCGGCTGGCTGCCTGCGGTGCTGTGGCCCGTTGCGGTGTTGGTGCTTGGTGTCAGCTTCGCAGGCTTAACGTTTCTTTCACATGAAACGTTGCATGGCGGCGTCGTACGCGGCCGCTCGTTGCGCAACATCGTCGGATGGATCGGATTTTTGCCGTTTGTGCTTTCGCCTCGGTTGTGGCGGGTTTGGCACAACCGTGAACATCACGCCCATACCAATCACGCAACGCTTGATCCTGACAAGTATCCAATTTTGCAAGTCTACCAAGGCAGCCGCATCGTGCGGGTGGTAACCGATGGATTCTCCCTCGGCGGCCGCCGCCTCACTGGCGTGCTGAGCTTGTTGTTTGGCTTCACTGGCCAAAGCACCAAGATTTTGCTCAGTGCACATAAGCGCGGCTGGATGAACAAGCAAGAACATCGCGCGGCCAAACTGGAAACCGTCGCAGCCATCGCCGTGTGGGTAATGCTCGCGTGGCTCGTCGGTGCACGCGTGTTTGTATTTGCCTACGTGCTGCCGCTGGTCGTCGCTAACTGGATCGTGATGGCGTACATCTTGACCAATCATGGACTCAATCCGCTGACTGAGACCAATGACCCACTGGTCAACTCGCTCAGCGTTTCGGTGCCACGCGTGTGGGAATTCCTCACGCTCGGTTTTGGCTACCACGTCGAACACCACTTGTTTCCAGCGATGAGCACGCGCAATGCACCGGCAGTGCGCGCGTTGTTGCTGCAAAAATGGCCAGGCCGCTATCAATCGATGCCATTGAGCCAAGCGTTGCTACAATTGCATCGCACCGCGCGGGTTTATCGCGATGACACTACACTCACCGATCCACGCAGCGGTGCTATTTGGTCAGCGCTGCTACCGCGTGATGCGTAGTATTTCGGGACCCAAAAGGTCGTCCTCGGGGTAAACTGAAGCGTGAGCAACGAGGCCGATAAGCACCCAGATCATGCAACTGGCGTTTGTTGTGGCGCATGCGAATTCGCTGCCGCTGTCGAGCGCGATCCATCGTTGGCGCCAATCGTGACCGCGCCATTCATGGTAGCCAACGAACGCTCACAACTGCGGCTAGCCGGAGCATCACGCTCCGTAGTGGTGGATAAAGTTTTCGCTCAACCGCGCTGCTCGATTGGCCGCGTGGCTAGCAATGATTTGGTAGTGGACGATTTCAGCGTATCTAGGCGTGCCTGCGAGATCACAACCGACCCCGAGGGACGCGTTTGGATCACCGACCTCAACAGCACGTGCGGCACCGTTGTCAACGGTGTGAAAATTTTCAAGCCAACCCAACTTCGCAATGGTGACGCGATTGATCTCGGCAATGTGAAACTGACCGCGACGTTGCTCTAGTCTTGCAGCTTGGTAAACATGATTTCGTCGAGCACGGAGCCATGCACCGTGAGCGACTTGCCGACGAGTTCAAAACAATTGGTTTTGGGTTCCGTCGAGCACTGGGTAAACATGCCTGGCTTGATATCGACAAAACAATCATTGTCTTCGCTATGCTTGGATTCCAAGAAGCGAATGGCGGAGGCATTAATTTCCGCCGCAGCGGTTGCACCGACAATCGTATCGCCGCAGCGGTTGGCGACGGTCACTTGCGTTGGTGAAAGTACCCAACGAACATCAAACCCACCAACAGATCCGCCCCATCGGCCGGTGATCAGGTTCGCAGACGAACTTCCGGTTGGTGCCTCGTACAGGCTAGCGAACTCACTGTCGGCGCACGCGGTCAGGCCGATTACTGTACCAGCCAACAACGTCAGCAGCATCATGTGTTTTTTCATGATTCCGCTCTGTGCAAGTCCGAGGCCACGCATGTGACGATTTGCACGTTACGCTCAGATTCGGCCCGATCTTCAACGTGGCTGCCAAACTCGATTCGGTTTTAGCCGAGTGGCTCGATTCGCAACTTTGTAACTTGGTGTTCACGATCCTCGAACCGCCATTCTCGATCCTGGGCAGCAGCGCCGGCAAGCGCATCAAGCCACCGCGGGGCAGCTAAGCTTTCGCGACAGGCGTCAACAACGTTCGATGCGCCAGCAAGGCTGCGGCCACTGGCTCGTCGAGAGCCTGCGCATGCCCCGCGTCGAGCGCAGCCAAGATCGCGCTGCGCATACGTGGATCCCAAAAGCGCTTGATGTGATCGGCGATGCCGAACAACGCTTGGTCGCGTGCCGGACCGGCCGCTGCAGGTGCTGCAAAAAAACGCCCGATGTCGTTGGCCATCTTGATGAGTTTGCCAGCGTCCATTAGCGTCCGCCTTTCGGACTGCTAGCGGGTCGGGCTGGCAAGTGTCGCATTTGCTCCCGATGAAACTCATCAAAGTTGGCTTGCCACGCAGCGACGCTCATCACTTTGGCAACTTCGACTGCCGTGACTTTGTACTCAGGACAATTGGTGGCCCAATCAGAGTTGTCGGTGGTGACCACGTTGGCGCCAGATTCAGGGTGGTGGAACGTTGTGTACACTACGCCAGGTGCGACGCGCTCGGTAACGCGGGCGTGCAAGGTGGTTTCGCCAACGCGGCTACGCAACGCAACACGATCGCCGTGCACAATGCCGCGGGTCTCGGCGTCGTGCGGGTGTATCTCCAGCGTGTCTTCGCTATGCCAGGCAACGTTGTCGGTACGCCGGGTCTGTGCGCCAACATTGTATTGGGTCAAGATGCGCCCAGTCGTTAACAACAACGGGAACCGCGGTCCCACTTTTTCGTCGGTGGCAACGTACTCGGTAACCATAAACCGGCCTTTGCCACGCACAAACGCTTGTTCGTGCATGATCGGCGTACCGGTTGGCGCCGCATCGTTGCACGGCCATTGAATGCTACCTAACTCGTCGAGCTTGGCGTACGAAACGCCATGAAACGTTGGCGTCAAGCGGGCTATCTCGTCCATGATTTCCGACGGATGTTTGTAGTCCATCTGATAACCAAGCGCTGCTGCAAGCGCGACCGTGCCTTCCCAATCGGCTTTGCCAGCGAGCGGTGGCATCACTTTGCGCACGCGTGAGATGCGGCGCTCAGCGTTGGTGAACGTGCCGTCTTTTTCCAAAAACGAAGCGCCTGGCAAAAACACGTGGGCGTATTTTGCGGTTTCATTGAGGAAGATGTCGTGGACGACGAGGCACTCGAGCGCCGACAACGCAGCTTCAACGTGATGCGTATTCGGGTCCGAGTGCGCGATGTCTTCGCCTTGCACATACATGCCGCGGAACGATGCGTCGAGCGATGCATCGAACATGTTGGGAATGCGCAGGCCCGGTTCGTTGTCGAGGGCAACGCCCCACGCCTTTTCGAACAACTGGCGCGTTGCGTCGTCGGAAACATGGCGATAGCCAGGGAACTCGTGCGGGAACGAGCCCATGTCGCATGAACCTTGCACGTTGTTTTGGCCACGCAACGGATTCACACCAACGCCGGTGCGACCGATGTTGCCGGTTGCCATCGCCAAGTTGGCAATGCCCATTACCGTGGTTGAACCTTGGCTGTGTTCGGTAACGCCGAGGCCGTAGTAAATCGCGCCATTGCCTGCGGTTGCGTAGAGCCGCGCAGCCGCACGCGCGGTTGCGGCCGGTACACCAGTCACAGCTTCCATTGCCTCGGGCGAGTTTTTCGGCAACGCGACAAACTCGCGCCAGCGTGCAAAGTCGGCTGGCTCGCAGCGCGCTGCAACGTAGGCTTCGTCGACGCGGTTCTCGGTCACGATCACATGCGCCAGCGAATTGATCATCGCAACGTTGGTGCCAGGCCGCAGCTGCAGATGGTGCGCTGCACGAATGTGCGGCGACGAAACCAAATCAGTTTTGCGTGGATCGATGACGATCAGTTTGGCACCAGCGATCAAGCGTTGCTTCAAACGCGATGCAAACACCGGGTGTGCATCGGTAGGATTTGCCCCCATCACGATCACCACATCGGCGTGCTCGACGCTTTCGAAATCTTGCGTGCCGGCGGATTCGCCAAGCGTGGTCTTGAGGCCGTAGCCCGTCGGCGAATGGCAAACCCGCGCGCACGTATCAACGTTGTTGTTGCCGAATGCAGCGCGCACCAATTTCTGCACCAAATAGGTTTCTTCATTGGTGCAACGCGACGATGTGATGCCGCCGACGGCCCCGCGGCCATATTTGGCTTGAATGCGGCGAAACTCCGACGCGGCGTAGGTCACCGCTTCGTCCCACGACACTTCGCGCCAAGGATCATGAATCGATGCGCGAATCATCGGATGCTTGATGCGATCAGGATGGGTGGCATACCCCCACGCGAAACGGCCTTTGACGCACGAGTGGCCTTCGTTGGCATGGCCATCTTTGTTCGGCACCATGCGCACAACTTGCGAGCCCTTCATCTCGGCGCGGAATGAGCAACCAACGCCGCAATAGGCGCAGGTTGTCACCACGCTGCGATCGGGTTGGCCCAGCTGGATCACCGACTTTTCCATCAGCGTTGCGGTTGGGCAGGCTTGCACGCAAGCACCACACGACACGCAATCGGAGTCCATAAACGGTTTGCCACCGGCGGAAATCTTCGAATCAAAGCCACGGCCAAGCACGGTGAGTGCAAACGTGCCTTGCACTTCGTCGCACGCGCGCACGCAGCGCGAACACACAATGCATTTGCTGGCGTCGAACGAAAAATACGGATTGCTGGTGTCAGTCGGAGCGTCGAAGTGCGTTATGGCGAAGGCGCCAGCCATGTTTTGCAATTCGCAATTGCCGTTGGCAGCACAGGTTAAACAATCGAGTGGATGGTCGGAGATGTACAGCTCCATCACGCCACGGCGCAGCTGCGCTAGCTTTGGCGTTTGCGTGTGCACTTTCATGCCTGGCTCGACGATCGTAGTGCACGACGCTGGGCAACCACGTTTGCCTTCGATCTCCACCACGCACAAGCGGCACGAACCAAATGCATCGAGCGAGTCGGTCGCACACAGCTTCGGCACGGCGATGCCGGCTTCCATTGCTGCCCGCATCACCGACGTGCCCGCCGGTACGTTGACCGCAACACCGTCGATATCAACGGCAACCGTAGCAGCGCCAGGCTTCGCAGGCGTCCCAAAATCTATGGTGTCTTTGCTGTACATAAGTTTGCTTGGGGCTAGGTGGCTGGTGTTAAACGCAAAACGTGGTCGAAATTCCGCGCGAGTAACGCGCGGTGGGAGTGAATGTCGGGGTTTACCCCCGACAGAGAGGGCGGGAAGAGCCCTCTTTCAAACATTGTCTTTGCTGTACATAAGTTTGCTTGGGTTGGTTGGGTTGGCTAGCGCTCGAAGTCTTCAGGGAATAGATCCAGTGCGCTTTGCACAGGGAGCGGAGTCATGCCGCCCATGGCGCATAATGAACCGTCGATCATGGTGCTGCATAAATCGCGCAGCAACGTAAGATTGGCGGCGCGGGCTTCGCCACGGCGAATGCGATCGATAACTTCAACGCCGCGTTGCGAACCGATGCGGCACGGTGTGCATTTGCCGCATGACTCGATGGCGCAAAACTCCATAGCGTAGCGGGCCATGCCAGCCATGTCGACGGTGTCGTCGAACACCACGATGCCGCCGTGGCCAAGCATGCCGCCAGCTGCAGCAAACGCTTCGTAATCCATCGGTGCGTCGAGCGATGCGCCGGATACATACGGTCCAAGCGGGCCGCCGACTTGCACCGCGCGCAACGGCCGGCCGCTAGCAGTGCCACCGCCGTAGTCGTAGATCAATTCGCGCAGGGTAACGCCAAACGCTTTTTCGACGAGGCCGCCGTGTTTGATGTTACCTGCAAGCTGAAACGGCAAGGTGCCACGTGAGCGCCCTGCCCCATAGTTGGCGTAATACGCTGCACCACGCGCCAGGATAATCGGCACCGATGCCAGCGTAATGACATTGTTGACGATGGTGGGTTTGCCAAACAAGCCAACGATGGCTGGCAGCGGCGGCTTGGCTCGCACCACGCCGCGTTTGCCTTCGAGACTTTCGAGCAGAGCGGTTTCTTCGCCACAAATGTATGCACCGGCACCACGGCGTACTTCACAATGAAAGCTTTTGCCGCTGCCCGCGATGTTGTCGCCCAACATGCCAGCACCGACGGCGGCAGCAATCGCAGCACGCAGCGTGTGCTCAGCGTCGGGATACTCCGAGCGAACGTAGATGTAGCCTTGCGTCGCACCGACGGCGAGCCCCGCAATGGCCATGCCTTCGAGCAATACAAACGGATCACCTTCCATGATCATGCGATCTGAAAACGTCCCCGAGTCGCCTTCGTCGGCGTTGCACACGATGTACTTCTGATCCGCGTCAGCGCCAGCGGCCGTGCGCCACTTGATTCCGGCAGGAAACGCAGCACCACCGCGACCGCGCAAGCCAGACGCAACCACGGCTTCGACAATGGCGGTCGGTGTCATGGCAATCGCCGCACGCAAACCAGCCCAGCCGTCGTGGGCTGCGTAGTCGGCGAGGCTGAGCGGATCGGTGATGCCAACCCGTGCGAAGGTCAGCCGTTCTTGCTGTTTCAAGTAGGGCAATTCGTCGGTAACGCCGAGCCGCAAACGATGCGCACCGCCGTGCAGGAAGTCGGCAGCCAACAAACTCGCCACGTCGTCGTCGGTGACCGGGCCATAGGCAATGCGTTGGGCACCAACGACAACTTCGACCATTGGCTCTAGCCAAAACAAGCCGCGTGAACCGTTGCG
>JAKQOD010000670.1 GCA_029565465.1 Deltaproteobacteria bacterium
TCACAGTCGCCGTGGCGCCGCCGGAGCATCGACAAGCGGCCCAAGATTGTCGACCAACGGCGGCGCCACGGCGACTGTGAAGCGGACCTCATCGTCGGCTATCGGAGCAGCGGCTATATTTGCAGCCTCAAAGATCGGGTGACGCAATTTACCTGTTTGCGCAAGCTCGAAACCAAACATGCCGCACCCACCGTCGCAGCGCTTATCGAGATGTGGCGCTAGGTCGGCAACATGTGCACTCTCACCGTCGACAACGGCCGCGAGTTCAGCGCGCACCTTGCGTTCACTAAAGAAACTGGCGTGAATATCTATTTTGCGGATCCATACTGCACCACCCAACGCGGCAGCATCGAAAACTTGAATGGCCTCGTCCGTTACTACTATCGCAAAGGTACCTCCTTCGCGGACCTCAGCGAAGACCGCTTACGCCGCATCGAATTTGCGCTCAACACACGGCCACGGAAATGCCTCGGCTACTTGACGCCATTCGAAGTTCACTACAACACTCGACTCAATCTATCGTCAGTCGACGTTGCACTTCGGAGTTGAACCCGCCCACGTCGGAGCGCGACATCTGCCACCGCGCACCCGAGCGTTCCTTGACTTCGTGCAGCCACGCTTAGCCAAAGCTCTCGCCGTCGCGACCGTTGTGTAGGGCACATTGAGGAATGACAAATAGCGTGCCGCGCTCGTCGAAGGGCGACGCTTGTTGCCCGTGCAACTCGACTATGTTGAAGGCCGTTTCATCGTATATGGATCGATGACGCCAACGGTCCGCGTTGGCGATGAACTGCGCGCGATCGGCGGCCGTTCGATGGCAAGCCTAGCGTAAGAACTTGCACCAATGCTGCGCTCCGACGGCGCAAACCAAGCCAACCAGAACGTGCAGTTGTCGCATCGCAACGCCGATTCGGCACTCGACTATTTGTTGCCAATCATCATACCAAGCCGCGAAGGCAGCCTGCAGTTGACACTGGCGCGGACGTTGAATCCACGGTGATCGTCGCTGCAGTGACCTTGGCGCAACGGCAAGCAGCACTGCCATCGCCGAGCGACGATCAGCCATCTTTCGCATCGACGGTGCCACTGCGTACTGGTCGATGCCATCGTTTAGCTACTTCGACGCTGATCGGCGAACCGACTGGCGGCAATCAACGCGGCATTAATGGTGGCGAACTAACCTGGCTTACGCTGCCAAGCTCTGGAATCGCCGTCGATATTCCGCTTATTGCATGGGTCGCAGACGACGATGCACCAAACAGCGGAGTTACGCCAACCGTTGCCGCACCACGCACGGTTACCGATCTGCGTGCAGGTCGCGACACCGCGTTGCAAGCAGCGATCAAATATCTACAGTAGCTAGTCCCAACGCAGCGGTCGCTGACGAAACGCTTGCCACGTCGCCAAAGCAGGTCGCGCAGTGCCGTCATATCGCCACAACCCGAAGTTGGCATACGCACGATAGAAAAACTCCGCTGCTCCAAACGACGCTGAGCGACTACAGGATTCGCTATCGCCTGTACATGGACAGGTTGCCGCCGTCGCAGCGTCGAGATAATCGCGCGACGACCACCAGGTCAATCCGCGCACGTTGGCGGCTTCCGCATCGGCGAGGAGGCTTTGCAGTGCAGCGGTTTGCGTGGCTTCGCTTGCCACTACGTCGGTGTAAAATAGATCGCCGCACGTTGGTGCGTAGCTCAAACGCACTGGCACCGCCGACCAGCCGCTTTCAGTGACCCAGATTTCGTTGGTTGCCGTGGTGCGCGCGCGGACGTGCATGATGCGATCCGCTGGAAACGTGGCCGACATGGGAAAGTAGCTTTGTGGATAATACGAAAGCCCGATTCCATCGGGTGATAGCGCTAATGCTTCGTCGATGCGAGCGTCACGACAGGCGTCGAGTGACGTTGCGCCGCACCCATTGATGGCGCCGCCGAGGCCGTTGGCGTCGAAATAATCGAGGCTGAACGTCATCATGACGTGGGTGGTTGGCCGGTCGCGCTTGAGCACTGCTTTGACCAACGCCATGAAGTTTTTGTAGGCGTCTTTATGAGCTGGGCACTTGTACCAATAGATATCGGTTTCAGTGCCAATGAACAGACGCTTGAGGGCGTAGCGGTCGATCAGCCACGTCAAGTAGTTCACATACGCGGTGGCGTGAGCAGCGGTACCGCCTTCGTTGAAGGTATAACAAGCGGCGCTATTGACGCCCGGCACTGTTGGATCCCAGTTGCGCGAGATTGTGCCATCGGCGTTTACGAGCGGCGCAAGATGCGAACGGTCGGAGATAGGACTGAGCGACACCAACACCGGCTTGGTCGACTGTTGCGCTGGCATCATCAACTCGTCCCAACTTGCCACCCATGTCGCTGGCAGCGTTGGATTATTGCCGGATTCAAACAGCTGCCACGGCACGCCCAAAAAATCGTCGGTGTGAATATGCACAAAGTCAGCGTCAGGCAGCCATGCAAAGGTCCAATCGCCAAATGGTTTTGCAGCCGACGCGCCAAAAGGTGAAAAGCCCAGCCCGAGTTTGCGTGCTGGTAAAGTCGGCGCGTCGAGCGCACTGTCGATCGTGCTGGCATCGATCGTCTTGGCATCGGGCTGCTGCGGGCTGGCATCGCTGCCGCAATTCGTCAGCGTTGGTAATGAGAAACACATGACAAGGCCGAACCTGCCCCACTTCTTAGCGTCCGCTCGTCCGCCCCCTGTTGGGTTGGCAATGGTCATTGCTACACAATACCGATGGGCTTTGCCGCGCTGCAATCGGCAAGTTGTCGATTAAAATTCGTGCCAACGCCGACTGTAAACGAACGGTCACAACCGGACCGCTCGTCGAACGCTTATTTGGCTGGTAGTGCAGCAAGCTTAGCTTTGACGAATTCCGTAACGTCTGCCGCTGGCTCGGCATACAGCACGGCGGTTTTTTCGAAAATAAACGAGTAGCCTTTTTCTTTGGCCACCGCAGCGACGGCAGCGTTGAGCGCAGCGACTACCGGGCTGAAAAGTTCCTGCCGTTTGCTCACAAGCCTTTTTTCGTTTGCGGCAACCATTGCTTCGAGTTCACTCTGCTCTTTTTGCAGCGACGCTTCTGCTTGATTTTGATCAGCTGGGGTGAGTTTGCCGGCTTGCGCTTGGGCCATCACGGTTTCATAGTGTTTTTGAATCTTCTTTTGCGCAGCTTCGATCTGCTTGGCCAAATCGGCGCGGAAGGTTGCGAGTTGAGCCTCGGCTTTTTTGGTTTGCGGCATGTTCGCAAGCACGAGTTCACTATCAATGTGGCCAAACTTGGTTTCGGCGTTGGCGCGCGCTGCGCCTTGCGCCAAAACAACGCTGACAAACAACCCAACGATCACATGTTTCCAACGATTCTTCATCGCGCCAGCCTACTACGAAATCTTCGAACGCTGGACGAGCCCCGCTGCACCTTTCGTCACCGCCGACGCTGTGCTACGCCACAGCAATGGTCCAAGTCGAGCTCCGAGATGCGTTTCGGCTACTCAATCATGGCGCAACCACCCTGATTGCCAGTGCCCACGATGGTCGCCGCAATGTAATGGCGGCACAGTGGGTCATGCCGCTGGATTTTAATCCTCCCAAATTTGCTATCGTCATCGACAGCAACACGTACACCCGCAAGTTGGTCGAAGCGTCCGGTGAACTCGTAATCAACGTACCGCTGCTAGCCCAAGCAGACCTAGTTTGGACGGTTGGATCGACGAGCGGTCAGAGCAGTGACAAGTTCGCCGACTTCAACATCGCAACGTTGCCAAGCCAAGTCGTTGGCCCACCTTGCATCGCAGGGTGTGCTGCGTGGCTTGAGTGCAAAGTCGTGCAAGCACCATATGCTGCGTCTGTTGCCGAAGCGCTGGATCTATTCGTCGTCGAAGTTGTTGCGGCACGCGCTGCAGCGGAGCTCTGGCAAGACCGTTGCTGGCATTTTTCGCATGAAGTTTGCACGATGCATCATACGGCGCGCGGCTCCTTCTTCCGCACGGGGGAAACCCAGCAAGCGCGCTTGCTGGAAAGCAACGAACGGTACTAACCCAGCTTAGAGCTTGGTCACCTTGCGGTAGCGATTAACGTACGCCGCAAACTCGGCACCCGATCCAACCTCTTCAATTACAAAGATGATGTCGCCGAAAGCATGCACGACCAGTGTCGTCGCATCGAGCAAGGCATATTCGACGCCGGCTTTGCGAAGCCATTGTTCAATCGTGGCTTTCGATTCGCATAACAAACGCAGCGCACAAATCGCACCGATGCTCGAAGGTGGTGGCGCCCACACCCGGCCAAGCAACGCTTCATGCTCGGCAGGTGAAATCCATCGCAACTGTTGAGGACCAACGTTGCAAATGTTGCCTTTGACCTGCACCTCGGGCGCGAGCTGCTCAAGCAGTCGTAGCCAGCTGTCACGCGCTTGCTCGTTATCTTCCGAACAGAACCAGAAGCCACCAAACGCGTAGATCGAATTCGGGCTACATCGCACGCTTGCTTTGGGTATCGGAAATAGATACTGCAACACGCTGACCTGCACACCAGGCACCGTGGGTTCTGGAATTTTGAGAATCGCCCAAAAGGGAGTTTCAGGCGCATCCGCAGGCGCGCTGCGCGCAACCGGCGCCAACCCGGCGCACTGAGGTTCGAGCTTCGCAAATACTTCGTCGGCATCATTGGTAAATGCAACCACACCAAAAGGCCGCAAGGCCTGCCGATACAATTGTTCAACCGGCGACGAACTTCGTTGAAACTCCGCCTCATCGGCAATCGTCATGAACTCGAGATAGCTGCCGGTCAGCAACGCAAAAACATTGAGTTGCCCACCCGCATGTTGCACCCCATCTTCGAGGTTGGCCAAAAATCCGGCAGCCTGCAACCACGCGACGGTGGTAGCCGCGTCGTGCGGCGCAAACATGAATGCGTGATCAAAATGCGAAATCATGCCATCTCCACAACGTACAAGGAACCGAAGTGCGACCCCACAACAACTTGACCATCTGGCGTGACCAGCGGCGGTGAATGCACACCGCGTGAAAATTGCTGTTGCGACACGATCGTGCCGTCGCGCGGATCGAGGCGAAACAAATCACCGTTGGAGCCTGCTGCGCCAACAAATACAAAGTCGCCGCCAGGCATCGAACTCATCGACGTCCACATAACTTGGCAGCCAAGCGCCGTTCGCCACAAGATCTTGCCACTCGCCGGGTCAATCCCGTAGGCATGACCGTCGTCGCTGCCAAGGCAAACGCAACCACTGCTCGAGATAGCAGCGCAACCAACGACGGGCCCTGCGGTCTTCCGTTGCCATCGCACTGCGCCTTCGACAAAATCAAAACCGTAAACCATGCCGCTTGCGCAGCCAACTACACCGATGCCAGTTACGTAGTCGAGCGCGGCAGTGCCTTCGACCAGACCGTCGGTAGCGAAGCTCCAACGTTGGCGACCGTCGGCCACGCAGACCACTTCCCAATCGGTGCCAAATACGATCGCGCCATCCGGGCAAAGCGCTGGCGAGCTGTAGATGTTGTCATCGGGATCTGGCTCGCGAAACGGCCGCAGATACGAAACTTTCCAAAGCAAATCGCCAGTGGCGACGGCTAGCGCGTAGACGTGATGATCGTAGCAGCTCGCAAACACAATGCCGCGTTGCCGATCAATCGTTGGCGTACCGTGAAAACTCGCATTGGCAACAAACGTCCAAACCAACTCGCCGGCCGACGAAATGCGCCGCAAGATGCCGTCTTCACACCCCACGACAAACGATCCATCTGGCAAGACCGCAGGTGAGCTATAGACCGGCGCCGTCGTTGAAAAACGCCATAACGGCGCAAGTGTTCGCCGATCCAATCCGTGCAGCGCGTGGTCCCAACAACCAACTACCAAGGTGTCGGCATTGAGCAAACTAGGGATGCTCCAAATCCGATTACCCAACGAGGTTTCCGCGACAATGTGCGGCTTACCGCGTGGCACTGACGCCACGTTGCGCCAATCGCCGTAGTTGCGATGCGACGCTTGATTTTTGTACCACGTGCGCTGGAGATGTTGTTCGAATGACTGCATCGCTTACCTTTGTGACGTGGCACGGCGCCGTAGATGTTGCGCACCATGAGTACGCGCGACTTCCGCTTCAAACTGTCGGCGCATAAAGTCGTAAAGAACCAATTCTTGCGTTCGTTGGGCGGTTGGCAACACGCGATTTACAAACATGTGAATGAGACTGGTTACAACCCCGTCGAGAGGTACCGAGGCTGATGCACATGCCACTTTGAGGCTATTGGCAAGCGCCTGTAGTGGTTCGTAACGGCGCTGCAAAATTTCAATGCCAGGCCGCAGCGGATGCTCGTCGGACAGCGGCTCGGCAGCAAAGAGCGTATTGATCGATGCTCGATACTGACGAAAACGTTCGCCCAACTGGCTGCGGCTGGCGCGATCCAGCCCTAACTCGGCCCCCAAGCGGTCGCGCACCTTCGTGCAAAGCTGCAATGTCGCGGCCGCATCGAAGTCAAACGCTCGAAACACATCGACGCACCCGCGCCACGCAAGAAGCACGCGCAGCTCAGCGTTGTCTTCGGCGGCTGCAACAATTTCCAACACAGCACGACTATCTAGGTCGAACCAACGTTCACACAACTCGATGCCGCCAGGACCGCCATAGCGCTCGACTTCACGTTCGTAGGTATCCAAACATACTCGCCAAATCAATCCGTCGCGCTGCGCCTCGTCCAAGCAGGCATGCAACATCGGCAGCACAACTTGATGCAACCGCTCGGGGCTGCCGTGCAAACGCAAGCGCAGATGGCGATCGGGGTCAGCGTAGCGAATGAAGAAGAAGCCATCGATCGCGCGGGTGTCATCCAACTCGCTGAGCAGCGGAGCAATATAGTCGCGTAGCACCAAGTCGGCGTTCACTGCGCCACCATATGCTTTGACGTAGAGCCAATCGCTGCCTGGCAAGTAGCTACGCGGCGCCTCGGCAGCTGGCGCGCGCAGCGGCGACGCCACGAGGCGCGCCTGCCGACGAACAAATGGC
>JAKQOD010000683.1 GCA_029565465.1 Deltaproteobacteria bacterium
GCCCGTGAACCAGTCCGTGCCCGTGAACCAGTCCGTGCCCGTGAACCTGTCCGTGCCCGTGAACCTGTCCGTGCCCGTGAACCTGTCCGTGCCCGTGAACCTGTCCGTGCCCGTGAACCTGTCCGTGTCGCCTAAATCAGCACGTGCCCGTCGCCGTGCCACCCTGCGGAAAAAACTCAACCTACTGACAAACCGCTCGCTGCGCCGCGCGCGCTTGCGACATGAACGGCAAATGTTTGTTATTCACGAACGTCCACCATTGCCGCCACTTGGTGCCTTTGCTGCTGATGCGGGCTGCCGCGCGTGCATTACAGCTTGCGCTGAGCGCGCACTCTTTTGAAACTTCTGGATGCCAGTAGCTGTTGATTTGCCAGAGACCACGGTCGATGCCGTGGGCGTTGCCGACGGTGTTGGTGATGGTTGGGCGAAAGCTCGATTCAGCGCGCGCTACCGCGGTGGCAATGGCAATGCGCTCGCCGCTACATGGAATGCCGGCGTTTTTCGCTAAGCGCGCAACTGCCGTGTACGACAGCGCGCCGTCTTCTTTGCCATCCGAAACTTGTAAGCCAAATTCGGCGTCCGCCGCTTCATCCTCGGCCGTTACTGCAAGGTCGATCTCATCATCGCCGCCGTCATCTTGAGTTGCGCAGCCCGCTGCGGTGGCCGTGACAGAAATCAGCAATGCGATGAATGGATTGAAACGAACCATGTTTGTGCTCCAGCTTCGGGTTGTGTCGGACAGCAATTGCACAACAAAGTCCAACATCAGCCCACCAGCGTTCGATGCAGCGCCCGTGCGAATTCAACTAGTTGCCTACGTGGCGAGGCAATTTCGTAGCGCACACTTGGTTGCAGTGGCAGGTGTGCTGGTCAGCGGGCCAGTGGGCACTCCCCCCGAGATCACCTCGATATTGCCGATCCCTGAGCGATCTCGGGTACCTAGGAGAAGATGTTCGTAATGGTTCGCAGCGTCAGAGTCATGACGTAGTGTGCCGACGTGCAAATCCGGGTACGCGAAGTAGATGCCGCTGTGGTCGATTCAATCGAGCGCGGCTTACGGGTCCGGGAGGCAACCGCCCGCTGCTTGGCTGGCCGTGGCGTCACCTCGAGTGATGCTGCACGCACCTTTTTAGAACCACGTTTGGCAGGCCTGCGACCACCAACCGGCCTCGCTGGCATGCCATCCGCAGTGGAACGCATTGTTGATGCGGTTGTCAAACGCCAGCGAATCGGCGTCTTTGGCGACTACGACGTTGATGGCGTAACTACCGCAGCGCTGCTAACTACGTTTTTGCGCAGCGTAGGCGCCACCGTGGTTGCGCGCGTTGCGCGGCGCGATGCTGGCTATGGATTCACGGAGAGCGCTGCGCAGGAATTCGCTGAAGCGCAGTGTGACTTAGTTGTTACCGGGGATTGTGGCACCAGCGATTTTGCGTCGATTAATCGGCTGATGGCCGCTGGCTGTCATGTCGTCGTCGTTGACCATCATACCGTCCCAAGTGGCGATACGCCGCACCCAGCGCACGCGCTCATTAATCCGTTTCGGCCAGATTCGTTGTTTCCGTTTCGTGGCTTGGCATCGGTTGGCCTCGCGTTCTATTTGGCGGCTGCGCTTCGCACCGCGCTGCGCGATCGCGGTTATTTCCGCGGTGGCCGTGGCAGTATTTGCAGCGAGTTGCCAGAACCCGATGTGCGTCAGTTGTTGGACTTGGTTGCGCTTGGCACCATCGCTGACTTAGTTCCGCTCACCGAGGAAAACCGCGTCCTTACCGCGCTGGGGTTGCGGCAACTGGCAACAGCTCCACGGCCGGGTATCGCGGCCTTGCTG
>JAKQOD010000718.1 GCA_029565465.1 Deltaproteobacteria bacterium
ATTGCGGCGCGAGAACCGGACCGCAGCGTAGTGGTTCTATGTGAGGACCGCCAAGCGCAGCGCCAACGAACGTGGCCGCGATGGATCGGGCCTTCATTTTGGAAGCACCGCCTGCGCCGTGAGGACCGGAAGCGGAGCGCCCAACGTGGCCGCGATGGATCGGGCCTTCCACTTACAGGCAGCGCCTAGGCGCGCGGCGTCATGCTACGCTGCGGCCCATGGCTGATACTCCATTGTACGTTGGGATCGATCTCGGCACGACCAACTCGGCAGCAGCGGTATTCGACGGTGAACAGGTCGCAGTCGTGCGCAACGCTCAAGGCGGCACCGTAACGCCGTCGGTCGTGCGCATCGATAAACAACAACGCACCACGGTGGGCGCTCGCGCCCGGCGCTTTGTCGAAAGCGATCCAGCCAATACCGCAACCGAATTCAAACGCTTGATGGGCACCAAGTCCGCCGTCGAGTTCCCAGCGGCAGGCCTGCGCCGAAGCCCAGAAGAATTGTCGGCGGAAATTCTGCGTGCACTGCGCTCCGACATAGCTGACCAAGTTGGGGTGCCGGTTGATCGCGCAGTTATCTCCGTGCCTGCCCTGTTTGAATTGCCGCAAAGTTCAGCGACCTCAGAAGCCGCACGGCTCGCTGGCTTTTCGCAGGTTGAACTTTTGCAAGAACCGATCGCGTCGGCCTTGGCTGCCGGCTGGCGCAGCGACGATGCGGGCGCGCAAAGCTGGTTAGTGTTCGATTTCGGCGGCGGCACCTTTGATGCGTCGCTGCTCGAAACCCGTGACGGATTGTTGCGCGTGGTGGGCCACGATGGCGACAACTTTTTAGGTGGTCGTGATTTTGACTGGGCGATTACCGAACATTTGGCGGCGCAGCTAACGACGCCATTGCTCCGTCGCGACCCAAGCCACGCCAGTGCGCTACGCATGCTGCGGATTGCGGCCGAAGACGCGAAAATCGAACTATCACGCTCGATCAAAACCGGCGTGAGTCTTGCCCAACCGTTGCTGGTTGGCGATCACGAAATCGTCGTGGATACCGAGCTTGATCGCAGTACGATCGAACGGTTGTGCACGCCGCTGGTCGATCGCGCCATCGACGTTTGTCGACGCCTGCTCGATAAGCATGGCCTCACGGCCAAGCAACTCGGCCGCATCGTGATGGTTGGCGGCCCGACGGTCATGCCGTTTTTGCGCAACCGTGTAGCCTCGCAGCTCGAAGTGCCATTTGCCGAAGGCCATGACCCAATGACGCTGGTGGCGCAAGGTGCTGCAATATTCGCCGCCACCGCGGGCCTTGATGGCCGCGCGCGCAGCCTCGCTGCACCGGTGGGCCGGCAAGTGTGGCTACAATATCCAGCCGTCTCGGCCGACCTCACGCCGCATGTTGTTGGGCGCTTTCTGGGCGACAATCCACCGGCAACCGTACAGCTGCGCCGCGCTGACGGCGGCTGGCAAAGCCCCGACGCCACGGTTGCCGCCGATGGCAGCTTCATCACCAGCACCAACCTCGTGCCGCGGCGTGCGTCGACGTTCGAATTGGCAGCACGCGACCATGCTGGCACAACGCTGCAAGTTTCACCGCCGGCGTTCACGATCGTGCAAGGGCTCACCATCGGCGATCCACCACTGTCGCGCACCCTCGGCGTAGCATTGGCCAATGGCCACGTGCACACATATCTTGAGCGCGGCTCGCCCCTGCCCGCGCGCCGTACGTTTACCCATCACACCGTCGAGACCGTGGCCAAAGGCAGCAGCGAAAGTTTGCTGCGCATTCCAATCGTGCAAGGCGAAATGTCGCAAGCACATCTGTGCCGCTTGGTTGGCACCCTCGATATTTCCGGCGAGCGCTTGCGCGATACCGTGGTCACCGGCACGCCGATCGAAGTCACCATCGAACTCGATCGGGGTGGCGCGATGTCAGCCCGAGCGATGATTCCCGGACTCGACCAAGTGTTCGAACACGTTGCACACCTGCTGGTCCCCGACGCCAGCCCGGCCGCCCTCGACGCGGCTATTGCTGGCATTCGCAAACAACTTAGCGAAGCGCGTACCACCGCATTTCGTCACGGCATGACCAAGGCCATCGAATCGCTCGCTAATGTCGAGCGGCAATTGGCCGAAGCAGAACGCGACATTGATGCTTCGCATGGCGGCGACCTCGATGCAGGCCAACGCGCACGTCGAACCTTGATTGAGATCGACGGAGCGTTGGCGGATATCGAGTTAGCGCGCAAATGGCCCGAAATGGAAAACCAAGCCCGGCAAGAAGCCATTGCGGCAACCAGCATCCTGGGCATGTATGGCAATGATGCCGAGCGCAACTTGTTGCAAGACGTGCTCGCCGCGATGGAAAAAGCCCGCAAAGATAAAGACGCGGCCGAACTCGAACGTCAGATTCGCTCGATCCAGCGCTTGCGCAGTGGTGCCTACAATCGTTCGCCTGAAGCGTGGGAAGCGTATTTTGCCGACGCAGCGTCGGAGATTTCGCGCTCACGCGACGTACCCACCGCGCAGCGCTTGGTGAATGAAGGCAAGGCAGCCCTCGCGGTTGGCAACACCGAAGAATTGCGCCGGGTGGTGCGCGCGTTGTGGAATCTGATGCCCGACGATCCGCAAGCACGGGCGCGCGGCTTCGATTCCGGCGTACGCTAAGCGCGTCCACCACCACCAAAGGCGCCTACGAAACACTGCCGAGCGACAGCTTCCGCATGGTACAGTGATCTCCGCATGAAGGCGCTGTTGGAAAATCCGTTTTTTGTGTTGGACGTGCCTTGGGATGCCCCGCGCGCCACCGTTGAACGCGAAGCACAAAAACTGCTGGGCATGCTCGAACTTGGGTTTGCCGCCGCGCAAACTTACAACACACCGTTGGGGCCGCAACCACGCACCAACGAACTGGTGCGGGCAGCCGTCGCTGCGCTCCGTGACCCTAACACCAGGGTGCAAGCTGAATTTTGGGCAGCGCATGCAGGACCAATGCAAGCCCCCGCGACGTCGGCGGCCACCACGGCAGAGGCTGAACCGGCGCCTCGCCGTCCAGCAACGCCCATGTTGTTGCAACAACTCGGTTGGGCCGCGCGAGGTGCGAAATGATCGCTATCGTCGGCCGCTTGCTCATCTTCGCTCAGTTGCTACACGGCGCAGCCATCAATGCACGGCGCAAGCACCGCAATTGGCGCGCGCTTGGCTACGGTGTGTTAGCCGGCTTGTTCGCGGGGCTGCGCCTCACCGGCGTTGCGTTAATTGTCGCCGCGTTGTGGCGCACCGAAGCTTCGTGGCTCGGCATTGCATTCGCGTTGGCGATGGCGCTACGCACACTAGCGCCGTTGCTGGTACGACACATAACGGTGCCACGTGGAGCGATTCGCACGACGTATGTCATCAGCCGAATCCACAAACTCGGTGCCAATGACGCCGAAGGTTATGCGTTGGTTGCGGCAGCTTGGGCAGCCCAACACGCCAGTCTCATT
>JAKQOD010000775.1 GCA_029565465.1 Deltaproteobacteria bacterium
CGCTGCGGCCATTGGCGATGCGCGCACGTTGGCGTTGACCAAGCTCGGCCACGCGGCTTTAGCGAAGCATCGAGGGGTCGCGAGCTCCGTGGTGCTGGCCGAGAGTGCCAATGAAATGAAACATACGGAAGGCCGCGCCGTGCGTGCTGCACGCCGCGAGTTGACCCCGCCTGCTGGTACGCGGGCGTTGTTATCGCGGCTCGGCTTGATGGCTGGCATGCGGCATCGGGTGGTTACACGGCAAGCTGCACGCATTGTTTCCGACGACGAATTGGCAACACTGCGCACCGTGCATCGCGTTGTGGTGGAACCGGCCCGCGCTGTCATTACTGCGCGCGTTGGCGAAGAATCGCGGGTTGATCGAGGCCGGCCGCTGGCTTGCGAATTGCTGGCCGTGTTGGTTGAGACCCAAGGTGCTGTCATTGCAGCCGAACAACTTTTTCTATCGGTCTGGGGCGCCCGCGAATATCATCCGTTGCGGCATCGCAACACGCTGTACGTTGCCGTGAAACGCTTGCGCACGACGCTGCGAGAGCTGCTCGGTGATGATCGTGAGTTGATCGAAACCGCTGCCGGCGGTTGGCGCGTGGTCGACGATCTTGATGCCATCGTGATTCGGCCCGACGGCGGCACGTAGCTGCCGCGCGGTCTACTGCGCGGTTGCTTCCACGCGGGTTACGTTGAAGCCACGCTTCGTAAGCAGCGCCAACACCCCTTTGTCGCCGGGTAGGTGATCAGCGCCGACGACGACAAATACGTCGCTGGCCGCGAACAACTGTTCAAGCTTGGGTATCCAATTGCGATTGCGTTGAAACACCATCTTGTCCTCGATCTGGTTGATCTCTGCGTCGCTGTACCCCGCGGCCAGCATGTCCTTGCGATCTTTGGCGTCGATACCGGGCGCTTTTTCGACGCCCGTACAGTAGTCGCGCACGTCTGTTTCTGTGTCGTGCTGCATGCTGTTCCGATCGGAAGTTTGCACTGCGACCCGCAGCGCACGAGCGTCGAGCAGACTCACCATGAGATCGACTTGCAACTGTTCGGCTTCTAACCCGGCGGTTGCTTTTTTGAGGCTAACGGCCAATGTTTCAATGTCCGAATCCAACCCCTGAGATGTGTCTTCGTACATACCAAGCATGAGAAAGTGAGCCATCAAGACACCTTTGCGGGCAAGCGCGTCGGCGCGCCTTGGCCCAACGAGTTTTCGATAGCGTTGCCACAATTCAGGTCCTAACAGCTCAGGGACCGAGCTTTTGTCCTCGGGGAAATCGGCCTCGTCGTCGGGCGCGGTTTCGAGCACAACGGTTGAAGCGCTACGCACTTTGGCTTCGACGATCGGCGGTTGTTTCGCAAGGCTAACACCCGCGTGCCGACTACCGAGGATGTAGTTGACCTTGCCGTTTTTCTCGACTTGAAAAAATGGCGCGCGGGTAACGGATGCGCACATGGCGTCGGCGCGGCGGCGATTGTCGACATCCGACGGCGGGTCGTCCGGCGACGGTGGTGGCGTAACCCACGGATCAAGAGTTTGTGGAGGCGCCGGCGCTGCAGTGGGCGTCGCTGTCTCTGCGCTGGGTGGAGCTTTGGTTTGGCAACCTAGCGCCAGGAGCAATGTTGCGGCAACCGCGGCACGTCGATGTTTCAGCATTGTGCCCCAATAAGCACGAACCGCGCCAGCGTTACCGGGCGACGAAGGGGAGCCGCGGTGCGCCTGCGTTCGTCTTGCGGTTGCTCAACGGTCGCATTGGCTGTCGCATGAGGCGTCGCACTACCGTTCGTCGGTCACGTCAACGCGGGTCACTTTGAAGCCACGCTTCGTAAGCAGCGCCAACACCCCTTTGTCGCCACGCAAGTGATCGGCGCCGACGACAACAAACACGTCCTTGTTCGTAAACAACTTTTCAAGTTTAGGGATCCAATCGCGATTGCGTCGGAATAGTAGGAGTTCTTCTTGCTCGGCAATTTCGGTTTCGGTGTAGCCCGCATCCATCATGTCTTTGCGATCGTCGGCATCGAGCCCTGGCGCTTTGTCGACGCCGGTACAGTATTCGCGAATGTCTTTTTCCGAGTCGGCTTGCATCTCTTGACGGTCTGCCGTGCCTTGCACGGCGGCACGCAAGGCGCGCGCATCAAGCAACTTGGCGATCAGGTTGTTTTGAAACGCTGCCGACTCCAACCCGGCGGTTGGTTTGCTGAGTTGGCCCGCCAGTATTTCGATCTCGTGATCCAGCGTTTGGGTTGGGTCTTCGTACAGTAGCATCAAACGTAACGCAGCATTTGCAGGCCCTCGTTGGGCTGCAGCGTCGGCTTGCGCAGGCCCAGCGAGTTTGCGATAGCGTTGCCACAACTCGGGACCGAGCATGTCGGGTACCGAGCTGTCATCATTAACCGGATCCACGTCATCGCCCGGCGCAACTTCAAAGACCACCGTCGAGGCGGCACGCACCTTGGCTTCAACAATCGGCGGTTGTTTACCTAGGCCAATGCTGACGTGCCGGCTGCCAAGCATGTAATTCACGTTGCCTGCGCGTTCGATCCGATAGAACGGCGGCCGTGTTACTCGTGGGCAAGCTGCTTCGGCCCGCTCATGGTTTTCCGCGAGCGTTGGCGGATCATCCAGCGAAGGACGCGCCGGTTCTACGGCCCACGGATCATGGGCAGTGCTGGTGTTTGCGTCAAGCGCAAGCGCTGTGGTCGACGGCGCGGCGGGCACCGCCACCATCGGTGACGCTTTCGACTTGCACCCGCTGCTTAAGCTCAGGATGAACGCCGTTGCGATAAACGTCGCTTGCCTCCACCGCCGCCACTGTTGCCGGGGTTGCATACTATTTCCGCGCTGCGTGATCAGCGAGCACGTCAGCGACGCACAAGGTCAAGCGCTTCGCGGTTGGGATATCGAGGAACTCGTTGGGGCCGTGGGCATTGCTTCCTGGTCCAAGCACGCCAGTAATGCAAAATTGCGCATTGGGAAACTTTGCACCCAACATGCCCATAAACGGAATTGAACCACCTTCGCCCATGTAAACCGCAGGCTTGCCGAAGTGGCGCAGCGATGCGGTTTCGAGCGATTTTTCCAGCCATGGAGCGAGTGGTGGTGCGTTCCAGCCTCCGTTGGCGCCGATCACATTGAACTTTACCGAGGCACCGTACGGTGGATCTTTTTCGAGCAGTGCTTTGACGGTAGCGGCTGCCGCTTTGGCATCAGCTTCGGGCGGCACCCGCAAGCTCAGCTTGAGCACAGTGCGTGGCCGCAACACGTTGCCGCCATCGGCAGACGCTGGAATCCCGTCGACGCCCGTGATCGAAAGAGCAGGGCGCCAGGTGCGGTTCAGAATCAATTCGGCGCAATCGCGCGTTACTGGGCCAGCGCCTTCGCACATTGGCATCTTGGTCCAGACTTCATCGCCGAGCACTTCGGCTGCGACGGCCGCTTGCATGATGCGTTGGCGCGGAATTTCGACCGAGAGCGACGCTGGGCGAATCACGCCAGTGTGGCTGTCTTCGAGCCGGTCGAGCAGTTGCCGCGCGATGCGGAAGGTCGATGCCACCACGCCCGAGCCGTCGCCCGAGTGCACGCCTTCGCGCAAAATGTCGACTTCCAAGGTGCCAACGACCAAGCCACGCAGCGAAGTGGTTGACCACAGTTGGTCATAGTTGCCGCAACCCGAATCGAGGCAAACCACCAAACTTGGCGTGCCGATGCGCGGCGCCAGATGTTCGATGTAGGCAGGCAAATCGAAGCTGCCCGATTCTTCGCAAGCTTCGATCAAAATGGCGCAGCGCGAGTGTGGAATGTTGTCGCGGCGCAGCGCATTGATGGCGGTTAGCGACGCAAAAATCGCGTAGCCGTCGTCGGCACCACCGCGGCCGTACAACCGATCGCCGTCGATCACTGGCGTCCATGGCCCTAAGCCGTCGCGCCAGCCGACCATTTCTGGCTGCTTGTCGAGGTGCCCGTACAACAGCACGGTATCGCCAGCTTGGCCGCCGGTGCCAGGCACATCGATGAAGATCACTGGCGTGCGGTCTTCGACGCGCACCACTTCAAGCGTCGCGCCGCTCGGCAAATTGGCTTTGGCCCAACCGCTGAGCAATTCAACAGCGCGCATCATGTGGCCGTGTTCGCGCCACTCTTTGTCGAACATCGGCGATTTATTCGGAATGCGAATGTAGTCGACCAGCGTAGGAACGATGCTGGCACTAAATTGTTCGGCAACCCATTGTTTCGAAGCGTCGGCAGTACGCGGATTTGACATGGCCGGAATCTAGCAAATAAATCGCAGCCTGGCCCATCCTTGCATTGGCGTTTGGCAGCGCAGCCACGTTTAGGTTGCTGGCCACACTACGGTGTCATGCAAGTCGCAATTCGTAGCGCTATGGCCAACGAATATACTTCGGTGGCACATGTTCGGTCAGCCACACGCCGTTGTCGGAGCAATAGAAGACATAACCGTCGCGCTGCATAGCCGCTGCATCAATGCGCAAAATCACTGGTGCGCCGCGGCGGCCACCGACGATGCGTGCAGTCGCTTCGTCAGGCGAAAGGTGCACATGATGGCGTTGCATCTTTGACAAGCCGTCCCGTTCGATCGCGTTACGCACGGCTGCGACGGTGCCATGGTAGAGCAAGGCCGGCGCCGTCGCTGGCGCGTAGCCAAGCTCCACCTCGACCGAATGGCCTTGGTTGGCGCGAATGCGCGCGCCGTCGTCGCTTAAAGCAAAGCGTTGCTTCGGACTGGTGGCAACGAGGTCACGTAGCTCGGCCACCGAAATGGCTCGGCCGTGGGCGGCACAGCGGCGCAATAAATCGGCGGTGTCGGCCCAGCCCTGGCCGTCGAGAGTTAGCCCAATAAGTTGGGGCTGATGGCGTAGCACCAAGCTCAAAAACTTGCTGTAGCGAGTGCGGGTGGAGTCGTTCATACGGTGGGTGCTGGCATGGTTGCGTAACATGGTCGAGGTCCGGTTTGAGTTGTTCAATGGGTTGACCTTAGCCGTATCAGAGATAATCGAGAACTATTGTAAAACAATCGGCTATAGTGTGAAGCAATAGTATGAACTACCACTGGCTGTTCGCCTTTACCGCATTTGCCGAGCATCGCAATTTCACTCGCACGGCACGCGAGCTGCATCTTTCGCAGCCTGCGTTGTTTGTGCAAATCCGCAAGCTCAGCGAACTGGTCGGGCGGCCCCTTTATCGACGCGTGGGCCGCGACTTGGTGCTCACCGCCGAAGGCGAAAAACTCGCTGCGTATGGGCGTGAAGTACACGCGCGAGGGCGCACTGTGCTGAGCGACGTGCGTGGCCAGGCCGATGCAGGGCCGGTACGGTTGGCATCGGGCCAAGGCGCGTTTCGATATCTACTCGGCCCCGTGGTGGCAGCGTGGAGCAAACGGCAATGGCCACTGCAGCTACAAGTGATCAGCGGGCCCGCCATTATCAACGCCGTGCGCGATGCTCGCGCTGATGTGGGCGTCGCCGTTAGTGACTCACCAATAGCCAATGTACAGGCTACACCGCTGGTCACCATTGGCCACGTTGCCATGCTGCCGCGCAACCATCGTTTGGCTGCCAAACGCGTGATTCGCCCAGTTGATCTCGATGGCGAGGCGATAATTGTGCCACCGGTAGGCAGCCCGCATCGCTCAGCATTGACGCAAGCGATTCGAACGGCCGGCGGCGACTTGCTGCCAGCGGTTGAAGTTACCGGGTGGGAGCTGATGTTGCATTTTGCCAAACAAGGCGTGGGCATCGCCGTGGTGAACGATTTTTGCCCAGTGCCAACCGGCATGGTAGCTCGCGTGGTTGAAGGCTTGCCGCCAATCCACTATCAATTGTTGACTCGGCCCGGTGCGCTCAGCGCGCGCACGGCGGCGCTGGGCGAGGCAATCGTGGCGGCAGTAGCCGCCCAAGCCGCGGCAAGTCGCGCGGCCTACCCTAAATCGCGGGCTGCACAAAACGCGCGCCGTGCCCATAGTTAAGCTAAGCTGCGCCGCAGTGAGAATTCGTATGGCGGAAGACAAGAAACCACCTCAGCGAGATAACGACAAGCAAACCGGCCTGGTGCTTGAAGAGCGAACCCGCACCAAAAAGCCGCCGATGTACAAAGTGCTGTTGCACAACGATGACTACACCACGCGCGATTTTGTGGTGTGGATTCTGCAAAGCGTGTTTCACAAAAATGAATCCGACGCGACCGTGATCATGATGCATGTGCACAACAACGGCGTTGGTGTTGCTGGCGTGTACACGTTTGAAGTTGCGGAAACCAAAGTCACCAAAACCATGCGCTTGGCCAAAGCGCAGGATTTCCCGCTGCAGCTATCGATTGAACCAGTCGAGTAAGCACTGAACCCCAGGAGCCTTATATGTTGAGCCCCGAATTACAAAATACGCTGCAACGCGCGCTAACCGATACGCGCGAACGTAAACATGAATACCTCACGCTGGAACACTTGTTGTTGTCGATTCTCGACGATCCAAGTGGCGCCGATATCATCGTCAAATGCGGCGGCAAGATCGACGTGCTGCGCGATGAACTCGAAGCGTTTTTGGCGGAAAGCGTCGAAGAGATTGAACTCGACGACGAAGATGATGGCCCTGACCAAACGTTAGCATTTCAACGCGTGTTGCAACGCGCTGCGATCCACGTGCAAAGCGCTGGCCGCACCCAGATGTCGACCGGCAACGTGATCGTTGCGATGTTTCGCGAACGTGACTCGCACGCCGTCTATCTGCTCGAAAAATCCGGCGTCACGCGGTTCGATGTCGTTAACTACATCAGCCATGGCGTGGCCAAGGCCGACCCTGGCCGCATCATGCTGCCACGTAGCAAAGGTGCTGAAGAAGAAGGTCCTGACAACGCTGCATCAGCCAATCCGCTGGAGTCGTTCTGCGTAGATCTAAATGCACGCGCCAAAGAAGGCCGCATCGATCCATTGGTCGGGCGCGTCGACGAAATCGACCGCATGGTGCAAGTGCTTTGCCGGCGCCGCAAAAATAACCCGTTGCTCGTTGGTGAACCTGGCGTTGGCAAAACCGCCTTGGCCGAAGGCTTGGCCGTGCGCATCGTTGAAGGCAAAGTGCCTGACGCGATCAAAGACGCCGTGGTCTATTCGTTGGACATGACGGCCGTGCTTGCTGGCACGCGCTATCGCGGCGACTTTGAAGAGCGCATCAAAGCTGTGCTCAAAGTCTTGATGGAGAATAAGAACGCGATCTTGTTCATCGACGAGATTCACAACATCATTGGCGCTGGCCAAACCTCGGGCGGCACCATGGATGCAGCCAATATTTTGAAGCCACCGTTGTCAAACGGCGAGTTGCGCTGCATTGGCTCGACGACGTTTAAAGATTTCCGCCAAGCCTTTGAAAAAGACCGCGCGCTGGCGCGCCGCTTCCAACGCATCGACGTTGGTGAACCAACTGTGCATGAAGCGATCGAAATCCTCAAAGGTCTAAAGTCGCGCTACGAAGAGCACCACGGCGTCAAATACAGCGACGCTGCAATCGAAGCGGCCGTCGATTTGTCGTCGCGCCACATCTCTGGTTCACAATTGCCTGACAAAGCGATCGATGTGATCGACGAAGCCGGCGCCAAAGTGCGCTTGATGGCACCAGCTGATCGGCCCGACGAGATTCGGCCACCGCTCATCGAAGAAATCGTTGCGAAGATCGCGCGCATTCCAACCAAGTCGGTGACGAGCCAAGACAAAAAGAAATTGTCGGATATCGAAGCGGATCTCAAACGCTTGATCTACGGCCAAGACAAAGCCATCGAGCAACTTGCGATGGTGATCAAGTTGTCGCGTGCTGGCCTTGGCAATCCCGACAAGCCAACCGGCAGCTTCTTGTTCGCAGGGCCCACCGGCGTTGGTAAAACCGAGCTGGCCAAGCAGTTGGCTGCTGTCCTTGGTAACGAATTTATTCGCTTCGACATGAGCGAATACATGGAAAAACACACGGTGTCGCGCTTGATTGGCGCACCTCCAGGCTACGTTGGGTTCGACCAAGGGGGCCAACTCACCGACGCTGTGAACAAACATCCGTATTCGGTGATCGTGCTCGACGAAATCGAAAAGGCGCATCCCGACATCTACAACATCTTGTTGCAAGTGATGGATTCGGCGACCTTGACCGACAATAACGGCCGCAAAGCGGATTTCCGTAATGTCATTCTGATCATGACCAGCAATGCTGGCTCACGTGAAATGGCTGCGGGCCGCATCGGCTTCGGCGATTCGGTTGGTGATACGCATGAAGGCAAAAAAGCCCTCGAACGCGTGTTCACGCCAGAATTCCGCAACCGCCTCGACGGCACGGTGTTCTTTGAAGCGTTGCAGCCTGTGGTCATCAAGCAAGTTGCCACCAAGTTCCTCGATCAGCTCGACACCCAGCTGATGGAGAAAAACGTATCGCTCGAAGTTTCCGATGCAGCCAAAGACTGGTTTGCAGCGCGCGGCTACGACAAAGCAATGGGCGCACGGCCGATGGCGCGGCTCATTGCCAACACGCTCAAAGCACCGTTGGCCAACGAGATCTTGTTCGGCAAATTGGTCAACGGCGGCACGGCCTTCGTCGATGTCAAAGACGGCGAAATCGTGTTGAGCTACGAATCGGCACCAGCGCCGGAAGGCGATGCGCCGGCAACGCCGCCGTCGCGGCCACGCAAGCCAAAGGAAAAGGCCAAGGCGTAGGGCTACAGGATCGCCGCCGCGACCGCTTCGGTTAGTGCTTCTTTCGAAACAGTTCCGCTAGCGACGCCTTCCGTGATGGTTGCTGCCTCATCTGGCTCCCATCGGATGTCGTGGCCGTTGATGGTTAGAAATACCAGCATCGATGCCAGCGCAGTGCGCTTGTTGCCGTCGACAAATGGATGATTTTTGGCGAGGTGAAATAGATACGCCGCGGCGGCTTGGGCCACGCTTTCATGCAGCTACTGACCGCCAAATGTCGCTTGCGGCTGTGCGATTGCTGACTCAAGCAAACCATGGTCGCGAATCGCTGCATCGCCTCCATTGTTGGTGATTTGCTCAAGATGAATCATCAAAACGTCTTCAACGTCGAGATAGATCATTTGGCAAGCCTCTTGAAGGCGGTATCATACTTTTTCATCGCTTTGGCGTGAGCTGCTTTCACGGCTTCACGTTTGCTCGTTGGCTGTGCGACTGGCTCAATCATCAAGCGTTTGCCGTCAGTCGTGATTTCCAGATCAGTTTCGGGGCCAATATTGAGCAGCTCAAGTATCGCTTTGTCGATAATGATGCCGTAACTGTTGCCAATCTGGCGGAGGTTCTTTGTCATGATAACAATGTTATAACATTGTTATTGACGCGTGTCATGGGTTACTTCCGGCACTGCTTGCCCCAGCCGGCACGGCTGCGCCCTCTGGCGATGTCACCGCGCTCGGTACGGCCGGTCCACGACGTTCCGTGTGGGGTGGCGCTGCTTTCGGATTAAGCCGGGTGAGCTCGCGTTGGCAAACGTCGGTCGATGCGTCGCGCCACGCAAGTTCGGTGGCTTTGGCAACGCACGCGGCATAGGCTTGCTCGGCGCCGTCGGTAAGTGCAGCCGCTTGCTCATGCATGGTATCGCAGTAAGCCGTGACCTTTTCTTCGCCAAACTCACCGGCTCGCAACGATGCTGGAATATCGCTATTGGTCAGTTCGTAGCTGAACTTGTCAGCGAGTTGGCCCAAGCGCGCCATGGCTGCGAACATGTTGGCGGGATCTTTGAGCGATAGCACTTGTTGGTATTTCGTCCGCAACGCAGCGCTGCGCTGAGTGGACTCGGTTAGCCAAGCAGTGAACGCTTTCTGGGCTGCAGCTGCAACCTTGGGCTTGGCCGGATCAAAGTTCAAATTGCGTGGAAACTGCAGTGCCCAAAATGCTTCGAACTCTGGCTCGGCCAACATGCGTTGCGCAGTGGCGATGTCATATGGTTTTGGGGTGTCGTCGGTGGGCACGCCGTGCACAACGCTGAAGCGTTGCGCCAATTGCTGCACGGCGGAAAACGCCGTCATCGCGGCTTTCACATGGTCGGCTTTGCGCGTCACCATCTGATACCGTGGCCGCGCCGGCACACCAGCTTCCCCGAGCGGCACCGGTTTGTGCGCTGCGCACGTCAGCGGCGGGTTACGCTTGCGTAGCTGCATGCACAGGCCGTCGACGGTGTCGACGGGGCAGGACAGGGCCCACTCGAGTTCGCCGATGGTGCGCTGCAC
>JAKQOD010000786.1 GCA_029565465.1 Deltaproteobacteria bacterium
CGAACTCGCAGCCGGTTGGCACGATATTCAGATCGACTGGTGGCAACGCAACGGCCAGGCGCGCGCCATCGCAACACTGCAAGCACCGGGCGATGTTACCGCTGGGCCGCTACCGCCCGAACGCTTGCGCAGCGTCGTTACCGGTCGGAATCGGATAATTGCATTGCCCAAAGCAGGGACTACCAACACCAACGGCAGTGGCAATGCCAGCATCTCGATGCCGATGGCGCTGCCCAGCGATGCCAAGATTGTCGACGCCGACCTGCGGATCGCCTACGACGGACGCGATGGCGTTGCAAGGCTGTTCGATCCAGCGGGCAATCAACTCGACACGATTGCGCTCAATGACAATGCCACCACCTTTTATCACTACCATGGCAACGCGACGCTTGATGCGAACGGGACGTGGCGCATCGACGTCACAGGCCAAGGCAACAAACAGCTGAGCAATGTCTATCTCACGGTTACCTATCGCAGCTTCACCGCACCTGCGATGGCAACCCAGAGCGGGTATCGCAGCGCAGCCAAAATCTTCGAACGCCCTGTGACCATGCAGAAGATGACGTGGACGACGCAAGGCGCGGGCACCGTACTCGGAAATATTCGCAGCTGCGCGGCGGCCTGCACGGATAGCGATGCCTGGACCTCGGTGACCTCAGGCGCTCCGTTGGTCGGACTTACTGGCACCCACATTGAGTATCGCTTTGAAATGACCTCCGACGGCATCCAAGTGCCGGCGGTTGAAAGTGTCACGTTTGAAGCAGTTGGCAGCTAACGCAGCTTGCGCCGTCGGTCGCTGGACAACCACGACAGGGGCGGCCAAACTGCAGCCATGCGCATAGCCCACATCTCTCCGATTGCTGCGTTGGCTGCGTGTAGCTTTGCTGCGAGCAACGTGCCGGTGGATAGCGATGGCACCACCACTGACAGCAGCGAGCGCGATGCAGCTACAGCCGATGGCGCGATCGATGGTCGGCTTGATGCGGCGCCAGACGCGATGCTCGATGCTCGCCTTGACGCGATGGTTGATGCAGCGCCAACCTTGTTGACGTGGCAGCAAGATACCCAAGCCGACTTCGGCCCAGGGGTAACCAACAACAGCCTCGCAACCAGTTGGAATACGGTTGAACCACGCGCGCATGCACCTGGTTGGCTAACGCGCGGCAAGGCGGGGTCACTTTTCGACGATGAAAATGCATTAGATTTTGCATCGCTCGCAGGGGCAACCGACCGCATCTTAGCGACCACCATCGGGGCGAGCAATTCGCTGCAAGCGCCGAAGTGGATTTCGGGCGTGAACGACGCATTCACGCAATGGAGCACCGGCGAAATATTCCTCGACGCCGGCCTGCATGTTTTCCGAGCCGCCTGCGATGACCGAGCGGTATTTGCCGTCGACCTCGGGGCTGGCTTTACCAAAGTTGTGTCGTGTAACTTCGGCAATGGCGCGCAAACCGGCCAACTCAATGTGCCAACCGCAGGCTGGTATGCAATTCAACTGGCGTGGACAGATGCGCTTGGGTTCGCCAAACTTGGCCTGGACCATCGCAAGCCCAATGGCACAAACTTCGTCGCCATTACCGCTGCGGAAATGCGCACCGACGTCACCGCCGAAACCAATCCGCAACAACTCGGCTTCGATCAGATCGGCTTGACCAACTTCACAGGTTCGCATTTGTGGCAAAGCGACGTGTTGGCGGCCAACTTCGGCACGAGCGCGCCAGCCAATGTGGGCATTTCGCAAGCTACGCGGTGGGCATCGCGTTGGGTTGGCCAAGTGCGACTTGAAGCGGCCGGCATGTACAGTTTTGCGTTGGTGTCGAATGGTGGGCACCGGGTTATTCTAAATGGCGAACACCTTGCGGATACTGCATTGGCGGCGCCTGCGATGACAACAACGGCACCGCGCTACCTCAACGCGGGCTGGCATGATTTCGCCGTCGATTTGAACGTCGATACGCCGACCAACGTGGCGCCGGGCGGTATTGCCCTTACGGTTGCCGCCGGTGGGCCAGAGTTCGCGGGACAAACGCTACCCAATGCGCGGTTCCGGCCTGTAACCACGGGTGTCGAGCGCATCGTTTCGAATCAAGATACGGCCAACGTCAACGTGGCGCGCAACACCACCGTGATTCGCAACCTCGCGATCACGGGCATTCCGGCTGACGCCGTTGTCACGGGTGTCGACCTTGCCTATCGCGCCGCACCCGCCAATGGCCAAACGCTGTCAGTGTCGTTGCGCGATCCAAATGGCATGGCCGTGTCGGTGGGCAGCGGTGGTAATCAACCAGTCACGTTGGCGCTGGCCGATTTTAATACGCGCTTAGCCTCCGGCACGTGGCAGCTTTCGATCACCAGCACTGGTGGCGCGAATCAAAACGCGCAATCCAATCTGTTTGCGCTGACGGTGCACTACAAAACGTTGGCGCAACCATCGATTGCAACCAACGCAACCTATGAATCAGTGCAGCACGATTTTGGCACGCCGGTGACGCTAACCAGCGTTGCCTGGCTTGAGCGCCAAGCCGGCAGCAACGGCATTGCCCTCGCCGTCCGCGCATGTGCACAAGCGTGTACCAATCAGCCGTATGTTGCTGTGCCAAGCAACGGCGGTGTACCGGCCGGCCAAGTAGGTCAGTTTGTGCAGTACCGCGCGACGTTTACGTCCAACGGCATCACGGTACCGGCGCTCGATAAAGTCACAATCATCGGCGCACATTAGGGCGCGTGCTCGCAAGTGGAAGGCCCGATCCATCGCGGCCACGGCCGCGACCACGACCACGACCACGACCACGGCCACGACCACGACCACGCTGACGGACACGGACACGGACACGGACACTTTTTGTTCAGGCTCGAACGCGCGCGGTCAGGCTAAAGGCCCGAGGCGCGCGGCCACGAAGGCGGCGCGAGAACCGGACCGCAGCGTAGTGGCTCTACGTGAGGACCGGAAGCGCAGCGCCAACGAACGTGGCCGCGATGGATCGGGCCTTCATCACACGAGCACCCACCTACGCCGTGAGAACCGGACCGGAGCGTACGGCTCTACGTGAGGACCGGAAGCGCAGCG
>JAKQOD010000787.1 GCA_029565465.1 Deltaproteobacteria bacterium
GTTCGCAGCGTCGACCAGCATGTGCACATGATCGCCTTGCACCGAAAAATCGCAAATCGGCGCATCGGCGCGCGTTGATGCTTGGCGTAAACAATCCTCAATCTTTCGATACACATCGCGCCGACGCAGATTCTTGATATCCGGCTTCATCTTCAACGTGACCTGCACAGGACAGCGCTTGGCAAACTCTCCCGTTGCCGATGCGGCTGCTCCGTCGTGCGCCGTTTGCGCCCTGCGCCAACCCGCGCCCCGCCATGTTCCATCGCTGGCGGCGGCAGCGGCAGCGGCAGCGCCAACCCTAACTGCACCATTCCTCGCCCCATCCCTCGCTTTTTCGTGGCCATGCCCATTTTGATTTGGCCAATATATAGACTCGCGAGGCCGTGGTCAACCAATTATTTTAAAAATTGTGGTTGCCCTGTAGCCTCGACACAGAACCTAGCCTCGACACAGAACCTAGCCTCGACACAGCAACCTGCCCTCGACACGGCCACCTAGCCTCGACATAGCGACCTGCCCTCGACACAGAACCTAGCCTCGACACGGCGACCTGCCCTCGACACAGAACCTAGCCCGCTTCGATAGATCCGCCCCACCCATATGAAAGGCGCGCGGCGCGCAGCGCGGCAGACTCTTGCCCGGCAGAGCGTCCGCGGCTGCGCAGCCAGCAGCAGAGCGCGCGTACGAAGCGCCAACCCGCGCCCTCGTTAGCATCTGGGAGGTTTCCGTTCATTAGCGGCGCCACGACGTTTCGGAACGAATTCAGGGAGTCGTCAGCCGCGACCGCGACCGCGACACACCGGGGACTCGAGATGCTGTACTCGCGACACAAGTCGCTCATCCGCTCGCCGTTCGTCAGCCGCGTCAGTTATTCTTTTCTTAAAACGATCAGTGCAATCGCTTTCCAAGGCACGCCTGAACGTGCCTTCAAGTGTCACCTATGTTCCTAGGCAGATCTGTTACCTATGTACCTGGGCCACACCCCACAGGACACTTGTGTTCAGGCTCGAACGCCCGTGGTCAGGCTAAAGGCCCGCGGCGCGCGGCCACGAAGGCGGCGCGAGAACCGTACCTCAGCGTAGTGGTTCTACCTGAGGACCGCCAAGCGCAGCGCCAACGAACCTAGCCGCGATGGATCGGGCCTTCCTCATCCGAGCACCACGTCAGCAATGGATCGGGCTTTCCCCGTCGAAGCACCGCACGTCGAAGCACCGCTCGTCCAAGCACCGCTCGTCGAACCTCCGCGCATCCAAGCACCGGCGGTAGTTGCGATTGTTATGCCGCCGCTGCACGTCGCGCAGCGATCGCGACTGCGAGCTGCGCGCCCAGCTTTGCATTGTTACAAGCCAGCGCACGATTGGCGATCACCGACGAGCCTTGGGTAATTTCCGATAAGCGACGCAACAGGAACGGAGTGAGTTGTTTGCCGCTGATACCAGCAGCGGTCGCTTCGCGTAGTGCATCAGCGACTGCTTGATTGATACGATCGGCAGGCAAGGCAGCGGTGGCAGGGATTGGATTGGCAATCAATGCGCCACCGCCACCGAATTGGCTCCAGTGGGTGGTCAAGATCGCTGCGAGTTCGGCAACGTCGTCGCTACGATGTTCAAGCTTGACCCCGGACTCCGCCGTGTAAAACGCTGGGAATTCGTTGCAGGCATACCCGATAACCAACACACCGAGGGTTTCGAGAGCTTCCACGGTTTTAGGCAGATCTAAAATGGCTTTGGCGCCAGCGGAGACTACAGCGAGCGGCGTGCGCGCCACCGCGACCAAGTCGTGCGAGATATCGCCATCGTTGCCGCGATGGACACCACCGATGCCGCCAGTGGCGAACACGGAGATCCCTGCCGCTGCCGCAATCACTGCAGTTGCACTAACGGTGGTGGCCGCGCGCGCCCCACGCGCCACGTACACGCACAGGTCGGTGGCTCCGGCTTTGCGAAAGGTGTTGCCTTCGCGACCTAAGGCTAACAAGGTCGGTTCATCACATCCAACGTGCACCACGCCATCGACGACGGCAATGGTGGCAGGCACAGCGCCATGGCTACGCACCGTGGTTTCGAGCTCGTGCGCAAGTTCAACGTTGGCGGGATACGGAAACCCGTGCGCCAAGATGGTTGATTCAAGCGCAACAATGGCACCGCCCGCAGCACGCGCAGCAGCAACTTCGGGCGAAAAATGAAAGCCTTGCACCCATGCGTTGTAGCGCAACGTCGCAGCTTCTGCAGCGGGGGCGTGGCGCGATAGCAAAGGTTTGGGTGTCAACGCACCGGTGAGCCTGCGATCACGTAAGAACCCTCGAAGGTCGCCGCGGCCAGCGCACTACGGCACGCGGATGATCTCAAGCACTTTGCTGCCGCGCGTGAACCCGCGATTGCGCTCAGTTAGCCAAATCATGCCCGGGGCCACGCTGCCCAGGCCGAACTGTCGATTCGACGCAGGGATATGGAACACCCGCGCCGCTTTGCCATCGACAACTCGAAATATATCGAAGAATTCGGGATCAAGCCGCTTTTGCGAAATGGCCTCGCCGTTCGCTGGATCAATCATGAACCCCAACCAAAGACCATCGCTGCCAACCGCAGACACTAAGCTTGCGGTCTTGTACTTGGCGAGGTCGAGGTCGGCGACTGCACTTTTGCGCCCATGTTGCCAAAAGTCGACGCCAGTCAACTCGTGATTCACCACCGCAAACGTGAGTTCGCTGCGATCACGTAAGATTTCAAAACGACGCCGACGCTCAAAAAGATCGCCGCCACCGGTGACCGGCACAAACTTGCCAGCAAGCACATCGTAGGCCGCTTCTTGATCAGGCGAACGCTGCTTTTCTTTAGGATTAAACGAACCTTCGCGAATGCCAAAGGCCATCGTGCGCCCTGCGCCCCAATGATTGATGCGAAACGTCAAGGCCTTTG
>JAKQOD010000454.1 GCA_029565465.1 Deltaproteobacteria bacterium
CCAACCGGCACGTGCATTTCGCCACCGCTGCCGTTTGGCACGCGTTCGAGCACGCCGAAGTACAACACGACAACCGTGGCGATGAACACCCACAAGATGCCGATGAACTTGGCTTGTTGCTTGAGGTAGGTCTTGCAGGTTTCGTAAATCAGCTCGGAGATTTCGAGCATCGATTTGTGCACTGGCATGTTTTTGAGACGGCTGAAAATCACCATCCCAAAAATGATGCCGAGCGCTGCGACCGCGAGGCCCATCGCCAAAATCGTCCAGCCGGAAATGCCGAAGAACGTGACGGCTTTAAAGTTTGGCAAAACCAAGTCGGCTTCGCTGTGTGGGCGTGCCGAGTGTGCTTTGTGAGCAACTTCGGCGGCCTGGTTGAGAACGGCTTGGCTTGTGCTGCCAAGCCAACTAAGTGCGGACATCATGTGGTTTTCCTCGGTTGGTTAAACGAAACGGTGGCGCTTTATATGGAAGGTCGGTCGGCCTGTAAAGCCCGCTGCCACTTGTTAACCGTTCGTTTCGGGCAATCGCCCACATGTAAATAAATAATCATTGTCTAGACTTGGCGAATTTTAGTGTGGTATGGCACGGTGCCCGCAAAGGTTCTCCATGAAGTTTGCCGCCCGCCGAGGGATGGCTCTGGCAGAACACCCCTCATCACGATCAAGAGTTTATATGTCGCCCGCCCTGCTGCGTCGCCCTGAAATTTTAGCGCCGGCTGGCGATTTGCCGAGTCTGCGCGCCGCCCTCGCTGCGGGCGCTGATGCCGTGTACTTTGGCCTCGATGACGGCTTCAACGCACGTGCACGTGCTGCAAATTTTGCGTCGTCGGAAATTGCGCCGATGGTGGCCGAGTTACACCGTGGTGGCGCGCGCGCCTATGTCGCACTTAACACGTTAGTGTTTGAGCCGGAGCTGCCCATCGTGGCCGAGCTGATCACGCGTTGTGCACACGCCGGCGTTGATGCGTTGATTGTGCAAGATCCCGCGGTCGCCCTGCTGGCTCGGTTGATCTGCCCAACGATGGAAGTCCATGCGTCGACCCAAATGACGGTGAGCAGCCCGTTGGCTGCCGAGTTTATGAAACGGCTCGGCTTATCGCGCGTGGTCGTGCCACGCGAATTGTCGGTCGACGAAATCCGCGACTACGCAGCCGGTACCTCAGTGCCTCTCGAAGTGTTTATCCATGGCGCGCTGTGCGTTTCGTGGAGCGGCCAATGCTTAAGTTCAGAATCGTGGGGCGGCCGCTCGGCGAACCGTGGCCAATGCGCACAAGCTTGTCGCTTGCCGTACGAGCTGGTGGTCGATGGCGAAACCCGTCCGCTCGGCGACGTTGCGTATCTATTGTCGCCGGCCGACTTGGTAGGTTCAACAGCGGTTGCTGAGCTTGCGAAGATTGGCGTTGCTAGCCTGAAAATCGAAGGCCGGCTCAAAGGGCCAGCATATGTGGCGACTGCAACCGCACACTATCGCGCGGCTGCGGCGGCCGCGGTTGGCGAAGCGATGCCGCCTGCGGCGGTGGATGTGCCGATTGATGCTGGCTCGATGTATCTCGCCTACAATCGTGGCGCTTCGGCCGGATTTTTAGGCGGCGCCAATCACCAAGCACTAGTCGAAGGTCGCTTTGGTCGCCACCGCGGCTTGCCGCTTGGACGCGTTGTATCGGTCCGGGGCTCGGACGTATTGGTGGAGACCGATCCGAATCAACGGCCATCGAGCGGTGGCAAAGGCATGCTCGACGCAGGCGTGACCGACGCTGCGGCGCCAAATGTCTACGCACCGCCGGCCGCTGTCGTTTCGCCTGAGCCTGGCATGGGCGCAGTGTTTGATGCCGGCCGCCCTGATGAAGCCGAACAAGGTGGGCCGATCTTCGCGGCGTCACCGTGGCGCAGCCCAGCGGGGAAACCTGGCTTTGCGTTGCGCTTTGGTCAGCCTGGGCCCGATCTAACTCGGGTCTCGCCGGGCAACTTTGTTTGGATCAATTCAGCACCGGAACTAACCAAAGTTGGCGCGCGCGCAGCGGCTGCCGGCGCCTTGCCGCTTGGGCGCATTGCCGTAACGCTCCAGGTCAGCGGCGCGGCCGAGCAGCCGTTGGTTGCGACTGCGACCGCAACGTCCGGTTCGCGGACTCTGTGCGCAAGTGCAACGTCGACGGCAATGCTCTCGGTTGCACGCGGCGCTGGCATCTCGGATGATATTTTACGCGATAAGCTCGGTGCATTTGGCGGCACGTCGTTCCACCTCGCCACGCTGGATTCCACGGGGCTGGCGCCACAACTGCATATGCCAGTTTCGGCCATGAAAGAAGTGCGTCGGCAGCTTGCCACCGAACTCGAAGCACAACTGGCCGACTTTAAGCCACAGGTAACCGCTGGTAGTGATGCGCTTACACAACTGACGCCGCCGCTGACTACAACCACCGCCGCAGCCGCGCCTTTGCTGGTGCCGTTGTGCCGCACCGACGAGCAATTGAATGCGCTGCTCGATGCTGGCGTACCCGAAGTTGAGCTCGATTGGATGGAGTTTGTGGGCTTGGGACGCGCAGTGGAACGCGCCAAAGCCCGCGGGGTCCGCGTCGTGATCGCAACCACGCGCATCCAAAAGCCCAACGAGCAAAAACTTGAAGCCCACATCGCCAAGCTCGCACCCGACGGTGTGCTGATTCGCAATTGGGGCGCCCTCGCCTATTTCGCAGCGTTGCCGGCGGCCGAACGGCCGGTGCTGCACGGCGATTTTTCGCTCAATGTGACCAATTCGATCACGGCGCGCTGGGCGCTGGCCCAAGGGCTGGCCACGGTCACTTGTGCGCACGACCTCGATGCGATTCAGCTGCAAGCGCTGTTGGATGCCACGCCGAATCAGCAGATGGCGGTAACCATTCATCATCACATTCCAACGTTTCACACTGAGCACTGTGTGTACGCGCACTTGTTATCCAAAGGCGCCGACTACCGCACGTGCGGCCGGCCATGTGAATCACAACTGGTATCGCTGCGCGATCGAGTGAACCTGGTGCATCCGGTTATCGTCGATGTTGGCTGCCGCAATACCGTGTTCAATGCCCAAGCACAAAGCGCTGCGCGTTTGGTGAACGACTTGGCGAGCCGTGGTGTGGCGCGGCTGCGCATGGAGCTGGTACGGGAAACCGCCAACGAAGCGCTGACCGCGTGGCAAGCGTATCGCGGGTTGCTTGATCAAACCTCGACGCCAGCGCAAGCGCTTGCGGCAATTGCCGTGCACGAACAATTTGGCGTGGTCACCGGCACCATGCGCACGCTCACCGTGTTGAGCAATCGTTAGCTTGCGCTTTCGAAGGTTCGCACGGCACCGTTGTGCCATTGCAGAATGGCTGCCCGTGGGGCAGCCCCGGGCTGGCTTGGCGGCACGATCCGCACATGCGTGAAACACCGTCGCAAGCCTGGCCGAGCTGCTGGCAACCACGTGCCGCAGTTGATATAGGTCGCGCCCGACGGCATGCGCATCTGCAGCGGATCGTGGGTGTGGCCGAACACAACGTACGGCGCATCGACTAATGAAGCGATGCGCTCAGGCACGCGCCGCATGGGCAGTTGCGACGCCACATGCGCGCGCGCAAACTGATGCAGCAACAAGCGTGCAGCAACACCGACGGCAAGCGTCGCAGGCAGCGCAAGCCACCAGCGTAAGGCGAACAACAACACAAGCGACAATAGTATTGCACCGCCAAGCACGGCCCATACATCAAGGGCCAACATGGCAGCCAACCGGCGCCAATGGGTTGGCAGCGGCGCACGGCTCAACCGATCGATTGCATTTGCAGTGGCTGGCGCGAGG
>JAKQOD010000822.1 GCA_029565465.1 Deltaproteobacteria bacterium
AACACAAACACGCCGATGATCACGTTGTAATCGCGGTCGGCAATGCTGTTGACGAAATACATGCCCAACCCAGGTATCTGAAAGATTTTCTCGACGACAAACGAACCCGAAACCAGCCCAGCCGCAGCCGGCCCGATATACGTCACCACGGGCAACACGCCGAGCCGCAACGCGTGCTTCAACACCACGCGCGGCTCTGACAGGCCTTTGGCACGCGCAGTGCGAATGAAATCTTGATTGAGCACTTCAAGCAACCCACCCCGCGCCAACCGCGCCACCGTGCCCATGTACACCAGGCCCAACGAAAACGCAGGCAAGATATACGACGACAACGAATCAACCCGCGTCGGTGGCAACCAGCCGAGCTTGATCGAAAAAAACGCAATCAGCATCGGCCCGATCACAAACGACGACAGTGACACGCCGATCAGCGCCAACGTCATCGACGCGTAGTCGATCCAGGTATTGCGCCGCCACGCTGCTGCCACGCCGAGCATCAGCCCCATGCCCAACGCCATCAGCAAGCCAAGCAAGCCAACCGCGGCGCTGCGCGGAAAATGCTCGGCAATGATGTTGTTGACGGTGCGCTCTTGCTTGAACGAATAGCCTAAGTCTCCGACGGCGAGGCCCTTCATGTAGCCCGTATATTGGGTGAACAATGAATCGTGCAAGTGATACCGCTCTTCGAGCGCGCGCTTCACAACTTCAGATTGCCGCGCTTCGGTATCAAACGGCCCGCCGGGCGCTTTGCGCAGCAAAAAGAAGCAGATGGTCGCAACCGTTAGCACGACGACGATGCCAGCAAGTAAACGCGATGAAATCAGCCGAATCATGGCGTGGCGGCCCCGCTTGGCATCGCGCCAGGTTTCGGCACTGGCGGATTCGAAAAGCCTGGCGGTGGCGGCACCGGTTGGCCCGGCTTCCAGTTGGTATCGATCCAAACAAAATGCAACGGCGGTTGATCAGCTGCGTTGATCGCCAGATTGCGAACATACGGCTTTTGCATCTGCTTCTGCGTGTACACGTAGATTGGAATCACCGGCGCGTCTTCGATCATGATGCGTTCGGCTTCGCGCAGCTTGGCATTGCGTGCGTTCATGTCGCGCAGCGGCCGCGCTTCGGCCATCAACCGGTCAAACTCGGGGTTGCAATATTTGCCTCGGTTATCCGACGAGTCGCAGGTGAACAATGGCAAAAACTCGGTCTCGGTGTAGACCGAATTGCCAATATTACCGAACCGCGCAATTTGATATTTGCCATCGCGGGTGTCACTGACAAACGTTTTCCACTCTTGTGAGCTCAACTCGACATTGAGGCCAATCGCGCTCCAGCTTTGCTGCAGATATTCGGCGATCTGTTTGTGCGCTTCGGAGCCTGCGTTGTAGCGATACTCAATCTTCGACGGAAACGACGCTCCCATTTCCTGTTTGGCTAATGCTAGCTCGGCTTTAGCTTTGGCGAGATCAAAGTCGAGCCCTTGTGGCGGCACGTAACACAGCTTGCCGGCTTCCATGATCATGGCAACGCCAGGCGTGTCACGTGTGACGCCGCACAGTTTCAGATCGTCGTCGGACATCGTTGCGATCGGCGCGCCAACTGACAGCTGCGCCGACGGAATTTCGTTGCCATGCGTGAACGACGGCACCGGTTTGCGGTCGACTGCATACGCCAAGGCGCGACGCAGATGCCGGTTGCTCAACACTTTGGTATTGATCCACGCGAAGTACACGCCAAGATACGGCCGCACATAATAGTCGCGAAATGGTTTGCCTGTTTTTTCGCCGTTGAGCGCCGGCAAAAACGTCGACGGCGGCGTGTTCGACGCCACCGCATCGCAGCCGCCGTAATAATAATAGTTGGTGGCGGCCGCTTGATCGTCGATGGCGAATACCGAGATCCGATCCGTCGTGACCCGCGCGCGGTCCCAATAGGTTGGCGATTTCACCAGCTCAATCGTGTCGCGGCGACGCCACGCTTCAAGATTCATCGGGCCGGAGGTCACCATGCGGCCCGGCTCCGCCCAGTGGCGCGGGCTGCGCGACACCGCTTCGATCGGCGTTGGCCGCAACGCTCGATTGTTGGTCAGCGTCAAAAATGCCGGCGATGGATCGGCAGCTTCGAACACGATCGTGTGCGCGTCTGGGACGGTAATCCCAACGCTATCGAGCGAGCGCGCCAACGCGTTACCAGGCACCACAACTTTCGCACGCTCCACTTTTTCGTCGGCTGCGAGTTCATCGTCGGTGCCGTTTTGGCCTGGCGTATTTTTGCGCGTGCTGCGTTGCACTTCGAACTTCGCGGCTGCAATTTTCGCAGGCAGCGGACCCAATTCTCCGTCGAGCACCCAACCGTACCGGCCTTCATCTTTCGCCCAATACACATAGCGCCACACGCCACCGTCGGGCGATTTCCACAGCGCTCGTTCGTTGCTGGTGCCAATAATTGATACCACCTCGCCCGCCGGCACCTGCGCAAAGGCGGCCCCTGGCGCGGCACCAAGGTCACGCAGCGCCAACGGCTGCGCAACTTCACGCGTGTTGACATCCGGTACTTCGGCTTCGTCGGGCTTTTTGCCATCGACCGTCACCGCTTCCACCACATCGCCGCGATGATACGGCGGCGCATCTTGCTGCAACACAAACACGCGATTGGCCAAGAAGTTAATCGCATTTTTGACCGGCAAAAGATTGTCACCGTTGGGCGACGCTGTCGACGGCGACATCACGCGCAACGCTTGATACGCAACATCATAGGCATCAACCGCACGGCCATTGGACCACACCGCGTTGTTGCGCAAGTGAAACGTAAACGTCCGCAGGTCGTCGGAGATTTCCCAGTGAGTCGCAAGCCCCGGCGCCGGCAGACCGTCGTAGTCAAACACGGTTAAGCCATCGAACATCGAATACACCAGCTTCACCACCACCGTGGTCGACACCAGCGCTGGATCGAGCGACTCGGGCTCACCGCTGTTGCAGTACCGCAAGTAACCGGCTTCGCTGCGTGCTGGCACTTGGCCAAAATATTCGGTATTCGGCACGCCACAAGCAGCGCTGGCCAATGCCAGCAATGCTGCGAATCGTGCACAAAAGTCGAGTTGGCAACGCACCACGGGTAGGCGCAGCGTACTAGCAAAGCCGCAGCGACGGCGCGCAAGTTAGGTGCTTTTTCACCTACCAGTGCCAGCAGACTGCGCCATATTATGGCTGTATGCATTGTGCGCGCTGCGGCGCTTCGCCAGCCACTGCCCCCCGGTTCAGCCGCACACCGTTGTGTGACAGCTGTACAACCGAATTCACGGCCCAGCAGCGCGAAGACGGAACGCGGATCATCGCACCAATCGGCGTCGGCGCGTGTGTGGTTTCTGTTGCGGCCACCGTTTTTCCGATGCTTGGCATGCCAGGGTTATCGTTGCTTGGCATCTTTATGGGCGCAGGCGCGGGCCTTGGCTTAGTGCAAATGCTCGACCACCGCGCCCGCACCAAGTTTTGTCACGCGGACCGCGCCAGCCTGCCAGTCGCGCATACCGACCCTCGTCGGTTGGCCTACCAACGGTTACGACCAAAGCCGTTGCTGCCGCCAGCACCCGAGTCATTGCCCGAACGCTAGCGCGAAGCAGCGACCAAGCTACGTTGCGGACCAACCCTTTGCCGCTCCCGCTTGACCGCACCACCGACGCACGCTGAGGTCCACGCGCCTGACTAATGGACTTGCCACTGTCCGGTAGGCGGACAGTTTGGCGGCGGACTGATGAGATTGCATGTGGTTACAGCTGGCATGCGGGACGCAAGATAACGGCGCCGTGAGAGTGTGGTCGATAGGGTGGCGGAGGTGGCGATGAAACCGCGCTGCAATCTCGCGGGGTCGATCGTGTTCGTGACGCGACGGTGCACGCAGCGGCAGTTTCTGCTGCGGCCCGATGTGACGCTCAATAATAATTTTCTGTATTGCGCGTTGTATGCAGCGTCGGTGTACAAAGTTGGCCTGCTGGCGCTGACGGTGGAGTCGAGTCATTACCACGTGGTGGCACACGATCCAGATGCGCAGATTTCGGCGTTTATGGAGCGCTTGGACGGACTGGCGGCGAGGAGTATCAACTGTCTACGTGGCCGCTGGGAAAACTTCTGGTCAAGTGAAGCGCCGTGCATTGTGAAGTGTGAAACGCGGGCCGATGTCGTCGACAAAATGGTGTACACGCTGACGAACCCCGTGAAAGATGGCCTCGTGGAGCGCGTGCATCATTGGCCGGGCGTCAACACTTTGCGGGCGATGCGCACCGGCGCGCCGTTGCGCGCGACGCGGCCGCGGCATTTTTTTCGCAAGGACAATTTGCCCGATGAGATTGAGATGACGTTGGGCTTGAGTGGTGTGCCGTTGCTGGGCGACGCTGACGCGTTGGTCGCTGAAGTGTGTGCGCGCGTGACCAAGACCGAGGAAGATTGCGCAGTGGAGCGGTGTAAAAGCGGCCGCCGCGTGCTCGGCCGCAAGGCCGTGCTCGCGCAGCATTTCACCGATTCGCCGTCGACGATCGCCCCGCGGCGCAAAGGCATCGTGCCGCGCATCGCCTGCCGCAGCACATGGTATCGCGTCGAAGCTTTGCAGCGAGACAAAGTCTTTCTTGCCGAGCACGCTGCCGCGCGCCTGCGTTGGATCGCCGGCGCTGTCGCTCCCAATTTCCCCATCGGCACCGTCTTCATGCGCCACCT
>JAKQOD010000829.1 GCA_029565465.1 Deltaproteobacteria bacterium
CCGAGGCGGCGGAACGTTCCGAGCGTGTCGCTGAATTACTGAATGAAGCGAATCGTTTGCTGCGAAAGGGCCAAGACTTTGCAGCCGTAGATGCCAAGCGGGTTGCTGCGTTGGCGTTATTCGATCAACGTGAAAACGCCAAAGCCGAAGAGCTGTGGCGCGAGGTGCTTAGCGATAGCAAGGCGTTGGATGCGAACTACACGTCGGCAACGCAACCGCTTGAGCACGCGTCGGTGGTCGACCCAAGCCGCGGCGACGTGCGCGCCGAGCTGGCCAAGGTGCTGCACTTGCGAGCGCAACTCGCCGATCGTTTTTACAACATTGAGCGCCGCAACGAATTGTTGAGCCGCTTGGAACTCTACGACACCATTGGTGAATACATCAAGCAATGGCGCGCGCCTGCGGACCTAACGTTTCAGATCACGCCGAGCAACGCTGTGATGACCATCGCAACCATCTCGTCCAATGATGGCCGTCGCATCGAAGGCCCAGCGGCTCCGTTTGATCGCAGCGCGTCGTTGCCGCCGGGTTCGTACATGTTCACCGTTAAAGCTCCGGGCTACAGCCCGGTGCGTTACCCGATGGTGCTGCAGGCCAGCGAAAAACTGACCGTGCCGATTACGCTTGTGCCGGCTGATAAAGTGCCAGCGGATTTTGTTGTAATCCCAGCCGGCCGTTTCATGGTTGGCGCGTTGGATGAAGCGCAGCGCACCAGTTTTCTCTTTACTGTTCCGCTGCACGTCGTACGTACCGACACGTTTATGATCGCGAAACACGAAACCACGTTTGGCGAGTGGATTGAGTTTCTGCGCAGCCGATCGATGGTGGAGCGTAAACGATTGCGGCCTCACACCGATGGGGTGAATACAGAATCTGGTTGGCTGGATTTGTCGCCGACGGCTACGGGCTGGTTGTTGCGTACAAAGCCAGTTCGACACGAATACGTAGCAACAGCAGGCCAACCTTTACAATACCTTGCTCGTAAGTTCAATCAAGCGCACGATTGGTCCCAGTTGCCGGTGACGGGGGTGTCGATGGATGACGTTGTTGAGTATGCCGCGTGGCTTCGGGAAACCGGCAAAGTTCCGAATGCTCGACCGTGCACCGAAGTGGAATGGGAGCGAGCATCGCGAGGTGCCGACGATAGGTTGTTTCCTCACGGCAATTTGCTGCGGCCAGTGGATGCAAATTTTGATGAGACTTACAACAAAGAACCAAACGCCTTTGGTCCCGATGCAGTCGGTCTTTGGCCGAATTCAAAGAGCCCATTTGGCGTTGACGACCTGGCTGGCAATGTTTCCGAGTGGACCACGCTATCGTTGAGCGCTGAACCTAAACTTGCGGTTATGCGAGGGGGGTCTTTCTTCTACGGTGCGCTGACTAGCGTCAACCCAAATCGAAACACCCTATTTGCTTCATCGCGGAGCATTCAACTGGGTATTCGAATGTGTGCAGGAATTTCAAATGGTTAGGACAGCTTACGGCGCACAGGTAGGCAACCGCGAGCAATTGCGTCAAATGTGAGTAACCGCACGCGATCTGGCTATATGTAAGTATTTTAGCCGCGCGGTGAGCAGTGTGGTATGCGCTGGGTATGCGCAAACTTTTTATCGGTGTCGCGATTGCTCTAGTGTCGGCTTCTTCTGTTGCT
>JAKQOD010000832.1 GCA_029565465.1 Deltaproteobacteria bacterium
TGCTGCCTGTCGGTTGCAGCGGTTCGGGTGCGTTGGTTTGCACCACCATCGGTGCCGGCGCTGCGTTGTCGACGGGAATCTCCGGCACGACGACATCGAGGCTCTTGCGTTCACCCGCAAAGCCATTGACGGTTACTTCGGCCTCGGCGCGCCCCGTTTTGCGCACGCGAATCGTATGGAGGCCAGGGCGGATGCGTGTGAGAAACGTTGTGGCGACGGTGATATACGGGCCGCCATCGATCGAAATTTCTGAATTGGCTGGACTTACCCTCACGATTAAAATCGCCAGGGCAGCGTCGAGCTGGTCGAGCAACACGCCCACTTCGGCAACCCGATTCGGCGTTGGCCCAGGATCCGCCAAATAGCGTTGATAGGTATTCGCGGCATCGGCGCGGCGGCCCATGTCACGCAACGTTGAGCCAATGTTCAACAAGATCTTGGGCGATGGAAACGTCGCGTACGCTTCCAAAAAGTTCGCGAGGGCTTGGTCAAAATTCTTCGCGGTCAGTTGCGCGACGCCTTCCGTCATCAAGGCCGCTGCTTTGGGACGGGCTTTTTCATCCGCAACGCGGACCGAGGTATCGTCGCCAAGTTGCGCTAGCTGCGCTGCTAGTGCTTGCTCAGCGTCGCTGCCACCGACGGCGGTCGCGTCTGGCGCAGCATGGCCAACTGGCGCGCGCCCCCCAATGGTGAGCAGTACCGCGACAAATGAGATGCACAGTTTCATATTAGATGCCGGTTTCGACGGGGGAGCCATTTGCAGTAGTTGCGCCTTGTGGCACGTGGACATGGTTTGATGAGGTGGGTTTGTTGCCAAGTTTTTCGAGCTGTACATCAATGGCTTGGTCTTGGCCAAACTCGACCGTGAGGCTGTGACTACGGTAACCCGGCGCAGTTATTTTCACGTTGTGCGCACGGCCATCCAATTCGATGGCGACCGAGCCGTCGTCGGCACGCCCGACGGGGTGCTGGTCAATGCTGATCTGCGCATCGCGCGGCCGACCCAGCCACCGCAGCGTACCTTTGGGCGACACGGCCTGCACGGCGGCTGGCGCCGCATCTTGCGCCGGTGCGGGTGGCGCACTGGGGGCGACTGGTGCTGCACTTCCGGCCGCAACAAGCTTGGCTGGTTGTGAGCGGTGCATCCACCACACGGTGCCAGCTCCTAGCATGGCAACACCTCCTAGCATCAGCGCGATGTTGCGTGCAGCCGAGCGCGGCTGCGACGAGCGCGGCGCTATTACTTCGGTTGGCGCGGTGTCGTGTTGCCGATGCGGCGCGGTTGCTTGTGCTAGCACCAGCGAAGGTCGGCGCACCACGGCGTCGCTGCGCAAAGGCGCAAGCTCGGCGGGCAGCGAAGGCAGCGCCCCGCATGCTTCGATGAGTGCAGCAGCATTGGGGTAACGATCCTCTGGCGCTTTTTGCAGCAAGCGCATGACGATCGCATCGAGTTGCGGCGTTATCGACTGCAGCTGCGCTGCGAACGGCTCAGCTTCGCCAAACATTTGCATCGCGATAATTTCGCCGGCCCCTTCGCCTGCAAATGGCGGCCGGCCGAGCAACATTTGATACAAGATACAGCCCAGCGAGTAGAGATCCGCGCGCGCGTCGATGGCGCTGGCTGCGCGTGCTTGTTCCGGTGCCATATAAAGCGGCGTGCCCATTAGCGCGCCAGTTTGGGTTTTACGTGGTTCGCCAGGCAGGTTGTCACCAAGTTTGGCAACGCCAAAATCCAATACTTTGGCGCGTTCGCCCGCGTCGAGGTCAGCGTCGCTGATCAAGAAAATATTGTCCGGTTTCAGGTCGCGATGGATGATGCCTTTGCTATGCGCTGCAGCCAGTGCACTGGCAATGCTGCGCAAGACCGTCACTGCTTCGCGTTCGCTTAGCCGGGTTCGTTGGCGCAGCCGGTCACCGAGATCTTGGCCGTGCAAGAACTCCATAATCAGATAGGCACGGCCGTCGGTGTGAAAGCCAAAATCGTACACTTCGATGATGCTAGGATGGGCAATTGCGGTGGCGGCTTTGGCTTCTTGAAAGAAGCGCTGCACCATGATCTCGTTGCTGCTGTA
>JAKQOD010000841.1 GCA_029565465.1 Deltaproteobacteria bacterium
GCCCGGGCCCAGGCGGTGTGGTTGGCAAGGGCACCGGTGGCGGCACGGCGGCGCTGCCGGCCCCAGGTGCGCCTGGCGGTGCCATTGTTGGCTGCACAGGGGCGCCGTGGCCGTCATCGACTGCGCCGGTCGATGATTCCAGCCGCACTTTGGCAAGCGCGGCTTCATCGATGACAATTTTCGCTTTGCTGCGCAAATCCGCCAAAAACTGATCTTGCACCACCACGCGCTTGTCGCGGAATAGCTTGTTGCGAATCATGCCTTTGGCATCTTCAAACGTCTTGGTCATGGATTTTTTACGACCCGTTTGTTTCAAGATGTAGAAGTTGCCGTCGCCGGCCGCCACCACACTTGAGACGTCGCCGGTTTGCACGAGCGCAAAGGCGGCCTCGACCACGGGCTTCGGAATGTCTTTGTTGTCAATTGCGAAATAGCGCAGGTCACCACCGCGCAGTTTGCTGTCTTCGTCTTGGCCGTACTTCATCACCAAGTCGCGAAAGCCTTTGTTGGTTTTGCCAGCTTCGCCTTGGGCTTCGAGCGCTACGCGGTCAGCTTGGGCTTTGTTTTTGATGATGATCGCCGATGCTCGAACTTCTTCGGGCTGAACATATTCGGCTAGATTTGCGTTGTAGGCTTTTTGCAATTCTTCGTCGGTAATCGACGAAGCCGTCAGTTTCTGATCAAATTCTTCGGCGATTAGCTTTTGAATCATCACTTGCTTCATCGTCCGCACTACTTCGGCATCGCGGTCGTAGCCACGGCGCAGGGCTTCTTTGGCTAAGATTTCAAAGCGGACGAGATTGTCGAGAAACTCTTTTTTCTGTTCGAGCGAGGTGTAGCGAGCGCGAATGTAAGGCGATTGCCGATTGAGCCGTTCTTGAAACTCGCCCAAGGTAATCACTACATCGTCGATGGTTGCCAAAGGCTGGTCGAGTTCTTTGACCGACTGGCCTGGCAAGGGCGCGCTCGCCGATGTCGACGTGCCGCGACTTTTGTCCCATTCGGTGTTGTTGGCTTTGCAACCCAGCAAGCTGGCGGCAGCCATCGCAATTGGCAGAAATCGCATGAAAGTCACCGGGTTGAGGTACCACGCGCAGTGAGGGCAAGCAACAGCCGCTTGCCTTCGGCGGCACCGCCCGGCGACGCCAGCGCATGCACCAGGCGCCCATCTGGGGTCTGTTTCCAGCCCAACGCGCGTGCCGGCGCGACCCATGGGCTGTGCGGCGGCAAGGCCAACGCCACCTTGGTCCGTGTGATCTCGATCGCAATTGCTTCGGTTGGCCGCGCTGCGGTTTTGAGCGCCATAAGCTCGCACAACAAGGTGGCGTCGGGCGGCAGGGTGCCAAAGCGGTCGGCCATTTCGTCAATGACCTCGCGCAGGTCGTCTTGGGTTTGGGCGCCTGACAGGCGTTTGTATAGATCGAGCCGTTGGCCTGGATCCGGCACATAGGTGTCGGGCAAAAAGCCGGGCAGCTCGGCGCTGAGCTCGGCATCGACAGGATCGTGGACTGGCTCGCCACGCATCTGGGCCACCGCTTGCTCGAGCATGCGCACATAGGTGTCGAAGCCAACCGCGGCAATTGAGCCCGATTGTTTCGCGCCAAGCAGTTCACCGCCACCGCGGATTTCCAAGTCTTGCGACGCAATTGAAAAGCCGGCGCCGAGTTCAGCAAAGCGCATCAAGGCGTCGAGCCGACGGCGAGCTTCGTCGGACATTTCGTCGGAAGGCACCAGCAAATAGCAGTAGGCGCGAGCGCTGGATCGGCCGATGCGGCCACGCAATTGGTATAGCTGGGCTAAGCCAAAGCTGTCGGCGCGCGCGACGAGCATGGTATTGGCACGCGGAATATCGAGGCCACTTTCGACGATGGTGGTCGCAATCAAAACATCGGTGTCGCCGTTGACGAACGCCAGCATCGAGTCTTCCAAGGCTTCGGCCGACTGTTGGCCGTGCGCAACGCCGATGCGGGCGCGCGGCACCAGCGCTTGCAAATGTTTGCGCCAATCTTCGAGGCTGCGATCGGCCACGAACGAGCGATCTGCTTTGCGTGCGACCGGCGGTGCGGTGATCGCGGTGTCGTCGTAGGTCGTGCGCGTGGTGCGGCGACCGCGTCGTTTGTTGCCGTCGTCGTCGGTGGCCGCGCTGCTGGCACCGGTCATCGCAGGCCGGCCCTGTTCGATGGTGCGGGTGATGAAAAACACTTGGCCACCACGATCGAGTTCGCGTTGGATCGCTTCTTTGATCAAATCGTCGTCGGGGCGCGCCACCAAGGTGCGCACGGCGCGACGATCCGTTGGTGGCGTTGCAATAATCGAAAGATCGCGCAAGCCCGCCATCGCCAAGTGCAGCGTGCGAGGAATTGGCGTTGCGGTTAGCGTCAACACGTCGACATTGGCACGCAACTTTTTGAGCCGCTCTTTGTGGGCCACGCCAAAACGCTGTTCTTCGTCGATGACCAACAAGCCAAGGTCTTTGAGCCGAATGTCATTCGACAAGATGCGGTGGGTGGCTACCACCACGTCGAGGCCGCCTTCGGCGAGTTTGCGCACCACCTCGGCTTGTTCGCTTTTGGTTTGAAAGCGCGACAGTTTGCCAATGTTGATGGGGAAATTGGCAAAGCGCGCGGTCATGGTGCGCACGTGTTGCTCGACCAACACCGTCGTCGGTGCTAGCAGCACGGCTTGTTTGCCACCGATGATGCAACGAAAAATCGCACGCAACGCGACTTCGGTTTTGCCATAGCCAACGTCGCCGCAGACCAAGCGGTCCATCGGTTTGGCGCGTTCCATGTCGGCCATGACAGCGTCGATCGCGCTGGCTTGGTCAGGCGTTTCTTGAAACGGAAAACTGGTGACAAAATCGGCGAATTGTTCGTCGGGCGGCGGAAACGGATGGCCAGTAACCGCAGCGCGTTGGGCGTACAATTGCAGCAGCTCTTCGGCCAGCACTTGCACTTGCCGGCTGACTTTGCTGCGCGTGGCCATCCACGTTGCGCCGCCCAGCTTGTCGAGGCGCGGCCCGTCGCCGGGCGCACCGATGTAGCGTTCAACTTCGCCAAGCCGATAGACCGGCAGATACAAGGTGCCGCCGTCGTATTCGATGTGCAGCGCTTCGACGTAGGTCGGTGCAACGCCTGCAACACCGCCAACCGGAATCACGGCGAGGCCGCGATACCGCCCAACCCCGTGACGCTGATGCACAACGTAGTCGCCTGCCGTGAGCTGCGAAAAATCGTTGATCGACGCAAAGAACTCGCGTTTGCCAGCGTTTTTGCGGCGCACCGTGTGAGTGACTTTTTCGCCGAAGATATCCGCTGCGATCAGCACGGCGAGTTCATCGCCAGGGCTGATGAAACTGGCGCCAGGGGAGGTCAGGGTAATCGCGACCACGCCTTCGGCGAGCGCTGCGGTTGCTGCAAAATTGCCGACGATTTCGGCGGGCAGCTTGCGAGCGGTAAGCACGCCTTGCAAGCGATCGGCGCGCGACTGTGAATCGCACGCGAGCACCACGCGCATGCCGGCGCGTTGCCATTTGCGTACGTAGCGCACGACGACATCGGTGGTTTCTTCGTCGTGGGCACCGGCCTCGCTAGCGCCCCCGCCCATAATACGTTGGCCCAAGCGTGCGCGGCCGATGTCCGCGCGTAGATCGCCAGTGGACTCCAATACGTGGGTGTGTTCGTGCGCTGGCGCCGTGGCCGCATCCGCGACGAGCTGCAGCGCTGGCATTTCAATCGCATGCGCTGCATCAAGCGCGGTGGCCCATGCATCTGGCGTGGCGAGTTGCGCGCTGGCATCGTAACAAAGCGTGCCGAGCTCGCGTGCTGCGGCGATGCGTAGTTCGGCATCGCGATAGGTCTCTTGCGCGACCCGCGCCACAGCGTCGGGGCCGACGACCATCCAGCGCCAATCCCCAAGCTGGGTGACGGGGGCCGCCAACGTAGGATGAAACGCTGGCAGGTATGGTGCCAAGTTAAACACCGGCGTTGCCGCTTCGATCTCGTCGATAACTTTGCGGGTGGCTTTGCTTGGATACGTCACCGAATCCGCGAGTTCGCGGATGTTGGCGCGCACATCGACGCCGACGCTGGGCACATATTCGCTACACGCAGCCAGCGTGAGCCGGTCGATGCTGCGAATGGTGCGCTGCGATTCGGCGTCAAAGCTGCGCAAGCTTTCAACGGTGTCACCGAACAGCTCGATACGAATCGGGTGTGGTTCGAGCGGCGAATACACGTCGACCACTCCGCCGCGCACGGCAAACGTGCCTGGCTCGTCGACGACGGGAGAGCGGGTCCAGCCCCACGCCACCAGCTCGGCGATCAGCTGATCGCGATCCAGGGTGTCGTTGGTGTCGACGATGCGGATCCGCTCGCTCACCGTGCGCAGCGGTAACGTTTTTTTTAGCAAGCCCGCCACCGTGGCGATGACACACGCTGGGTTCGTCGGCGAGGCCAAGCAACGCAGCGCGCGCATGCGTTCGAGATTGGCGTTGCGATCAGGCACCGTGTGCAAAAAATTGAGTGCGGCTTTGCTGCTCAGCACTTCGATTGGGAGGCCCGACGGCGCGTAATATCGCACGTCACCTTCAAGCTGGAGCGCAGTTTCGTCGTCGGCAACCACCAGCAAGACCGCGCGGTGCTGCGCCAATTCGGCAACGGCCCACGCGGTCCAGCTTGGCGTGCTGTTGTGCAGGCGTACCCGGCGTGCGTGCACGTTATGGGCAAGATGCCGAAATGCTACCGGGCGCGACATAAGCAGAGAATGACTTTCGATGAAAGGAGCGCAGCGATGCGTCAGAAGGGACGAGAAAGTCCTTATGATCGCGGCAACAAATACGTTTCGAGGCCGACCAGCCGCTCAACGTCGTGGATATCACCGCGCAAAAACGGCACCAGCGCCATCACTGCATTGGGGCCGCCGGCGGTGCGCAGCTTGGCGATCGAAAGGTGATCCGCGGTTGCACGTGCTTCAATATTGTTATGGGCGCTAAGCATCGCTTCGCTTGCCATCCGAAGGCTGGTGCCTGACAAACCGAGCGCGGCCACCGATGGTTCAGCGGCCAGCAGTGCTTCGATCTTGCTGCGATCGTTGGTGGCCAACGGTGCGCTGTCATGCACTTTGTTGATGGCAAAGCCAACGAACGGCATGCTGGCGGTCTTGAGGCGGTCGTGGAAGTACAGTGCTTCGCGCACCGACATCGGCTCAGGGCTCGCAACCAGCACAAAACCGACTTTGGGTTGACGCAGCAAGGTGAAAACTTCTTCGGCGCGCTCTTTGAAGCCACCCAAGATGTCGTTGAACTCGGTGAAAAACACGCCGAGATCGTCGAGGAATTGTGAGCCGACGAATTTGGCCAAGCGGCCCAACACAAACGAACCGGTTTTGCCAACCAGCGACCAACCCGAGCGTGAGCCGCCTTGCATTTTGCGGAACCACTCGATCGCCGGCGAGTCGATCGCTTCCGACAGTTTGCGTGGCGCGTCGAGAAAATCCAACGCATGCGCGGTTGGTGGGGTATCGACCACGATCAAGTCCCACTCACCACTGCGGTCAAAATCATGCAGCTTGGCCATGGCTGCGTATTCTTGCGCACCCGCCAACGTGCGCGACACTTGACCGTAGACGGGATTATTGAGCACGCGTTGCACCGCGGCAGCGTCTTTGGCGTAGCGGCTGACGACTTCGTCAAACGCGCGCTTTTGGTCGAGCATCATCGCGAACAATTCCCCCCGCGGTTCAGCATTCGCTGCCCCGCTCCGCATTGGGCCTCGGCCACTAGCGTTGCCGGTTTGGGCCGAGATACCTGGGGCCGCCGAAGCGCGTTCTATGATATCTGGCGAAACTTGCTGAATGTCGTGGCCCAGGCCTTCGAGCCCAAGTGAGTTGGCCAAGCGTTTGGCAGGGTCGATGGTGAGCACCAGGGTCCGGCGGCCGCGCCGGGCAGCTGCCAACGCCAAACTGGCAGCCGTCGTAGTTTTGCCTACGCCGCCTGACCCAACGCATACCAAAATGCCGCGGGTCATTATTGCTGCTTCAAAACTGGCTGGCACCGCAGGGGGATAGCACGGCCTGCGCACTCCACAAAAGGTATCGCGCAGCGAGATTTTCGGCCTCCGCATCCTTACTATGCCTGCGATGAAACGAGAGCTGCACGCCACGCTTAGCGCACCGGGCACCCCAGCCCGCGATTTGCCATTTGTGCTCGAAGGGCCGTTGGCAGATGGCCGGTTTGAACTGACCACCATCGTCGATGGCCAGCGGTCTGAACCACGCGTGGTGGACGCCAAACGCGTGCGCGGTTCAACTTGGTCGATCATCATCGACCATCGTTCGTATGTGGTCGACGTCGACAAACGGCGCAACGGTGCTGCGTTTTCCGTCAACGAAAGCGACGGGCTGGTGCTGCTCGAAGATGCTGCCAAGCGGCGACTGTCGGCAGCCGCAGGTCGGGCAGGGGCCAAGGCATCCGGCGAAACCCTGCGCGCGCCAATCGCGGGCAAGGTCGTCAAAGTGCTGGTTGCGCCGGGCGACGTGGTTGTTCCTGGCACTGCCGTTGTGGTGCTCGAAGCGATGAAGATGGAAAACGAGATCATCAGCGAGCGCGGCGGCACCGTTGCCACCATCGGCAAGCTCGCTGGCCAAGCCGTCGATATCGGCGATCTATTGGTTGATTTGAAATAGCTGGGGCGATCGCCTGCGGCTCGCAGCAAGCCCGCTAGCCGCGACTACTAGCTTTTGCTGAGCGCGCGGACGATTTCTTCGCGAATCAAGTCGGCGAGGGGCGGGGCTTTGCTGCCACCGCCGAGGCCAATGGTTGCGACGGCGGCGTGCGGCGCTGGTGCGCACGCTGCGACGGGCGCGCCTGGGGCGAGCTTGGTCGACGAGCGGATCTCGCTAAACGATTCAACTGCACGGTCGGCCGCGCGGCCTAAGCCCGCTTTCGCACGAGCTGCAAGCAACGGTGCGAGTGCGCCTTCGGGCAAGGTGCGTACGCCGCCGATAGGCGCTGCAGCCAAGGCGATGCGCGCCAAATGCTCGACCAGTTCCATCCGCATCAGCGCTTGTTCTAAGTCAGCGCCCCAGGTCAGCACGCCATGATTGCCAAGCAACACGGCATCGACTTGTTCGCACCACGGGCCCAAGGCTTTTTTCGCAGCATCGCCGGGTTGGGCATATTCAACCAACGGGATGCGCGCGCCTAACGACACAACCGCTTCGGCAATGAATGGCTCGTCGATGAGGTTACGGCCCGAGCATGCAAGCGCGGTAGCGTGAGGCGGATGCGCGTGAACCACGGCCGCAACATCGGGGCGACGTTCGTACACCGCGAGATGCAATCCGATTTCGCCGAACACTTTGCCTTGGCCTAGCACGCGGCCCGCAGCGTCGAGTTCGATCACGTTGGCGTCGGTGATCAAGCGCTTCGATGTTGCCGTCGGCGTCGCAACATAGCTGTTGCCGTCGCGCACGCTGATATTGCCATCATGATTGGCGACCCAACCGCGCGCATGCAAATCACGCGCTGCAGCAGCGACGGCGGTACGGGTTGCACGAGCTGCCTTCACGCGTTGCTCCCAGGCGCATCAACGGCGTCGACAATGCCGACGATCAGCGAGCGAATCGGTACTTGATCACCAGCTTTGAGAATTTGCCGGATGCCAGTGCCTTCGGTTAACACCAGCACACGATCGCCGATGCCAGCTTGCACGTTGTCGACGGCAACGAAGCTCGGCCCGACATCCGCACCACCGTCGTCAAACGGCTGTACCACAAACAGGGTGCGGCCGGCATACTGCGGATGTTTGACCGATGCCCACATCGGCGCAACCACGCGGCACATTCTCACGACACAACTCCAATGCCGTCGACGATGCCAACGATGGCGGCATCGACCGGCACGAAAAAAGGCGTGAGTGCGAGGGCTGCTTCACGTGAACCGACCAAATACACCAGATCTCCGACGCCAGCTTGCACCGTATCAACCGCGGCATGCAGCTCGCCGTTGGGCTCGTGGTGTTCGTTCACCGGTTGCACCAAGAGCAGCTTTTGCCCGGCCAAGCCTTCCGCTTTTACGGTGGCTACGATCGTGCCTTTGACGATGCCGAGATACATGGGTCCCGAGGGTAAAGCGACACGCAAAAGCGGTCAATAGATACGGTCGGTTACGTGGTCAGCGCACACCTTCCAACAGCTTTTGAATCTTCTTGCCGGCGCGGGTGTCGGTGTGTTCAAGTTTGTGGCGCAGCGCAGCCGCAAGTTCAGCGGACATGCCTTGTTTCTTTACGATCACCGCTGCCAGGGTTACCAGCCGGGCGTCCATGCCGCCCCAAATTGGCGAGCGCAAAATGGCGATCACGTCGGTTTCGGTAAACGGCAGTCTAGCATCGAGCAAATAGGCCAACAGGTCAATGCATGCGGCCTTGTGCGCACCGCCGTTGCCAACCAAATTGTCGAGTAACCCAATTTCCGGAAGCTGCATCAGGTCGCGTTGGCAAATGGCAAGCACGATCAAAATCTTACCGGTCGCTTGCAATGCATCGAGCCGGGCCCACGTCGTGAACTGGGTCGCATCATAGGCTTGGTCGTAGTCGATGTCTTTGGTGAAAACGGCTCGATTGTAACGAGCGACAGCTTCGTTGCAAAACTGCGCGAGCAGTACCAGCGGCTCGGCGCGCGGCAGACCTGCATGCGGCCCGAAGAAATACAAACTGATCGGCGGGGCAGCCGGCGGTTGTAGTAGCCTCGATAGCTCGTCGCGCAGCTCGCGCAAAGGAACTGCCGAAGCGGTTCGATAATAATTCAAGCCGGTATCTAGTGCGACGTCGAGTAAGTGGCACGCAACAGTTTGTTCCGCAGTGCTTGCCCGTGTCGTCAAAGCTAGCTGTGCCCATGTATAGACAGCGTGCTCCAAGGTTTCGATCAGCGGCGCTCGATTCGCCGATCCACCTGGCACATCACGTGAAAACACCGCGGTGAATACAGCTTGGCATGCAAGGCGGAGCGCGTCGAAGTCTTGCAGTTTGGCGAGCACAATGACCCGCGAGCGCAGTGCGTAGAGATTGAGTTCATCGAGCTCAAGCATTTGCTTGAGCAATGGCAACGTGGCCGGCAGCGCATCGTGCGCCAGCAATGCACTGACCTCAGCTGCGAGCGTCGCGAGCTGTTGTTGGCGTTGCGCCCACGATAATGTGCTCATCGCTGCAGCTTACGCCGACCAGCGCGCGACGAGCGGTTCACGGTGCCGCGCTGATCGAACAATCGCTCGGGCACAGCAGGTGGCTTTCGAGGTCGTTGTTGCAGACGCCGTCGCCGCAATGCGGGGCCGCTGGGTCGCACTCGGCCGCTGGCACTGCGATGGGGCAAAACGGATAACACCGTGCATTACAATCGGGGTCGGCGCCAACGCCGCGTAGGCCCGTTGGATTGCCGCAGCCGACCAAGCCATCGCCGTCGGAGTCGATGCCGGCGCAGGTATCGGCTTGCACCGACGCCGATGCAAACCCGGCAGCCCAGGTGTGGGCGAAGAAATTGAGGTTGCTGCGGCCACCAAAGAGCACAACATCGCCACGCACCGCATGAAAGGCCATGGCATGACCGAATTGCAAGGGCGGCGCTACCACCGGTACCCGCTGAACCCACGTCGCACCGTCGAATTCCCAGGTGTCATTGAACGCGTGGTTGTAGTCATGGCCGCCAAACATAACCAGCTTGCCGCGCGCGGTGTCGAATGCGACCGCATGTTCACTGCGACCCGGCGGGCTAGTTGCTGGCGCACGTTGTTGCCAGGTGTTGCCGTCATACTCCCAGGTGTCGGCGAGCGGTCCAGCTGGCGCACGGCCGCCAAACATCACCAGCTTGCGTCGGACATTGTCGTAGGCGATGGCGAAATTGTAGCGATAGGTTGGGCCAGCGGCGACTGCAACGCGCGTCCACGTCGAGCTATCAAATTCCCAGGTTTCTACAGCTTCGGATGTAACGCCGATCAGCACGGTTCTTTGGTGGGCGCTGTCGTACGCTGCACGCATGAAAATGAAGTTGCGCGGAGTTGTTGGCGGTGTTTGCAACGCCCAATTGTTGCCAACAAATTCCCATGTGCTCACGGTGCCTTGAAATCCAAAGTCAGCGGTAACCAGCACAAGCCGTTGGCGTGCGCTGTCGTACACCAGGGCCGGTTCGTTGGTTGTCATTGGTGTTGTCAGCGGACGAATGCGCGCCCATTGGGTGCCATCGAATTCCCAGGTTTGGCGTTGCTCGCTAAACAGCACAACCTTACCGCGTGCCAGATCGTAAGCGATGGCGGCGCTTTGTTGCGCGGCAGGCCCCGTTAGCAGTGTGTTGCCAGTCCAACTGATGCCGTCGAACTCCCACGTGTCGTCGAGCGACGCACCGCCGTAGGTGCCGCCAAAAAATGTGAGCTTGCTACGCGCACTGTCGTACGCCATGGCATGTCTGTAACGCGCTACCGATGCGTTCGCCGACGTGAGTTGCCGCCATCGCAGCCCATCGAATGCCCACGTATCATCAAAATTGTAGCCGGGGCCACGGCCGCCAACTAGTACAACTCCAAACATCGCGCTGTACGTCATCGCGTGCCAAAGCCGCGCCGTTGGCTTAGTTGCAAGCGAAAGTTGCGTCCACGTTGTGCCGTTAAACGTCCACGTATCATCGAGATTTAGATACCCATCGGTCTGTCCGCCGAAGAGCACAATCTTGTTGTTGGCGACGTCGTACACCATTGAATGGCCGTAGCGCCGTGGCGGCACCGCGCTCGGTGCGAGTTGTTTCCACACTGCGCCATCAAACTCCCAGGTATCGCTGAGGGCTTCAAAATCGAAGCGGCCGCCAAACAGCACAAACTTGTGGCGCACGCTGTCGAAGGTGAAGCCGTAGTTTGATCGTGGCGATGGGCTGGTGGGACTTTGAATTTCTTGCCAGGTTTCGCCGTTGTAAACCCAGGTGTCGGCGCGTGGCCCGAAGGTGTCGTAACCGCCAAACGTTACGAGTCGCCCGGTGATGCTGTCGTAGGCGAGGCTATGACCGTCGCGGGCAGGTGGATTAACCGGCAACACCCGACGAATCCAATGTGTGCCGTTAAATTCCCATGTATCGTTGGTGGTTCCGCCATTAGCGGTACCGCCAAATAACACCAACGTGCCTCGCCGCGCATCAAATGCCATGGCGGCACCGTCGAGGCCTGGCGGCGGCGGCGGTGAGATATCGTGCCAACTGTCAAACTCCACGGTGCACGCTGACGAGCAGCCATCACCCGACAAGCCCTGCATGCCTTCGTCGCATTGCTCGTGGCGAATGCTGTCAATGATGCCGTTGCCGCAGACTTCTGTGGAATCAC
>JAKQOD010000876.1 GCA_029565465.1 Deltaproteobacteria bacterium
CGCTAGCCCCCTAGGCCCAACGCCAGCGCTAATGCCCGGATAACATTGATCCGACGGACCCTCGCCCGTACAATTGGTCGGTGAACGCACGATCACCGAAGGGGACCGCTGCGCCCGTGTCACGACACGTGGTGGCGCGTAATCCATCCCCGAAAGTGATCGTCGAAGAAGAGAGCACCATCGCAGGTGAGTGGGCGGAAGAAAAAAGCACCGCGGTTGAAGAGCACGACCAGCGCTCGCGTTTGCGCGAATTTGCGGATGCGGTAGCAGCGCAGAACCGCGCCAACACCCCCGTGTTGCCAGCCAAGTCGCAAGACTTTGCCGAGAAATCCGGCAACAGCACCATGGACGAACTCACGGTTGACGAGCCACGTCGCCAGCAAAATCTTAACTCGGTCGAAATCACGGGTGAAGCGTTGGCCAATGCGCGCTTGACCATTCTCGGTGGCAACGACAAGGGCCGTGAATTAGATCTGCGTGCTGGGCAAACGTTTACAATTGGCCGTGGCATCGATAACGATCTCGTACTTACGGACATCGCTGCTTCGCGGAAGCACTTTGATCTTCGCTACGACGGTGAGTATTGGTGCGTCAAGGATCGCGGCTCTGGCAACGGCACCCTGATCAACGGCACGATTCAAGACAACGAAACTCGTCTATACAACGCCGATCGTATCGAGATCGGCAACACGCTGTTTCTGTTCGATCATCCAACTTGTCCTGAGCGGCCCAAGAGCAGCCCTTGGACCGACGACGAAGAATCGACGATCGGCCGGCACTCGAACGACATCGGCAATGGGCGACAACTGCCACCGCCACCGATGGAACTGTCGGCGGCACCATATTCGTCGGCGAGCAGCGCGCCGCGGCAAGCACCGCGTGCAGTCCAGCCATCGCCCGTTCCGCTACCAGCGCCACCAACGCCGCCGCCATCGCGGCCCGTAACACGCCCGCCGCCAGTGCGCAGCCGCCCAACTAAACCACCACCAGGCGCAGAACGACCAGCTGACATAGTGCCACTGCAGCCTCTGCATTTCGCAGAGCCAGCAAAACCACGCACGCCTTCGCCTTACATAGCTCCGCAACCAAGTGCGTTGCCGACGACAATGCCAGGCGCTCCGCCGCCGGCGATGCGGCCGGCGCAATTCGGGCAGCCACAAGCACTTGCGCAACCCCAGATCTTGCAACCTCCGGCTGCCATCGGCCAAGCGCCGATTCAGCCGTACAACTATGGCCAACCGCAGCCCGGTTTTTCGCCAAACAATAGTTCACAACAACCGGCCGTCGACGCATACGGAGGACGGCGCACCAACCGCACCTTTCCGCCCGCGATCACGGAGTCGCGCTCGTCCGAGCGCATGCGAGCGCAACAATCGTCGAATCCGCCGATGTACAATTCGGCATCGCACCGCGCAGATCCGACTGCGTTGGTGCCACGACAAAGCCTTGCCAACGGCACAGCGCATGGCAGCGGGATGTCCAAACGCAACAAGCGCATTGTTGCGGGCGTTGGACTTGGTTTGCTTACCGCAGTGGTTACAGCGGCAGTACTAGGTGGCGGTAGCGCGGAAAAATCCGGAACAGTAGCGCCCAAAGCGGGTGCCATCGGCTCCAACGGCAGTGCCAACAACCTGCAAGCCAAAGCGCTGACGCCCGATGCAATGTTGCCGGAGTCACCCGATCCAAACGATACCGCAGAAAAAGAACGGATCGCCGCCGCCGAACGCAACTCGATGATCAATCGCGGCACGGAAACTCCGGTTGGCGACAAAACCAAAGCCGCTGCTGACAAAGCCGCTGCTGACAAAGCCGCTGCTGACAAAGCCGCTGCTGACAAAGCCGCTGCCGACAAAATCGTTGCCGACAAAGCCGCTGCTGACAAAGCCGCTGCCGACAAAGCCGCTGCCGACAAAGCCGCTGCCGACAAAATCGCTACCGACAAAGCCGCTGCCGACAAAATCGCTGCCGACAAAGCCGCTGCCGACAAAGAGCGTAGAGAAAAAGAGCGGCTTGCCGCGCTCAAGCAAAAAAATCCAACGCCGGATCCTAAACCCGATCCGAAACCACCGGCCTCCGACGGCAACGCCAAGAAAAAAGCCAACGACCTGTATCAAGCCAAAAAGTTCAAAGAAGCGGCAAGCGTTGCCAAGAATTCGGGCAACAAAGAGCTGATGGGGCTCGCCAAAAGCTACGATGGCTTGGCCCGCACCTACAACACAGGGATGACCGGCGCGCCGACCGCCGCGTTTGATGCGCTGCAGTCCGCCATCAGCTACGACAAACGTCTCGGCGGTCAATACGTCGATGAACTCAACGCCCAACTCGGCAAAGTTGCGCCGAAAGCGGTAGCGAAATATCTCGGCGATGCCAACTGGCGCGGCGCAGCGGCAGCGGCACGCAAAGCCACCGACTTGGGATTTGGCGACAACAGCATGGTGAAAAGCGCCCGCTCCAAATTGGAAACCCAAGCTGGCGTGCTGTTCCGCGAAGCGCAATCGGCGTCGCCCGACGAAGCCCAGAAGAATTACCAAACGATCTTGGCTATCGTTGACGAAAGCAGCAAGTGGTATGGCAAAGCCCAAGCTGCGCTGAATAACTAGGCAACGGCCCCCGAGCGCTTCTCGCTGAGATTTTTCGCGACGGCGGCCCCGCGACGGCGCCGAGTGATTCTGCTATGAACGCGCAATTCTTACAGCGCCTCACGCGTTGTCCCTGTAATCCTTGGCTTTTGGACGGTTTTGATGTTTCGCAAACAAGACACCAAGATTCACTTTGTTGGCATTGGCGGCATGGGCATGTGCGGCATCGCCGAAGTGCTCGCCAACATGGGCTATCGGGTTTCAGGTTCCGACATGAACGAAACCGATATCACGCGGCATCTGGGCAGCATCGGCTGCACCGTGAAGTATGGGCACCGTGCTGACAATCTCGGCGAGTCCGACTGCGTCGTCGTATCGAGTGCGATCAAGGGCTACAATCCCGAAGTGGAAGCAGCGCGCGCGCGGCAAATCCCAGTGGTGCCACGGGCCGAAATGCTCGGCGAGTTGATGCGCATGAAATACGGCATTGCCGTCGCCGGCGCGCACGGCAAAACCACAACCACGACAATGATCCATACCGTGCTGATGGCAGCTGGACTTGACCCAACCGCCGTCATCGGTGGTCGCGTCAACTCGCTAGGCCTGGCCAACGCGCGTTGGGGCAAGAGCGACTATCTGGTGGCCGAAGCCGACGAAAGCGACGGTTCGTTTTTGACGCTGTCGCCAACGCTGGCAGCCGTTACCAACATCGACGCTGAGCATCTCGACCACTACGGCACATACGACAACGTCAAAAAAGCCTTTACCAATTTTTGCAACCGCGTGCCGTTCTACGGCATGTCGGCGCTGTGTCTCGACAACGCCGGCGTGCAAGCGATTTTGCCGAACCTCACGAAGCGCTTCACGACGTTTGGTATCGCAACTCAAGCCATCTATCGCGCCCGCAATTTGCGCTACGACGGCATGGTCACCAAGTTTATGGCATGGCGCCGCGCCGATGAGCTTGGCGAAGTTGTGCTGCCGATGCCGGGCCAACACAATGTGCTCAACGCCTTGGCGGTGCTGGCGATCAGCGACTTCCTTGGCATCAGCTTTG
>JAKQOD010000956.1 GCA_029565465.1 Deltaproteobacteria bacterium
GGCAAGGTTGGCCTGCTATTTGTGGCGTTCGAACGCGATGCCCAAGAACAAATCAACTCCTGGCTAGCACCATTGCTGCAGCAGTACGTTTTCAGCGAGGAGGTTAGCTACTATGAAGTTCCGATGATTTCCGGCGGCTACGGCATGGTTGCCACCTTCATCGACGGCGGTATGCGACGGGGCGTGCCGCAAACGCTGCATGATCGCACGGCCACCTATTACGGCCCGCGCGAAGCATTTTTCAAAGCGCTGAACATTACCGATACTTCCAAGCCCTATCTGTTTGTCCTCGATAAACAGGGCCACATCGTGTTTCGTACTGCTGGTTGGTACAACGGCATCGATGCCCAAGCCGCCAACGATGCCATCACCGACGCGTTGGGCAAGCCGCGCGCCACCTTGCCTGCAGTGCCGTCACCGACGGAGTAGCTGCGCTCGCCGCAAGCAACAACGTGAAAATTGCTCGGCTACGGCGCAGCAACCAGTTATGATTACAGGCGCGATGTACCGTGCCACCAACCAAGACGCCTCACTCGAAATTCTATTTGACGAAGCCGTGCGCGCGCACCAGCGCGTTTTGGCCATCAAGGAGCAGTTGCTTTTGCAGAATGCCGCACTTTTGAAGCGCGGCCAACCGCCGCACGCGTTGCAAGAATACAGCATGCCGAGCCATGGTACGGCGCCCAAGAGTGAAGCAGAGCTGCGTGGACTCAAGGCATTCTTTGAATCCGAAGCAACACGCTTGGAGGCGCTGATCGACCAAGGCACCACTACCGCACCACGGGAACTAACCTTGGGCGCTGCACCTCGGGCAGTGCCTTGGCAGTACGTAGTCGCCGAGTTTGGTAATGCGTATTGGCGATATTTGCGCTACTTTGCATTCCCGCCGGTTGGGGCGGGGTTGGGCATCGGGCTGTTTTTCGCCGCACGCGCCGCGGCGCCGGTGCAATGGCTGCCGGTGCTGCTCGTCCACATCATCGCGCTAGTTACGTTTGCAAAACGGCTCTCGTTCTTACGCGTTGGCACGGTGCCAACCTCCATCGCGGAAAAAACAGGCTATCGCAATGTGCACATCAAAAATTGGCCCACGTTGTATGCCGCCGGCTGGCAGATTGAATTGCGGTCTTACACAGGCACCGGGCATTTCACTGAAATTAGCTACCTTGAAGCCAGTGGCGAGGTGCGCACCTCCAAAGTCAAATCCGGCCCCAAATTTGGAGGCAGAATTCTTGCCGTCGCCGGGCGCGGCGTACTTCCAAACATTGCTTTTGCCTGCGCCCCAAAGCCGAATACCGACGGCAATTGGGCACCCGATGCAGTGCCAACCCATGCTTGGATTACCGGCACGCTAGGGCTAATGCTGCTCGCAGCGTTGACCACCTACGCCGCACTGCTGCCAATGTAGTTTGCCAGCCGTGTCCAAACCGCGTATGCCGCTAGCAACCGTCGCTGCGCGGTGACAACCACGGGTGGAACGTCCGTTTGAGTGCACCAGCCTCATGTACATCGCGAGCGATCACGTCGACGCCGCCGTCATAAGGTGCGATGAGCACGTGGGGCGTAACGATAAATGCGCGCATCACATCTTCAGCGATCATGGTCAACAGCGGGTTCAACGTATGGGTTTCCCACGTGGTCGCAAACACATACGACGGCAAACGCACATCGCCGTCGCGTAAGCTGCCGATGCTAGCGAGGTCGAAGGAGGCGAAAATGTAGTTATCCGGGCTCGTGCTGTTGACCACCATGTAGATCGGCGTGTGTGACGGCACCACATGGTCGATCAACCGATTCTGCCGATCAAGCAGCTCGTCCCATTCGGGTTTTGTCGTCGGATAGCGCTTGCCGCCCGGCAAGCTGTGCACCCTGACCCAACGTTTGCCGAATGCATGCTTGAGCAAATAACCGATCGGTTCGCACTCGGGATACTGCGCGTCCCATGCATTTCGGAACTCGGCGGCTAGCGCTTTCGCTCGCGCTGTTTTGTCAGCTTTAGCCACGCCAAGCCACCAACCACAAGATTGCAATGCTGTAACGACCGAGCATGGCTAACCATACATCGAAACATTCGGGCCGTGCGGCCCAGGCCAACCAGTGCGACTCCTCGGCGTACCCAATGTCGCACTTGGGGTGTTGCTGCATGGCTGAAGCCGATCCGGCAGGTCAACTCCAGCAACCCGGGTGCATCGCGTGCTACTTCCGAGTGGCGAGCCACAACACCAGGGTAACAGCGATCAACGTGCCTGCAGCTAGCGCTAGCGACACATGCACCGTGGCAAAGCCACCTACGACGCCGACGATGACGCCGCTGAATGTCCGCAAACCGGACGATGACATGCCAAAGAGGCCCAGGACGCGGCCGCGAATCTCCGTAGGCGCTTCGAGCTGCACGATGGTTTGCGTCATGCTGCTAAATGAAAGTTCGAAGAAGCCGGCGAAGAACAGCAAGATGATCGCCAGCGGATACGAGTGTATCAACGCAAAGCCACACAAGGCGCTGGCCCACAATGCAGCAAGACCGAGGGCGTTCTGAGTGCGAATCGCAAAAATGCGAAAGCCACTTTCGAGCAACAATCCGCCGGTCAAAGCGCCTGCTGCGTCAGCGCCAAGCAACATGGTGTAAGCCGCACCAGGGTCGCCGTGGCCAAGATCAGTCGCAAACGTTGGCATCTGCGCTTGGTAGCTATTGCCGATAAAAAACGATGCTGCGCCAGCGAGCACGATCATCGCGGTGAGCACTGGGATGGCTCGCACATCGCGCAACGTATCAATGATGTCGCCGAGTCCGCGCACCGGACGACGCAGCGCTTCGGTGGTGCGAAACTTCACGCCATACGGCGCTGCAATCAACCAAATGATGATCGGCAGATACAACGCCGCGTTGACAAACATGCCGTTGGTGCTGCCAAGCGTGCGCATCATGATGCTGCCGACGCCAGGGCCAACCAACATGCCCATGTAGCGCGCAGTAGCACTGAGCCGGACCGCGCTAGCGATCGAGTCGCGCCCCACGATGTCGTACAACAAGATTTGGCTCGACGTTAACCAAAACACGCCAGCCAAACCGTGCATGACCAACAACACCATCGCGTGCCACATCTGCAATGTGCCCGTGACGAAGAAGTAGCCCCAGCCGAGGGAAACCAGCATGAATAACACTGCACCCATTTGGATCAAGCGGCGCGAATCAAACCTATCGTTAAGCGCACCGACAGCAACCGAGAACAGCAAGTATGGCAACCAATGCGCAATGACAGCAAAACCACCCAGCGATGCTGAGTGAAACTTCTGCGACATTACCCAGTAGCTCATTACGTGCTCGACGTTGTCGGCGAGCATGGTGATCAGCATGGTTGCCACAAAAGGCAAAAAGCCCGGTATCGAAAACGCCGCGAACGCACGTGGCTGCGCCGCGGCGACTGGGGAATTACTCGAAGAAGACACAGCGAATTACGCGGCGAACTTACCTATCGACGCAGCCAATGACTAGGTACGGCTGCGCATTATCGAGGCTGTTTCGAGCGCTCGACACAATCGACGACATAGTGTTATGCACCGGCCATGAAAAAGATCTTGCTTGCAACGACCTGCGTACTCCTCGCAACCGTTGCTGCTTGCGGCAGCAAAGCGAAACCGACCGGTACCACTACCACCACGACCGCAGCGGTTACAGCCGGCCCCATCGACGGCACGTGGGTGCCAATCAGCGAAGAAATGGGTGGCAATCCATTCCCAGCCGAAGTTGTCGCAGCGCAAAAACTCACTGTTACTGGCAACACGTACCACGCTGAAGCTGAAAACGTCGACGACGGCGAACTCAAGTTCGACGGCAACAAGATCGATATGTACAGCAAGTCGGGCGCTAACGAAGGCAAGCACTTCACGGCGATCTACAAGCTCGAAAACGGCATGTTGACCATCTGCTACAATCTCGCAGGCGACAGCTACCCAACCGAGTTTGAAAGCAAAAGTAAACCGATGCTCGTGCTCGCCGTGTTCAAAAAAGTCGACGCTGCAGCGAAGTAAGTGCGCGGCGACGATAAAATAAGCCAAATGAAATAACGCAGCAATAACGCTCGCCGCTCGCGCATTACACCGCGATGAGATTATGGCTAACAAGCGCGCTGCTTTGCATCGGCGCCATCGCCGCGTACTGCTGGTTTGCGCCAGCCAACTGGTTCTTGATCGGCATTGCTATCGCGCTAGCAGCGTGCGCAATAGGTGTGCACGTCAAGCACTTTGCCGTCGAGCTCGCGGTCCGCGGCGCAATGTGGAGCATCGTGACCATCAGCGTTTTTGCTACGCAAATGTACGCTGCTGACGCTTTCACCTTGCACAATCATGCGCCGATGGCGACCGCGTTAGCATGTTGTGCCGCGCTGTTGGCGGCCGGTGGCATTCGGACCCAAAGCACAAAGTTTCAACCTGTCGCGTATCAGCGCATCCTAACCATCGGCCTGGTGCTCGCGGTTGCCGACATTGTTGCCTTTACGATGTTGGCGGTGGTCGGGTTTCACGACGGAGCCGAGCACGTTGGGCCATTTGGCGCTGGCGTTGCAGCGGCCGCAGCCATCGGTGTCGTCGGACTTTACCATCTAAGGACGTGGGGGCTGCTGCTTAGCGTTGCGGTAAACCTGTTCGTTGTCTTCATTGCAGTCAGCGATGGGCTGCATCTCAAAGAGTTCCGCATTGTATTTTTGATTCCGGCCTGCGTTCAGTTGCTGCTGTATGTGCCGTGGTTCATCAGTGCGGCTGGTAAACGAGCCATTGTTGTGCCGGCATGGGCCGCCGCACTCGGCCGCTCGCTGCCCGCAGCGTCGGTGGTGGTGATGATTATGCTAGCACTGCAGCCGCTCACCGGGCGGCCGGTCTTTGAACTCGTGTTTCGCTGGCTGTCGCGTTAGGCGCGGGTTTGACTTTTTTCCCCCGTCACGCCGAAAATCGCGCAAGCACACAACGCTACGCTTGTCGGCCTAGCCGCGGTTTGTTAGCGTCGACGCATGAAAATCACCGTCGAAACCATCGTCAAAGCCCCGATCGACCACGTCTGGCGCACCTACACCACACCTGCCGATATCAAGCAATGGAACGCAGCGTCGAGCGACTGGCACACCACGGCAGCAACGGTTGACCTGCGCGAAGGCGGCGCGTTTTCGTCACGCATGGAAGCCAAAGACGGCAGCTTCGGCTTCGACTTTGCTGGTACCTACACCAAGATCGTAACGAACGAGCGTATCGAATATGCATTCGGCGACCGCGCTGCGCAGATCGAATTCAACCAACATGCCCACGGCGTAACCGTTCGCATTACATTCGACGGCGAAACCACCCACTCGGTTGAACAACAGCAAAGCGGTTGGCAAGCGATCGTCGAAAACTTCGCGCGCCACGCTGAAGCGACCCAGCCTCGTTAGTAGTTCAACTACGGCGAGATTCCGACGGGAAGATCTATTTTATACTCGAACGGGCCGACGCCCTCGTCAATGACGCCCGTGGATGCTGCTAGGTGCAACACCCCATGGTCGTCGAGCAATTTGCCCTTGATGACCACCGTGGCATTGCCGCCATTGCCACCCACGTTCTTGAATACCTTCGTAGCTGACGAACTCAACTTTATGCCGTCGGCGGCAACTTTAACGTTCAATGCTGGCAAGCCATACACTAAGCCGTTGACCACCCGCACCTTGAACGTAAACGAGGCGCCACGGCGCACAGTGCCAAGGCTTTCAAACTTGGCAGAAAACGCGAGCGGCGGTTTTGCAACAGGCGTCAGCGGTGCATCGGCGTGCAC
>JAKQOD010000958.1 GCA_029565465.1 Deltaproteobacteria bacterium
ATCCCAGCGCTCGCAAGTAGCAACGCGCTTTGGCCATTGGAGCGAGCGCCGGTCGAAGCCCCCTCGATGCCGAAGCCAGCCGACTTGCCAGCCTGCAACGTTCCCACCCTGCCCAACTACTGGCGCGCTTGGTGCGTCTACCGCAGCGGTGACTATCACGGTGGCATGCGCATCATGGTGCAATCGCTGGGCGCGCTTGACGCAGCGTACGCCGATGCCGCACGTGACGACCTCGGCGCGATGGTGGCGTTTCGCAGCGATGTCGCCTGGCCGATCGAAAACCTGGCGAGTTGGCGTCGGCTCGATCCACTCGCGACCGACGCGGTAATCGCTAGCTATCTCATGCTCGACAAGCTCAATGCGGGCCAGGTACTCGAAGCGCGCTTGCTCGATTTTGAAACAGCCTTGCAAGTTCAAGCCGCCCCGCGCTGCGAACGCCGGAGCCGTGCATTGCACAGCTACGCACCAGTTGATACTGCAACGTTGTTGGCCAATCCGCGCACGGACGGCTATTGCTTTCAAACTTACAACGCTGAATGTCTCGTTGCGCTGCAATCGGCGACGACGCTGCACCTGCGTGGCGGTGAGTTTCTACGCCTGTGCCGCAATACCGTGGTCGACAGCTCGCGATTTGAAGAACCACTCTTGTTGCTCGGCGACTACCTGCAATGGAATGATTACATCGAACACCGCAGCAACTGGCGCGCAGTGGCCGATCGCGCGCTGACCGTTGTCCAGTCCGACCCAACCGCGCTTGCAACCTTCGATGCAGCATTGCGCAACTATGTGCTGACGCTTGACTGCGCAACGACCAGCGATATTGAACACGTCGACACCCTCGTCACGGGCTATCAGATGTACCTCGACAAGCGACACCTCCCAGCACCTGCTCACCTGCAACGCCTGCACACGATAAAAGCAGCCAATTGCGCTGCGATCCAAGCGGAGTTGGCAGCCGCCGTGGTCGCGTCACCGCACTAGCTGTAGTAAAGTCGCGCGCGAAATGCCAACGCCGATCAAAATCGCTTCTCGTCTCGATCCTATCAAGCCGTCGATCACGCTCGCGGTCACGGCCAAAGCCGCCAAGCTCAAAGCCGCTGGCGTCGACGTGGTGAGCTTCGGTGCTGGTGAGCCTGACTTCGATACGCCTGACCACATCAAAGCTGCAGCGCAAGATTCGCTTGGCAAGATGGTTGGCAAGTACACCGAAGTTGGCGGCATCCTGCCACTGCGCACGGCGATCGCCGACGAACTGTCGCGCGTGCACAACACCGCGATCAAACCCGAACAAGTGTTGGTGTCCAACGGCGCCAAGCACAGCTTGTACAACTTGTTTATGGCGTTGCTCGACCCAGGCGACGAAGTGCTGATTCCCGCGCCATATTGGGTGTCGTACCCCGACATGGTGATGCTGGCCGGCGGCCGGCCGGTGATTTTGCCGACGACGGCCGACGACAACTTTGCCGTTACGGCACAGGCCGTTGCCGATGCCTGCTCGTCGCGCACGCGCGCGATCGTGCTTAACAATCCATCCAACCCGACCGGCGCGGTTTACACGCGGACGCAACTCGAAGCGTTAGCCAAAGTCGTCGTCGAAAAAGACTTGCTGGTCATCTCCGACGATATCTATCGGCAATTGGTGTACGGCACGGCGCAGTACGTGTCGATCGCGAGCTTGTCGCCTGAGGTTGCCAAACGCACCATCTTCGTCGACGGCGTGTCGAAAACCTACGCCATGACAGGTTGGCGCATCGGCTACACCGCAGGGCCACAACCGTTGATTGCAGCGATGGCCAAGATCCAAGGCCAATCGACCTCGAACCCGACGCATATTTCGCAAATTGCAACCTTGGCCGCGCTAACCGGCCCGCAAGATTGCGTCGAAACCATGCGCAAAGCGTTTGATGAACGCCGCCTTGCAATGGTGAAGTTGCTGCGTGCGATTCCTGGCGTTACCTGCGCCGAGCCACAAGGCGCGTTCTACGCGTTCCCTGATCTGTCTGCATTCATCGGCAAAAAATCGCCCGAGGGCGCGGTCCTCGACGACGATGTGCAGCTGTGCGACTGGTTGGTGGAAGTTGGTCAAGTTGCGGTGGTGCCAGGCTCGGGCTTTGGTGCACCCGGCCACGTCCGGTTGTCGTACGCATGCTCAATGGCCAATATCGAAAAGGGCCTCGCGCGTTTGCGTGACGCCTTGGCGAAGCTCAGCTAGTCGCTGCTACTTCTTCACAAAGTTAGCGCGTTCCAAGCCGTAACGTTTGAGCAGCGCCCAAATGTTTTTGCGGTCGATATCGGCGCGGCGCGCGGCTTCGGCGATGTTGCCGCCGGTGGCAGTCATGAGCTCGACGATGTAGTGGCGCTCAAATTGTGCGACGGCTTCGGCTTTGAGATCGCGAAACGGCTGAGCCAAATCCAACTCGCCGGGTGCCGCAGCGATCGCTGGTAGGCCAAGATCATCGGGTTCGATCCACTCACCGGCAGCGACAACCATGGCGTGGTGCAGTTTATTTTCGAGCTCGCGAATGTTGCCAGGAAAGGGGTAACGCGCCAGGGCTTCGAGTGCCGCTGGCGAAGCGCCGTGAAACTTGCGACCAAGGCGCGTTTGCAAGCGCGCCACCAAATGATGCACCAACAACGGAATGTCGGCGCGGCGTTCGCGCAGCGGCGGCAAGCTCAACGCAAACACTGCGATGCGGTAGTACAAGTCTTCACGAAAGGTGCCGTCCGCAATCGCACGCATCAAATCGCGGTTAGTTGCAGTTACAACCCGCACATCGACGAAGCGATCGGTGTCGTCGCCGATGCGCCGAATTTCGTGGCTTTGCAAAAACCGCAACAGCTTGGCTTGCAGCGGCAGCGGCAGTTCGCCGATTTCATCGAGGAACAAGGTACCACCGGCAGCGGCAGCGATAAGGCCTTCGCGATCACGCGTGGCATCGGTGAACGCGCCGCGCACGTGGCCAAACAATTCGTCTTCGAGCAGCGCTGCCGGAATCGCCGCGCAGTTGACGACGACAAACGGTGCATCACGGCGCAGTGAACTGCGATGAATCGTGCGCGCCACCAGTTCTTTGCCAGTGCCACTTTCGCCAAAAATGGCGATCGCAACGTCGGTGACCGCAACCATATTGATGCGATCGAACAACTCTTTATGCCACGCACCGCTGCCGATAATGATGTCGCTCTTGCGCGGTTGCCGAAGCTCGGGCCGCGCCACGCTGTTGTCGCGCTGCGTGGCGACGCCGAACCGCAAGCGCAGGGCGACCACGGGCGTGTCGGCCGCAAGCAACTCGGCAATGCCGAGCTGTATCGCGGTGTCGGCGGCGGCGGCCACCGCTGCGGCATCGGGTTGATGTACAACGAACCAACGTGCAGCGCCGAGGCCGGCAAGCAGCGACGAGGCATGGCGTTGTGCCGCGTTGGCGTCAATCACAACGACATCGTTGGCTACGGTTGTGGCGACGAACGTTGCCAGGCCAGTTGCGCTGACGTCGGTAGCAGGGCTGCCAAAGGCTTCGCTGATGCGAACCTGCAACGCTGGCTCCAGTGCAATCGCAAATAGGCGAGCCATCGTCACCAATCGCGTTCAGGTCCGCCCCAGCCGCCATTGCGTTCGCGGATTTGTTGGCGCTTGAGCTTTTGCGATTCTTTATCTAGATCGTCGAGCTTGCGGTCGGTTGGCGTTTTGGGAGGCTTCGCTCTTGGTACGTTTTTGCCAGACTTATTAGGCTGGCCCTGCTGCCCCTGCTGGCCCTGTTGCCCCTGCTGGCCCTGTTGGCCTTGTTGGCCTTGTTGGCCTTGTTGGCCTTGTTGGCCTTGTTGGCCTTGTTGGCCTTGCTGACCTTGTTGGCCTTGTTGGCCTTGCTGACCTTGTTGGCCTTGTTGCCCCTGCTGGCCTTGTTGCCCCTGCTGGCCTTGTTGCTGGCCTTGTTGGCCTTGCTGGCCTTGCTGACCTTGCTGACCTTGCTGGCCTTGCTGACCTTGTTGCCCCTGCTGGCCTTGCTGGCCCTGTTGCCCCTGCTGACCTTGCTGCCCCTGCTGCTGTTGTTGCTGCTGCTTTTGGCGGCGCTTCATTGCCAGTTCCAAATTGCTCCGTGCATCATCGTTCGCAGGATCTTGTCGAACGGCGTTTTTGTACGCGCTGATCGCATCGTCGAGTCGCTGAAGCCCCATCAATGCGTTGCCGCGATTGTAGCTCGCTGCGCTCCGCACTCGCGCATCCGTCGATGTTTCGGCTTTGCGAAGCTCCTCGGCAGCACGCTCCAACATTTGCGCACGGGCAGGAGTTTGATCACCTTCGGCTTGTTTCAGCAACGCAGAACCACGATTGTAGGCCAAGCCCGCTCGATCAACTCCTTGCTGCTCGGCTTGGTCGTAGGCTTTCACCGCATCGCCATAGCGCCCTTCGCGATACGCTTGATTGCCAGCATCCACGGCAGGATTAGGCGACCGAAACGGCTCCCACGCGCCACCTAGTAACAGCATCGCGACTGCGCAAACTGCGTTGGCCCAACGACGTGACACCCCACGAGTCTGCCACATCCAAGGCGCTCCAGCCATCACTTACGCTCCACGGTGCGAGGTTGATCGGGATACAACCGGCGCCGCCGCTCGCTGATCACGCCTTCGATCAACAACAACAGAAACGCAGCAAACACGAACGGCGTGAAAATGTCAGTCGGGCGGGTAACAACTTTCGACGCTTTGCCGCGCGCCGCGGTTTGTAACGCTTCAACCAACGGCGTCACCGCCACATCACCAGCGCCGGCTTCGGCAAAGTAACGCGTGGGCCCAACCATTTGAGTCAACGCTGCGCCTTCGCGCCGAGACACAATAAGGTTGCCAGCTTTGTCGTGCTTCGGCTTGGTGCGCTTGCCATTGCCGTCGATGTCATAGACTTCACCACCTTCGTCGGAACCGATGCCAACAACAAACACGGCGATGCCCAACTGATTGGCCAATTGCACTTGGGTTTGCACGCCAGGAATGTCTTCCCCGCCGTCTGTGATCAGCACGATCGCTTTGCCACGCTCTTCGGTCTCAACTTCAATTTCTTCGTCGGTGGGCTTGGCATTTTTGCTTGCGGCATCTTTGGCCGCAGGCTTCCACAACTCGCTACCACCGTTGCCACGTCGCCCCGTCACGTTCGAGCACTTCTCTTGATCGTACAAATCAGGCCGCAATAAACAGCGCCCAGCCTTCACCGTCAGCACCAAATCCGAGCCCTGCGGCAAATCGGCCGGCCCGATGCTCGTTAGAAAGTTGCTCGCCGCTTCGGCGTCGGCCGTTAGTGGAAAATGCGCCGTGCCACTGGCAAATACCATCGGTGCGATGCGATCGCCCGGCAACTGCGCGATTAAATCAAGCGCGTACGCACGGGCGCGTGCCAGCCGCGTTGCTTCGCCTTTGGCGACCACAGGTTCCACATCGGCAACCATCATCGACTTTGATGCGTCGACGGCAACCACAACATCCATGCCTTGGATTTCGATGCGTCGCCGCGCGATGATCTGCGGTCGCGCGAGCGCGAACACCAGCAGCAAGGCAGCCGTACCAAACAGCACACTTTTGATGATTCGTCGTGGCCGCGATACCGATGCCGCCAACCGTGACAGCAACCCTGGATCACCCAAGCGCGCCATGCCGCGTCGCCGCTGCCAGCTAGCGTACCAGGGCAGCAGCGTGACCACGGCCAGCACCACTGGTATCCAGTACAAACGTTCGATGTTGGCAAACTGGAGTGCCTTCATGGCAGCCTCCGAAACAGGGTTGCTTGTAGCAATTGTTCGCACGCCAACAACAACAGCGCAGCAAGCGCAAACCACACGAACAACTCATGTTCAGGAATGCGCTCGGTGGTTTTCCGTTTGGTTTTATCGAGCGTCTCACGCACCTTGGCAAAGCCACCTTCGAAGCTCTTCTCGTCGGTAGCGCGATAAAAAGCACCACCCGTTAGGCGTGCGATGCTTTGCAACGTTTCGGGATTCACCGCCATGCCGCCAAAGATGTCGGTGTTCTCGGCACCCACCAACACGGTGTAGACCTTGACTCCCATCGCGCGCGCGGCTGCAGCGGCGTCATCAGTATCGAACTGGCTCACCATGTTGCTATCGCCATCGGACAGCAGCACCACAACCTTCGACTTGGCATCCGACTTACGCAGTTGCGCCAGGGCTAAGGCTAACCCGTCCCCGATCGCCGTACCCATTTCTGGCACATCGCCGATCTGCAAGTCCGCCACGATCTGATCGAGCGTCCGGGTATCGGACGTCAAGGGGCACTGCAACATCGCAACTTGCGCAAACACCGCAAGGCCGATGCGGTCGTTTTTGCTTTTCTTCAAGAATCGGCGCACCACGCGTTGGGCTGCATCGAGCCGGTCGCGCGCCATGTCGTTTTCTTCCATCGACTTCGACAGATCGAAGACCAACATAATGTCGATGCTGTCGATCTCACGGCTTACCGTTTTGAACGTAGTTGGCCGCATCAACGCGACGCTGAGCGCCGCGATTGCCAGCAAGCGCAACACGTGCGGCATATCGGCAAGCCACCATCGCCAGCCGCGATGTCGAGCCATCGCCACTTGCGAAAAACCAAGGGTTGGCACACGCCCCGCACTGCTCCAGAACAACAAACAGCCCAGCAACAAGGCAGCGCCGACGAGGCCGCCGGCGTAGGGCGTTTGCCAGACCAACTGATGATGGTTCGCGTAGCGCCGTAAGGCACGCAACGTCGGCACGCCTGCAGCCGTGGCCGCGCCTAGCAGCAACAGCCAGGGCATAAGCCAATGCAACCATCGTTGCCAAGCCACGGGAGGTTGACGGTTCATTGGTTCGCTCCCAAGCCGGCCGAAGAATCGGCGTCGCGGGCCTCGGAGCTTGGTCCGGCTGGTGGTGCACACGCTGCGATGATCAAGTCGCGCGCGGTGGCACACGCAGCATGCGCTTGCTCGGGCGTATATGCTTGCGCTGCATATTTGGCCAAGTCGGCCGGGCCGAACCAGGCTGCATAATCGGCATGTAGCGCAACCGGCGCCCGCGCACGAAACTTGGCCAGCCACTCGCGGGTGGTGCTATCAGCCGAGGCAAAACCGAACTTGCGACCACCAAAGTCGCGCAACACCGCTGCCATTTCAGCGTAACCGCGAATAACGTCGTTCGTCAGCACGCCGGATTCGGTGATCGCGGCTAAGCGTGCCAGCGCTTGTTTGTCGATGCCGTCAAGGTTGCGCCAAGCGATCGCGCCACCGGTGAGACGTTGCGCATAACGCTGACGCTTGCGCCACCTCCGCCACGCCAACGCCGATATCATCAAACTCGCCAGCGCAACGCCAGCAACATAGGCCCAATACCAACTGCGTTCCAAAATCGCTTTGGGTGGTAGTGGCGGCCGCAACTTGGTGCCATCGTCGATTTCTCCAAGGGTGCCGACGATGCGCATGGGCACGGCGTTGGTGGCAACCTGGCCAGCATTGCCACCGATGGTGTAGGTGATTACCAGCGGCGGCACCGCCATCTCGCCAAGCTCCCAAGGGAAGACTTCGAATTGCCATTCACGCACGGTTTGCCCATCGGCGCGCTTGCGATCATTCGAAACGCGCCGCCGAACTTCAAACGCATCGCCGACGTCGAGTGGGTCAGCGAGATTGACAGTGACGTTAGGGCCAAAACTCGCGGTGACGAACAACGTGAACGGCGTGCCTAGCCGCACTTCAGTTGGGCTTGCCGACGCCGACACTTGTGGCGCTGCAATATCGATCGGCAAG
>JAKQOD010000165.1 GCA_029565465.1 Deltaproteobacteria bacterium
GCGTCATCGAAGGTGGCGGCCTTGATGGTGGCGTCTAAGTTGGCAACGGCGGCGAGTGCGGAGCGTGCAAGCACGGCGCGGATCTCGGTGATGGTGGCGAATTCAGCGCGCGTGGGTTTGGTTAGCGGATCCCATGCAACGCGGCGCGGTGGTTGCCACAGGGGTAGCTCGGTGAGTTGCGCTATATACGATTTGGCGAGGCGGTAGAGTTCGCCATCGGCAATGCCATCGGGGCCGCGAAATTGCGCGAGGGCTTCGGGCGCTACGAGCAGCAAGAGCGCCTCAATAACGGGCGCTGCTTGCGCGGGTTGGGCTGCCTTGGGTTTGCGGGTTGGTGCTGCAACCGTGGCGCTTGTGGTTGGCTGCGACGCTTGGCGTAGCTGATCGATGCGATCAAGAATCCACGCGAGCGGCTGAGTTTCGGTCGATACTTGTTCGGCAAACGTAACCAGCACGGTGCCATCTGGCGCGAGTGATTTGCGCACGTGTTGCCAGGCGCGTTGGTCAAACGCGCGCAAGTCGGCGGCGCTCAACGGGAGCTCGGCGTGCGCTGGCAGCTTGCGATCTGCCAGTGCAGCGGCGATGCGAACGTCATCGCTGTAGGTGAATTGAAGGATGCCTGCGCTCATGATGTCTTTGGCGGTGCAAGGTAACGTTACGCGCATCCTAGACGACGCTCGCAGGCTTGCGCTATGCGCGGCGCGCGCGGAGTGTGCCGGCTATGCCGGGCCAGGAACAGGAGGCGCCACCACGTTGAGGTGCCACCAGGCAGCGAACGCGGCCTCAAGCGGCGTGCTCGTGCGCGTATAGGTGCGATTGCTGCTCCATGTCCAAGGATCGCAGCGATAGACTGATACGCCGGCAAGGCCTGGCACCGCGCTCAGATCGTAGTGTTCGCTTTCACCGGCTGCCGCGAGAGCCGCCTGCAGCGGTGCGCGGAGTGTCGCGGCAACGTCGTCGGCCAAGCAAACATCAGTAAAGGTGTTGCCGCCGCAAAGAATTTCGCCGGAGACGCTGCAACGGCTGATCTGTTCGGCGTCGCGCGCGATCGCATAGACCGCGGCAAGGTTGATGGCTGCGTCGCGAATCGTAAAGCGCAACGTGCTGTGCGCTTGGCGGATGGAAACTTGGCGGGTGTTGTAACCCAGGGCTTTAAGCGCGGCGCGAGCTTCGAGAATCTTCGGTGACATGGTGCCTCCTCGGCGGTTGGCCCGGCTCCTCGCCGGGAGGTTGCGATGCGCAACCATGGAGGCACTCTAATTATGTGTTTGATTAAAAGCAATATAAATCAAACATGAATCGCTAACAAAAACGCGTGACCGTTGGCGGTCGTCGGTGCTAGCGACGATTTTTTGACTGCAAGTAGCGATCGATAGCTTCGCGCGAGGCTGTTGCGAGCGGCAGCTCCGGAAATTCGGTGCGCAAGCCGGCAATTTGCGTTGCGGTCAACGTGAGCATGACACGTTCGCTGGCGGCATCGAGCGGCTTGCGCCCAGCGCCGTTGCGTCGGCCGCCGCGCTGCGGCTCTGTGGCGACAATGACCTTGCGCTTGGCGCGTACGGCGGGCGGCTTGGGCATGGCGGTAGTATTTCACTGTTGATGGATGATGGCGCGGCGCGTGCGGCAAATGCGCGACAGAATTGTTAGCTGCGGGGACGGATGGTGCGCTTGCGAGGCGTCTTTTTCGGCACCGCTGGCAACTTGGGTGTTTTAGTTTTAAGTGTTTTGATGGAGACGACATCAGCATAGGCGACGCGGCCCGAGATTCGCACGTTAGCGCAAATGTCCAGGCCTTCGCGACGGACGCGCCATTGTCCATTGCTCTGTTGTGTTGCATGTGGAAGCAGGGCTTTGATGTAAACCACTGCTACGGCATCACCTAGCGATGTCAGATTGCCCCGATGAACGCCACCAATACGTATGTCATTCGCCAGAGCGCTGAGCGTTGGCAGATCCGCTTCGGTCATGACTGCCATTATACGTCGGGGATTTTCAATATCAGGGTTTAATCGACAGCGCGGACGCGGGCAGCGAATAAACCTTTTGGTCCTTGTTGCTCGTCGTATTCGACGGCCTGCCCTTCGCTGAGCGTTTTGAAACCTTCGGTTTCGATCGACGCGTAGTGCACGAAGACTTCGGTGCCGTCGGCGCGTTGAATGAACCCATACCCCTTGGTTTCGTTGAACCACTTCACTACGCCGTGTGTTGTTGCCATCGTCGTCAGTCCTCCCACTATTGAACCCGTCTCACCGGCATACTACAGCGCTACGGCG
>JAKQOD010000970.1 GCA_029565465.1 Deltaproteobacteria bacterium
CGCTAAGTTCGCCGAGCTGCCGTTGCATTGTGGATAATGCATCACCGACGCCGAATCATACGGCGTCAGTGGGCGCCAATTAGTGTCTTCAAAGCAGGTGCCAGCTTCGGGCCGGGTGTGTTCGTGCCGAAAGCCAAGCGCGTGGCCGAGTTCATGCGAAACGATATTCGCGAGCGGCCACGTAAGCGATGGGTCAAATGACGACGTATCAACCAACACTTCGCGTGCATTGCGCGGCTGGTTTGGAAAGAACGCGCGGGCCAAATAAGGTTGGCCGCTGACTTGGTTCACGTTGAAGACCACCGTGTTGTTCGCAGATGTGCAGTTCCCATCTTGCGCCGACAGGTAGACAAAGTTCACGTTCGCTCGGGTTTCCCACCCGAGGTCGGTGGCTTGCCGCATGGCTTCAACGATTTTAGCTTTGTTCGCACCAAACGAATTGCTGACACAGTAAGTCAGATTCAGCTTCTGGGTGTCATTCCATTTACTATCAGTGCCGCCGTTATTGTCGACGATTAGATTGCCTTGCTGCAACGATTGCCAAAACTCGTACAGCGCTTTTTCGTCGACAATCGGCGTATCACCATTGACGATGTACACACCGCCGTCCCATGGCTCGCGGTAGGTGCTAGCTTCGAACTCTTCGAAAGATTCACCGGCAGTTGACGACGTCGTTGGCGCGTCAGCAACCGCACAACCTGCTGCCGGCAATGCAAACAGCGAGAACATGAATACACGTTTTAGCGAGTTGGTCATGCTCGCCCTTTCTTCATGGAGCGTGCCATCCCAGTCGCAACTTTTAGATTGCAGGATCACAGCGAGGTGCCGTGTCGGTCTGCAAACAACTGGCTGCAACGCCAAGGCAGCAAAAAGCGCGGACTGTGAGTCTCAATTCATGTGCAATTCGTACCGAACCTCACTAATTGAGCATCGGTGAGCATCGGGCAATGTAGGCAAACCTGTGCGTTGCTGTGTCAAGCGTCGAGGTTTCGCACCATTGTGGGCGGTTTCGGCTGCGCACGAATGTCCGCGCGCCGCGTCGTCACATGCTGTGCACGGCACTGCGCACTTTGGTTATAAGCTTTAGACTTTTCGCGTTGGCCGCATTACAAACATTTCGCGTTACGCAGCAGGATTGCCCGATGAACGGCGTCGTCGCTTCAGTGAAAATCGCGACTGGCGATGGCGGCAACAGGCCGCGACAATTCCGGCACCCATAAGGTATCGGCAATCAGATGCACGATGCCTTCTTGCACTTGCAACGTACCGGTGACGCCAAGCAGTGATTGGCTGCGCGCGATGATCGCGTATTGCTCGAACACTGGCGCCCAAACCACCAGATTCACAAAACCGGTTTCATCTTCGAGCGTCATGAACGTGACGCCCGATGCAGTGGCAGGCCGTTGCCGACAAATGACAACGCCCACATATTGCACGCGTTGCCCATGACGCGATCGAGCGATGCTCTGCGCATCGGGCATGCGCCGTGCGCGCAATTCGTCGCGCATCGGCCCCAATGGATGGCCGCGCGGCGAATGATCGCTGGTGCGATGATCCCACAAAATCTCGTCGAGCTTGCTCAGGCTAGCAAAGGCTGTGGTTTGGCCAACATCGCCGCCCAGCGAAAAGCTATCGGTCTGGCGCACTGCCCAGCCTGCGGTTTGCCACAGCGCATCGCGCCGGGTGGCTTTGCTGCCGCGCGCTGCATCGCGTGCCGAAGCAGGTATCGCTTCGAGCGCACCGGCTTCGGCGAGCGCGGTTTGCGCATTGCCGTGCAGATGGGTCCGCCGCACAAAATCTTCCAAGTCAACAAAACGCCGGCTCTGGCGTGCGGCCATGATGCGTTCAGCATCGTCGAGTTGCAGGCCTTTGATCCAACGCAGGCCCATGCGAATGGCAAAGGATGACGAGTCTTCGACCAGCGCTTCCAACGTGCAGCCCCACTCGCTGCACGTGACATCGATCGGGCGAATCTCGACGCCATGGCGTTGCGCATCACCGACGATGGTGGCAGCCGAATAGAAGCCCATTGGCATCGCGTTGAGCAATGAGCAAGTAAACTCTGCCATGTAGTGCCGACGCAGCCACGACGTTGCATAAGCGATTAACGCAAAACTCGCGGCATGGCTTTCGGGAAAGCCGTATTCACCAAAGCCACGAATCTGTTCAAACACGCGCTCGCCAAATTCGCGGGCGATGCCTTTTTGCTCCATGCGCGAGATCAAACGGTCGCGATGTTTTTCGATGCGGCCCGAGCGCCGCCACGCCGCCATATCGCGGCGCAGCTGATCGGCTTCGCCTGGCGTGTAATCAGCAGCGACGACGGCGAGCTTCATCACTTGCTCTTGAAACAGTGGGATACCCAACGTTTTGGCGAGCACCGGCTCCAAACATGGATGCGGATATTCGACTTTTTCTTCGCCGCGTCGGCGCCGCAAATACGGATGCACCATGCCACCACTGATCGGGCCGGGCCGTACCAAGCTGATCTCAACCACCAAATCGTAAAACGTGCGTGGCCGCAGCCGCGGCAGCATCGACATCTGCGCTCGGCTTTCGATCTGAAACACGCCGACGGTATCGGCCGTGCACATCAGATCATAAGTATCAGGATCTTCGGCAGGAATCGTCGCCATCGACAGCTCAATGCCCCGATGTTTGCGCAGCAGATCCAAGCACAGATGCACATGATGTAAGGCACCGAGACCAAGCAAGTCGACTTTGAACAACCCTAAGTCTTCAAGGTCATCTTTGTCCCACTGAATGACCGTGCGCCCCGCCATCGCTGCGTTTTCAATCGGCACCAGTTGGTGCACGGGTTCGTGGCCAAGCAAAAAGCCGCCGGGATGCACCGACAAATGGCGCGGGAACTCGACGATTTCGCCAGCCAAGCGCAGCAACAACGCCGTGGTCGACTGCGTGATTTTATTGCGCGCCGTATCGCTGGCGCCAACATCCGACATCGCGGTCATCAAGCCGGTTAACAAGACGGTTTCGCTTGGCAAGCCCGGGTCACGTATGGTGTTGCCATTGCTTGCAGCTGCAGCGCTACCGCCTTGCGACAACCCTGCTGTCGCCAAGGCATCTTCGTCGACATCACCCCACATCGAGGTCATCTTGGCAGCGCGATCGAGCGCAGTTTCCGGAATGCCCAACACTTTGCCAACATCGCGAATCGCCGAGCGCGGCCGATAGCGAATCACGTTGCACACCATCGCTGCGTGCTCACGCCCGTACACATGATAGACGTGCTGGATTACTTCTTCGCGACGCTCGTGTTCGATATCAAGGTCGATATCGGGCGGCTCGGCGCGTTCGCGCGACAAGAAGCGCTCGAACAACAGGCCCATGCGCACCGGATCGACGGCGGTGATGCCCAAACAATAACAAACCGCCGAGTTCGCAGCCGAGCCGCGGCCTTGGCACAAGATGTCGCGGCGTTTGCAGTACGCCACGATTTCGTACATGGTCAAAAAGTAGCCGGGGTAATCGAGCTCTTCGATCAATGCGAGTTCCGACGTCAATTGCCGCGCAACATCGTCGGGAATTGGGCCACGATAACGCGCCCGCGCGCCATCCCACGTCAGATTGCGCAGATGCTCGGCCGAGGTAATGCCGCTAGGCAAGCGCTCCGACGGATAACGATAGCGCAGCTCGGCTAACGAAAACGTGCAGCGCGATGCAATCTCAAGCGTGCGTGCAACTTCGGCTGGCGCATCGGCCCACAAACGCGAAAACACCGACGGTGCTTTGAGATCATATTCATCGTTGCCACGAATGATACGGCCAGCCGTCGCCAGCGTAACGCCGGCGCGAATGCACGCCAACACATCTTGCATCGGCCGCCGTGCTCGCGAGTGATACAGCACTTCGGTTGACGCCACGACTGGTACACGTAATGCACGCGCACGTGCACGCAACCGCGCTTCCCGTCGGCCATCTTCGGCGTGGCGATGCCGGGTTGCCATCGCATACAAACGATCACCAAAGGCATCGCGCAACTCGTTGCCAACGCGCAACGCTGCTGGCTCGGCGTCGTCGAGCATCAAGCTGCGCTCGCCGCCCCACAACGCAATGAGGCCCGCGCTATGCGCACAAACTTCAGCCCACGACACCACCGAGGCACCTTTGTCGCAGCGGCGCCGACCGACGGTGATCAGCCGCACCAAGTTGCCCCAGCCTTCGCGGTTGCACGCTAACAACACTAGGTTTGAGGTGGCTGCTGGCGCTGCAATCACTGGCGCAATCGCAGTGATGCCGCTCGCGGGTGTTGGCGCAGCACCTAACAAACCTTGCGCTGGGTTGCTGTTGCCACCACTACGTTTGGTGCGTGCGGGTGCACGTGGTCGACCACGTCGATAACCAACCACCGTCGGCGGATGTTCTTCGTCAGAATGGATCCATCCCGCTCCGAGCGTTCGCTCGTTCGCTCCATGCCGGCCATCCCTTAGCGTTCGCTCGTTCGGTTCATCATCGGCAAAATCATCAGCGTGCAAGCCGCTGCGGATATGGCCGGCGCGTGGCGGCACTGATGACAGCGGTGACGACGCCACGTAACTATTCGGCGCAGCGACGGTAACTTGCGCGCCAGCGATGATGTTGATGCCAACTTCGCTGGCCTTTTTATAGGCCCGCACCATGCCGTAGACGCCGTCGCGATCGGTGATGGCAATCGAGCGCAAGCCAAGCCGCTGCGCTTCTTCCACCAACTCCGATGGATGGCTCGCACCTTCAAGAAACGAAAAATTGGTTTTGCACCAAAGCGGCGCGTAGCTACCGCTCATCGGGCAACAACTCGACGGAAAACCGCTTGCATTCAACTACTGTACAAACGTACAGTGGTCCATGTCAGCAGCATTTGCACTTTTTTTTGAGCTGCGACGGTAATGCGACATCAATTGCGACAACGGCGCGACGTTGACGGGTCGTTGATCTGTTCGCACACTGCAGCCCATGCTCGAACTCAAATTCGGTCGAATGTTTTTGCTGCTGCTTGCAGCAAGTTGTAGCGCACCGACGCCACGCACGGCCGCGACGCCAACACCGACGGCAGCAACGCCAACGCCTGCCGCTAACGTCGCTAGTCCGTGGGACAACACCGGCAAACCGACAGCAGATTCGCCGCCAACCCTGCGCTTGCCAACCGTGGCGCGGCCCCTGCGCAACGCGGTCGATCTAACGCTCGATCCTGCAGCCACGACATTCACTGGCACGATCACCACCGAGTTACAAATCACCGAAACGACATCTCGGTTGTGGCTCAATGCTCACGAAATCACGGTCGACAACGCCACGATTACCGCCGCCGGCCAAACCCAAAAAGCAACCGCTACCACCAGCGGCGATTTTCTTGGTTTAAAGTTCGCGCAGCCATTGGCCCCCGGCATCGCCACGCTCACGATCGCCTATCACGGCCAGATTCATCCCGGCGATGGCGACGGCATTTACACCGCCAAAGAAGGTGGCGAGTGGTACGCCTTCACGCAATTCGAAGCCACCGATGCACGGCAAGCTTTCCCCTGCTTCGACGAGCCTAGCTACAAAGTGCCGTGGCAACTCACGCTGCACACCAAACAAAACTTGATTGCGGTAGCCAATACGCCAATCGAAAGCGAAACCAACGAAGCCAATGGCAACAAAGCTGTGCGCTTCGCAGAAACCAAACCGTTGCCGAGCTATCTGGTGGCATTTGCCGTCGGGCCGTTCGAATTCGTCGATGCTGGCAAAACCCGCCACGGCGCGCCGGTGCGCATGGTGGTGCCACGTGGCCGGACTGCCGATGTTGCGTATCCGCGCGATGTCACGATCCCGATCTTGACCCTGCTCGAAGACTATTTCGGCATTCCGTATCCCTACCCCAAGCTTGATGTCGTGGCAGTTTCGATCTTCAACGCTGGCGCAATGGAGAATCCGGGGCTCATTACGTTTCGGCAATCCTTGATGGTTACCAAGCCGGCCGAACGCACACTAGCCGACGAGAAAAACTATGCCACCGTGGTAGCTCACGAAATCGCGCACCAATGGTTTGGCGACTACGTCACGATGGCTTGGTGGGACGACACCTGGCTCAACGAATCATTTGCCAATTGGCTCGAAAGCAAAATCACCGCGCAATTCAAGCCCGAGTGGCAAGTCGCGGTCGACGCGGTTGGCGCCAAATCAGCCGTCATGCGCAACGACAGCCTCGAATCGGCGCGCGCCATTCATCAGCCGATCGCAACAACCAATGATATTGCCAATGCCTTCGATGGCATTACCTATGAAAAAGGCCAAGCCGTGCTCAACATGATCGAGCGCAGCATCGGTGCTGAAACGTTCCAACGCGGCGTGCGCTTGCACATGCAAAAACACGCTTTCGGCAACGCAACCTACCAAGACTTCGTTGGCTCTATGACCGAAGCCGCCGGCACCGACATGCGCCCGATGTTCGACGCGTTCGTACGCCGCAGCGGCGTGCCACTGGTGACGTTTGCGTTGAGCTGCAACGGCGCACAATCGAAACTGCACTTGACGCAAAGCCGTTACGCACCAACCGGCTCGAAGATCGACCCTAAGCAAACCTGGACGTTGCCAGTGTGCGTACGTTTGGGTTTCGACAGCAAATTGGCGCAAGACAAATCATTGCCGACGACCGCTTGCACCACGATGACCACTGCCGACGCCGACCTATCGCTACCAGCATGCCCAACCTGGATATTGCCGAATCAAGACAGCATCGGCTACTACCGCATGCGCCTGCAGGGCGACTTGTTGCCGAAGCTGCTAGCCAAGGCGGCCACGCTGTCGTTGCCAGAACGCATCGGTTTGCTTGGCGACATTAATGCGCTGGTGCTCAGCGGCGACGTACCAAAATCTCAAGCACTGGAATTGGCCGCGGCCTTGGCCAAAGACAAACACCGGCAGATCGTCGACGAAACCCTCGGTGCAGTCGATTCGATCGACGACATGGTGCCCGATGCGTTGCGTGGCAACTATGAACGTTTTGTGCGCGCCTTGTATGGCGCACGCGCGCGTGAACTCACGTGGCACAGCAAGCCGGGTGAGGACGCCAACACCAAACAGCTCAGGCCGCGTTTGCTAGCGATGGTGGCGATCCAAGGCCGCGACGCTGCGTTGGCCAAAGAAGCGCAAACGCTGGCCACGACGTGGCTCGACACCCGCAAAGGCGTCGATGCTGAGCTGATCGACACCGTGCTTGCGGTGGCTGGTCGCTTTGGCAATCAAGCGCTTTTCGACCGCTTGCACGAACTCGCCAAGAAGACCGACGATCGTGACGAACGCGCACGCTTCCTTGGCGCGATGGGCAGCTTTGTTGACCCAGCCATTGTGCGCCAAGCCTTGGCGATCTCACTCACCGACGAGTTTGAGCTGCGCGACTCCGCAGCACTGCTGCAAGGCGCATTCGCCGATGCGCACAATCGCCCGATCGGTTACGAGTTCATCAAAACCAATTTCGACAAGATCGCCGGCAAGCTGCCCGAGATGTATCGCCCCTACCTGGCCTATTCGTTTGTGCCGATGTGCGACGACTCGTTGGTGCCAGAAATTGAGAAACTTTTTGGTGCCAAGGTTGCAGCATTTAACGGCGGGCCACGCGCTATGGCCCAAGCGCTTGAACAACTCAAGCTTTGTGCGGTGCAACGCAAAGCCGAGCTGCCAGGTGTGACAGCGTTTTTGAAGAAACAGTAGATAGCAGCGCCGCGGAGCTTGCTCGTCGAGCAACCCCAGCTACCCTACGCGCAATGAAAACCAATGCGTATGCTGCTGTTGCTGCCGATAAACCTCTCGTACCCTACTCGGTCGAACGCCGTGCGGTTGGCCCGCACGATGTCGAAATCGAAATTCTGTTCTCGGGCATCTGCCACTCCGACATTCATCAAGCCCGTGGCGAATGGGGCAATTCAACATTTCCGATGGTGCCAGGTCACGAAATCGTTGGCCGCGTCGTTGCCGTAGGCGCCAAGGTTACCAAGCTCAAAGTCGGCGAGATGGCCGGAGTTGGCTGTTTGGTGGATTCGTGCCGCACCTGTGGTTCGTGCACCGCGCATCACGAACAGTTTTGCGAAAAAGGCGCAGCGTACACCTACAACAGCACCGAAATGGACCGCACCACGCCAACCCACGGCGGCTACGCAACCCATGTTGTCGTGACCGAAGCATTTGCGTTGCGAGTGCCAGCCGGCCTCGATCCTGCTGGCGCAGCGCCATTGCTTTGCGCAGGCGTCACCACCTACTCGCCGTTGCGGCAGTGGAATTGCAAAGCCGGCGACCGGGTTGCCGTGGTCGGCCTCGGTGGCTTGGGCCACATGGCGGTCAAACTTGCCGTCGCCATGGGCGCGCATGTCACCATGTTCAGCACCTCACCGAGCAAACAAGCCGATGCAACGCGCCTCGGCGCGCATGCGTTTGCGCTTAGCACTGATCCAGCCACGTTCACCACGTTGGCCGGCCAATTCGATTTGATCATCGACACGATTTCAGCACCGCACGATTACAACGCCTATCTCGGCTTGCTGCGCACCTTTGGTACCATGGTCCTGCTTGGCGTACCGCCGACGCCGTCGCCAGTGGCAGCGTTTGCCTTGCTCGGCGGCAACAAGCGCTTAGTCGGCTCAATGATCGGTGGCATCAAAGAAACCCAAGAGATGCTCGACTTCTGCGCTGCCCACAACGTGGTATCCGACATCGAAGTCATCAATGCTGACCAAATCAACGCAGCCTACGAGCGCGTCATCAAAAACGACGTCCGCTATCGATTCGTCGTCGACGCCAAGACGTTTCACGGCGCGTAACGCGCGATGGCGTGTTGCGTAGCGCCATGGCACCAATCGCCGCGCGTAGTGATAGACTCGCCTTGCCGCAACCACCTGCGAGTTTTACATGTGCGCATTGCCCATCGGACCACCTGCCCGTTTGCACGAATATAGCCTGAAGCAACTTAGCCTCGACGAAGACACGCTTGATGGCCCATTTTTTATGAGCAACGGACAATTCGGCCTGCTGGTTTCGTTGCGTGGCAAAGACGGCGGTGCGTTGCCAAGCTGCAGCGAACTGCGTTGGAGTCGCGACCTCCCTCCAGCCGCACGCAGCGCACCGCTCCAGATCTTTGTTCGACAAAAAAACGGCATGCTCGCGTTGGGCCCTGCACAAATCGCCCGACGCGGCCAGCTAACCCGCGATGGCTACAAGGTAGCTTTGGCATTTGCCGAGCCGCTACCCGCAGCGTTATGGTCTCACCTTGTCGAAGCTGCCCTTCGACCACTCGCGCCAGCCCCCGAAGAACTCATTGCTACGTTAACCACCAGTAGCACCACCAGCGAACGCATCGCAGCCATGCGAATGTTTGCAGCCCGTTGGTTCAATTGCCCTGCCGATGCGCAACCATTGGCGCACGAGCTACCTTTACCGTTGCCCTTGCGAACGCTCTATGCGCTTGTTGCCGAGCATCCCGTCGATGCACAAAATCAGCTCGTAGCGGCAACTGCACTCGTTGTCGAAGACGACCGCATTGCATTTTACATCGAAAACCAAGGCGTATGCAGCTGGGCAACTTCCGTCGCAGCCGACGATCCGCCAGTCTATGTGCGGTATAACGACGGTGCTGCGGGCTGGCAGCGCGAGGCCGATAGCATTTCAGAATTCCTCATTCAAATGCTGCTGCTCGAAGCGAATTTTGCTGCGCCGTTCGGTGCGAACCATGATGAGGTCCCCAAAACTCAACTCACGCGGCTCGTGAACCGTATCGGCGCATTGCCGCTTTCACCATGGCGAGCCTCCGGCACCCGCTTCTTTGGCGGCAACGGCATCATCGGCATGGCGCTCCCAAACGGAGCTGCGTTCGATGTTTGGATTGGCGCCAAAGAGCGTGAACGCTTAGCGCCAATCGAACGGCTCGTCGCCGCTTGGTCGAATGTGAACTTTTGATCCAGCTGGAGCCGAACTAACTACCGCAGCGCGGCGTCGCTCGCCACGACGTATTCTTTGTTGCTGTTGCGGTCGCGCACCAAGAAGTAGATCCAGCCGTCCGAGCGGAAGTGCGGGAAGATGGCTTGTTGGCCAGGGTTCATGTTGGTGACTTGGGTAACTGCGCCGGTAGCCAAGTTGACCAAGCGAATGTTGGCCGAGCCGTTGGTTTCATAGTGGTGCAAGACCATGAATTTTTCGTCGTACGAAATCGCTGGCTTGCCACCGGTGGTGCAGTAACGCGCAACTTCCGGCGTGGTCACGGCGTACGAGTTGCCGTTAGGCGTCGCGTTAACTTTGCGCAACACATAACCGAGCTGGCCAGCGTTGCTACCAAAGCGCGACACAACTAGTTGTGTCGATGGTGACAATACGCTGTCGCCTTCGTTCGGGCTTGGCACCGTAACCGATGGCTTGCCCGTGAAGCGGGTGCCGTCGAACACCATCGGCGTCAACTTGATATTCGCAGTAGCACCGAAGCCCGACGATGGATCGCTGCTGGTTGATGCGCTTGGATTGTCGCTGGTGAACTGCCCGTTGATGACGAAATAATCGCCACCGTTGAGGCCAGCGCCCAAGTGTTGGTACAAGCTCACGCCTTCGACCGACGAGCATTGTGGTTCGGTGAAGCCAATCGACGCAGGGCCCGCAGTCAACAAGCCGGTGGTGCAGAACGCTGCGCCAATCGGCGTGCCTTGGAACACCCAACCGCGATTGTCAGGGAAAAAGCCCGGGTCGTAGGCAGCGTGCACCGGAATGTCTTTGTCGGCTTGCAAGTCGCTGATCATTGAACCAGTGCCGCCGGTAGCACCGTTGGCAACGAAGCGGCCGTCGGCCGAGCTGCGCATCCAGAAGAAGGTGTGGAAGTTTAGTTCCCGCAACACGCGCAACGTGGTGCCTGCTGGTGTCCAGTTGGCGCCGTACGCGCGGTCCGACGCAGCTGGGAAGCTGGTCAGACACTGCAGCGGATTGTTCGCGCCGTTGCAGCCGAACATGTTCAGGCCGGCATCGCGGTTCGCTGCCGACCAGCCGTTGGTGGCCATGTTGGCAACGTGCGCGGGCACGGCCGCCGACACCGACGGTGTGCACGAGTTCGGGCCGCTTTGCACTGGCAAGTTATTCACCACTTGCGGCAAGCCGCGTGCGAACCACTCGGCCACGATGTCGAATTCATCTTGCGTCAACCGCGGGTGATTGCCCTTTGGCATTGAGACGCGATTCTTAAATTTGCCGTATTCAAGCGCCCAAGTGTCAGCATTGTTGCCAGCGCCATCCGCAGGGTATGCCGCTTTGAACGTATCTTGGAACCAGCCGAGGTGGGCCGCAGCAGCATAAATGCCGGCTTTGCTTGGCGAGAATGGTGCGTCCACGCGAGTTGGATCCAAGCGCAGACACGACACAATATCTTTGGCCTCAGGTGCTGAGCCGCCTGGCGCGCCATACGTTACTTCGATCTTCACCTGCGCATCGCTGTAGCCCTTGGCGCCAATGTAGAACGTGGCCGGGCCGGTCGCGTTGAACCCTTGCGATGCAGCACCGCAGGTTTCCGTCGAGGTTGGGCCGTAAGGGCGGCAGTCATACACCTGCTCCGACACTTCGGCACCACGTTTGACGTACAAGTCGCCGTCGCCATCGCCCGTCATCTTGATATTGATCGATGCGCCTGAGGCAACTTCGTAGGTACCGATCACCGTGAAGTCACCGCGGCTCAAATTCTTGTCGATGGTTGCCGTTCGCGGAACCGAACCGCCCGTCGCAAAGCATGAGGCATCAGCCGCGGCCGTCTTCTCTTGCCAATCGCGTAACGTGGTTTCGGTTGGGGCATGGCATTCCGCGCACACTTGCGATTGAGCGTTGCGATTCATGCCCAAGATCGTGGTTGCTTTCGCTGCCAGCTCGGCATCGCCAAGCGTGACCGGATTGCGCAGCTTACCACCGGTGCTGTTACCGCCAGCGGTCGCCGGAATGTCTTGCCAACGGCAGGCTGGGTCGGAGTGGTTGTCGCCGCACTTCAAGATGAACGCGAGCGCTTGGCCATACTCGGAATCGTTGAATTCGGCGTCGGACCCAAACGTGCGGTCATTTGGCATCCAGTATTTGTGTTGGCTTTCGAGATATTTCGCGGTGGTAATGCCATTCCATGTCGCATCGGTGCCGTTGAGGCGCTGCAGCCATTCATTGGTCCAGCGGCCATCGCCCATACGGTGACAGCTCAAACATTTGTTGGCTTCGACTGACACGATTTGGCGCGGCATCGTCCAACCTTGGCCAGCCAAGTTGATCAGCGAATATGGCGCGTCGTTGGCACCAATGGCGTAATCTGCGTCGACGCCCATCTTTGGCACCACGCTGCGCCCGTTGGCGTCTTTGGCACCGTCGATCCAAGGCGAATGAATAAATGGGTCGGCATCGTGGCAATCAGCGCATTGAATACCCGAGCCGCGACCGCCGTGCACGCCGCTCCACAAGTTGGTCGACTTGGTTTTGTCGGCTGGGTGCGGGATGTTAGCGCCGTCGGTTTTCGAATACAGCGCGTTTTGGAAGAAGCAGGTTTTGCCAGTGAACGGGTTGTTCCCGATCATTGCGATGTCGTTGTACTGGTTCGATGCGTAACCGCCGATGCTTTTGCGGCACAACAAGGTCCAGCGCGTGCCTTGATCATTGATACGTGTGGCAACCCGCGGCCCCGGCTCACACAACGAGTAGATGTATTGCGGGTTGTCGCACTGCCCCACTTCGCTTGACGGATTGTCAACGTTGCCGTTGCTATCTGTCACCGTCATCGGAATCGGCGTCGAGTTGAGGCAGTCGTAGGTGCCATAGTCGAGGTCGCCAACCTTTTCGAAGAACGGAATTTCGCCGAGCTCAGCGATGCAGCGCGCGCCGTATTCTTGCGCGCTGTTGATGCGTTGTTCGCCCGTGTTTGGATCATCAGCCTTACCGCCAAGGCCACGTTGCCGGCCGGCGTCCCACGCTTGGAACAAATCAGCTTCGATCTGCTTCACAACTTTGGCGCCGTCCATCACGCACACGTCGATGATCGAATCGGTACCGAGCTTCACTTGCGCCAACATCTCCGCGGTTGGGGTCGCAGCCCAGGCCGCACCGTAAAACGGCTTGGTCAAGTCGTTCGGCACCACCGGGCCAAACCACAACATACCAGCAGCGTCGGTCACGGTTGGAATGCTTGGCGCTTGGGTTGCGCAATCGAGCGCACCAAACGAACCCCGGCGGACGCGCATGTGGATTTGTTCACTGCCTGACAACCCACGGGATAGCTCAACTTGCGCGCGGGTGGTGGTCGGGTCGTACAACGGGGTCACGACAAATTCGTCATCACTGCAGCCGCCCAGCAGGCTTGCTGCACTCGTAAAAAACACCACTAAACCAATGTTCGCGCGCATGGCCGCTACATAAGCAAAGCCTGCGCCACAACACCCCATGGCAAGCGTTAATCAATTCAAACACTTACAAAGGTGCACGGCCCAGAGATCGCCGCAACTTGCATGCAACGGCTGATCTAGTAGCCAGGCCTGCCTAACCAAGACGCCGGCGGCGCGTGACCACCAGCATTACGACGCCCAGGATCAGCATCCAACTGGCGCCTTGGCTCGAAGCTGCACACGCGTAATATGTGCCGCGTGTTGCAGCCGGTTCGGTGGTGTCGAACCCTTCGCCAGTCAGTGGCACTCGGAGGACCTGGCCACCGCCGTACGTGATCACAAAGTCTGCCGTGCGTGCGCCTTTGGTGGACGCGCGCATCGCGATATTCCACGCGATTGACGACGTTGGGGTCACGGTTAGCGAACTCGGTGTCTGCGCGATCAAAAATTCTGCGGCGTCCGCGCCTTCAATCGCTGCGCTTTCAACCGTGATAGGCCCAGCCGTGCAGTTGCCTAACGAAATCGATCGTGGCAATGAGACCTCCTCGATGCGCGCCGCACCGAGATCCAGTTCGGCTGGAGAGGCGCCAATCCCACCGTCGAGCCCTGTGGCGGTCAACACGATATCTTTGCTGTTGGCATTTGGAATGTCGGTTTGCAAATGCAGCACGCCGGACAACTCGCCGGCAACTGTCGGGGCCACCGACGCAGTGAAGGTGACAGCGCTTTGCCCGCTGCCTTTGACGACCTTCGGCAGATCTTGAATCGTCACGCTAAACGGCGCTTCGGTAGTTGCACCTTGAAACAAGAAATCAGCGGCACCAATTCCCAGCGCAGCGAAATTGATCATCTTGGTTTGGCCAACACACACGGGGCCAAAGTTGCCATCTGGTGTCAAGGACAACACGGCCGGTTGCGCAACGCCGGTGAGCAAGGCTGAGCGCGCTTGGCCCATATCATCAACAACCTTGAGCTCACCGTCGGCAGCGCCAGATTGCATGCCGCTGAATTTGATCATCGCAGTGACGCTGCCGTTGGCTGGAATCGTCGTCCCAGAGGACGGGCCACTTTCAAGCATGAACTCAGCGCCAAGCACGGCCAATTGTTGAATTACGATCGGAAAGTTCGACAGATTCTTGATCGCAACATTGGCGGTTTGAGATTCGCCGGTACGTGTCGAAAACATCACTGGGCTTGGCGTCAAGTCCATTTGCGAATCAACCCCTTTGCAGCGCAAAGGCACGGTAAGCGGGCTATGCGCAGTGTCGTCTGAAACAATCGTGAGCATGCCGGTGCTTTCGCCGTTGGTTGCCGTGCAATTGATTGGGACGTTCACCATTTGCCCAACATCTAACGTGTACGACGCCATGGCGCCGCCACCGAGCGCGAACGGTGCGCCAGACACGGTCACCGACGAAACGCTAAGCAGCGCACCACCAGCATTGGAGATCATCACGTTGCGGGTGCCAACCGTGTTGTTCCGCAGTTCGCCAAAGTCCAAGCTAGCCGGCGCCACGGCAATAAGTTTCGGCGGCGCTGTACCAGTGCCCATCAACGAAAATTGCCGCAGCCCAGAGCCGGCCATCATGACATCGATTTGACATGATTGTGGGCCCGTGATCGACGGAGAGAAGGTTGCACTAAATACATAGTTTTGGGTTTCGTATTCGAAGCAAGGCAACAACCGCGGGATTTCGCCGTTGTCGATGCAGATTCGATACACTGGTTGGCCAGGCGAAAACCCCGGCGTGTCGATTGCAAAATCAGGACACGATTCGGTGATCGACGTGATGGTGTCGTTGGATAACCCAGTTGCATAGACCTGAAGCGCTACCGGCGCGCTGGTCATGCCTTTTTGAACGTTGCCAAAATCGCTTGCTGCTGGCGACACCAAAATCGACAACTGGTCGGTGCTTGAATAGTGCGGCTCCGGCTCGCTTTGTGTGCAAGCCACAACCGCGCAACTAAGCAGTGCAACGTACAACGCAGCCCGAGCGGGC
>JAKQOD010000009.1 GCA_029565465.1 Deltaproteobacteria bacterium
GATGAAATGCACCCGTCGATGGCCAAGCTGCCAAGCCAAGAAGCGGCGGCGTTGGCCTATGCCGAAGTGTATGCATTGGTTGGCTGGATGCACCAAAAGGTTGGCTTTGCCGGCCTGCGCAACATGCTGACGCGGCAACGCGACGGTGAAACCACCAAACATGCCGTTGCCGAAGTGCTGGGCCTTAGCTGGGGGCAAGTGGAACTAGCCTGGAAAAACAGCCTGCGCGCAGTCGACGCTGCTGCCAAGCCAAACAAGACTCGCAATCACGCTATTCGCTTTAGCAAAGGTGGCCAAGATTCCGAAAACGTCGGCTTGGAACAAGTGAACAAAGCCGCCCAAAAGTTCGCACGCCTCGGTGGCATGTTGCGCGCTAAAGGTCGGTTGGCCGCTGCCGCCATCGAATACGAAAAAGCGCTCGCAGCCGACCCCACCGATAGTTTTGTGGCCGGAAAATTGGCACGTACGCTGGTCGAACAGGGGCAATTCGACCGAGCGGCCGCCGTCGCAGCGCCACTGTTGGCAAAAGATCAAGATGACGCCGTTGCTGCAGTCACCGTCGGGGTTGCGCGCAATGCGCAAAAAGACTACGCCGCTGCGGCCGTGGCGTTTGAGCTAGCGCTGCGCATCTCGCCATTCGATCCAACTACCCGCTGCGGCTTGGCGGATGCCTACGCGGCCCTCAAAGACCCACGGCAAAACCGCGAAAGCGCAGCGTGCAAAGTCGTACGTAATTAGCATTTTGGCCGCCGGTCGGTGAAGCCAACCGTGATGCGTCGGTGTAGGGTTGCAAAGAAACCACGAACGCCATGTCGACTACTTCAACCGCGCTGCCCACCACCGCTCCTGTGACGTCCGACGCTGCTGCGCCTGCCAGCGATAGCGAACCGTCGTCGAATGACTTGGCCGCGATTGCGGAACTTTCGACGGCGTATAAGCAAGTGCTCAGCGAAATCGACAAGCGCATCATCGGCCAGCGCCGTGTGATCGAATACTTGCTCACCGCGCTGTTCGCACGCGGCCACACCTTGTTTGTTGGTGTCCCCGGCTTGGCCAAAACGCTGTTGATTTCAACCCTGGCCGAAACTCTCAATCTTTCCTTTCAGCGGGTGCAGTTCACGCCCGACTTGATGCCAGCCGACATCACGGGTACCGAAATCCTCGAAGAAGATCCAACCACCGGACGGCGCACCTTCCGCTTTATCCGCGGCCCCGTGTTTGCCAACTTGGTACTCGCCGACGAAATCAACCGCACGCCGCCCAAGACGCAAGCTGCGTTGTTGCAATCGATGCAGGAATACAAAGTTACAGCTGGCGGCAACACCTACGATTTGCCGTTGCCGTTTTTGGTGTTCGCAACCCAAAATCCGATCGAACAAGAAGGCACGTATCCGTTGCCCGAAGCGCAGCTCGACCGGTTCATGTTTCAAGTCGATGTCGACTACCCAACCGAAGCCGAAGAAGAGCTGATTGTTAAACAGCAAACCTCCGACTACCGGCCAGCGCTGCAAAAAGTGCTGTCGCCCGAGCGGATCTTGCAACTGCAAGAATTGGTGCGCCGCGTGCCGGTAGCTGACCATGTGGTCAAGTACGCCGTTGCATTGGTGCGCGCGACCCGCCCGACCGCCAGCCAAGCGCCTGCGTTTATCAAAGAGTCGGTGTCGTGGGGCGCTGGGCCACGCGCATCGCAGTTTTTGATTCTTGCTGGCAAAGCGCGCGCGATCCTCGACGGTCGCTTTGCTGTGTCGATCGACGACATGTTTGCGTTGGCACGGCCAACGTTGCAGCATCGCATCGTGTTGAACTACAGCGCTGAAGCGCAAGGCGTGCGCGCCGGCGAACTCATCGACCGCTTGCTTGGCGTGATCGCACCGTAACGTATGCAGCTCGATGCCGCATCGCTTGCTCGGCTTGGCACCATGGCCGTGCGTGCGCGCGTGCTGGTACAAGGTGCGTTATCCGGCTTACATCGCGCTTCGCATCGCGGCTCGTCGGTGGAGTTTGCCGAACACAAACAGTATTCGCCAGGCGACGAGATTCGCCACATCGATTGGAAGTCGTACGCCAAACAAGGCAAATACTTCGTCAAACAGTTTGATCAAGAGTCGCAACTCACAGTGTATCTGGTGCTCGACGCTTCGGGTTCGATGAACTTTGCCGGCGGCGGAGCTAGCAAACTCGAATACGCGGCGACCGCATTAGCATCGTTGGCCTATCTAGTGAGCCAACAACAAGATCGCATTGGCCTGCTCATCTTCGGCGGCTCGGAAACCGTGATCCCAGCCTCGGGGCGCGTGCAATTACGCGATGTCATGGATGCGCTAGAGACCGCCAACAGCAGCGGCGGCCGCGGCCAGAACAGCGCGAGTGCCGCGCTGCAACGCATTGCCGAACTCAACCGCCGCCGCCGAGCGTTGGTGATTTTGGCCTCGGATTTATTCGATGCCAGCGGTGACGCCGTGCCTGCGCTACAAAAGCTGCGTGCCGCCGGCCATGATGTTTCGGTGCTGCAAACCATGGCGCCCGACGAGCTTACGTTTCCGTACGATGGCATGACGCTGTTCGAATCGCTTGAGACCGACCATCGGTTGCTTGCTAATCCAGCTGCGATTCGCGCCGAGTATTTGCGCAAGATGCAGGCGTTTCTCGGCAACACCAAAGAACAGTTGCAACGCGCTGGCCTCGACTATCATTTAGTCGAAACCAACAAACCGGTTGAAACCACGTTGCGCGACTTGCTGATTGCACGCAACGCCTTGATGCGTGGACGCAGCGTGGGAGTGCGCGGCTAATGGCGTTTATTGCACCACTGCTGTTGCTTGGCACGCTCGCGGTTGCGGTGCCGATCGTGATCCATTTATTTGGCCGGCGCCGCGCCAAAACCGTGAAGTTTGCAGCGATTGATTTTCTATTCCAAAGCGATCGCAAAACCGCGCGCAGCATGCAGATCAAAGAAAAGGCGCTGCTGGTAGTGCGCGCCTTGGCCTGCTTGGCAATTCCCCTTGCGTTGGCCAAACCATACACGTCGTGTGAACGGAGCGGGCCACACGTGGCGCGCGGCGCTCAAGCCGCCGTGTTTGTCATCGATGATTCGTTTGCAGCCGGCGTTGTTACCGACGGCAAGACCTGGCTGGTGCGCGCCACGGCGCAAGCCCGCGCGATTCTGACCCAGCTCGGCCCCGAAGCGGAAGTAGCGATCATCCGCGCTTCGCAAAACGCTGATACGCCAACTGAGCTGACGCGCGATCACTTGCGACTCGGCGATCAGTTGTTGGCGATGGAGCCAAGCGCACGCCCAGCCGATACCCGGCGCGCGCTCGAAGCTGCCGGGTTGTTGCTAACCGCATCGGGACACAGCCAAAAAACCGTATTCTTGTTTTCGCTGATGGCAAAAACCGGCTTCAGCGCAGGCCCAGCGCCGTGGGGCCCACAAGGTCCGGCGCTAACCGTCGTCGACGTGCCGGTTGCCAATCGCAACAATCTTGCGATTACCAAGCTCGTGGTTGAGCCTGATCCAGCCTCGGGTGCGCGTGGCATTGCGATTACGGCCGAAGTGTTGAACGCCAGCGCAACGCCGGTCAAAGACACCGAGCTTGCCTTGCGCTTAGGTAGTGATGTGGTCGCACGCGGCCGCTTGGATCTAGCCCCATTTGAACGCAAGGCCAAACGCTTCTTGGCGGTTTTGCCCAAAGGGTCGCACGGGGCCGACATTCAAGTTGCGTTGCCCAATGATGTCCTGCCGATCGATGATGTACGCAGCGCGCGTGCGGTCCTGCGCGACGACGTGCGCGTCTTGATCGTCAATGGCGACGCACGCACCACGCGGCGCGACGATGAAATCTTCTATCTAGAAACCGCCCTGCGGCCAGGCGATCGAATCGATAGCGGCACGACGCTGCGCACGATTACGCCAGACGAAATTTCCGCCGACGCACTGAGCGAAGCCGATGTTGTGGTGTTGGCCAACGTACCAGCGTTGCCAACCGCGCGCGTGACCGCGTTGACGGCCTGGGTCAAAGCCGGTGGTGGGTTATTTGTCACCGTCGGCGACCACACTGACGCTGCTGCTTACAACCGGCAGATGCGTGAGTTGCTACCGCAAAGTCTTGGCGAAATCGTCGACACCATGTGGGGCGCAACGCCAGAAGAACGTGCCGCGCGCGCGTTGCACATGGAGAAATTCGCCGTCGACCATCCGGCCTTTGCAGCGCTAAGCAAGAACGCCACCGAGCTACGTGATGCGCAGTTCTCGCAGATTTTTTTGCTTGCGCCTGATGCCAACGACAGTGCCCGCACCGTGCTTGCGCGGTTCACCAACGGTGCGGCGGCATTGGTCGAAGCCCAAGTTGGAGTCGGCCGCATCGCTTTGTTCACCTCGACCATCGATCGCGACTGGAACGACTTAGCGATTCATCCGGGCTATCTGCCGATGATGCAGCAACTGATCCGCCACCTAGCGCGGCGGCAAGCGCCCGTTGACGAAAGCGAGCACTTGGTCGGCAGCACGGTGACCCTGCCGGTCGCTGGCATGAGCAAGCTCGAAGTGCGCGGGCCTGGCAATTTGGCAACCATGTTCGACGGCGATCGCATTGCAGGTCGCACCACGCTGCGCTTTAGCAAAACTGAGCAGCCTGGCCAGTATCGAGTGCGCACGTTCGACGCCGCGAACACCTCAACCACCCGCGAAGACCTCGGCTTCGCGGTAAACCTTAATCCACTTGGCTCCGATCTCACCCCTGCCCCACCGTCGGTATTGCCGGCCTCTGGCAGCGGCGGCGGCACCGACAAAGCCTCCACCAAACAACGCATCGAACTGTGGCATGCCGTTGCCGCCGTCATCCTCTTGCTGCTCCTCGCCGAAGGCGTGCTGCTGCAAAGAGCGTGAGCATTATGGGACCAGGCGTGCTGTTGCAGCGAGCGTGAGCGCTACGGCACAAGGAGCGATTCGTCGAACCACACGTCTTCATAGTCATCGTGCAACAAAAAGCGCCATCCTGGCGGCAGGCCTAGGTACGGCACTACAATTGGCCGCCAATCCACCATGTGAATGGCGTGAATCGAAAAGGAAATAGTCAGCCGCCGTCGAAAGCGGTTCGAGCCCGGTCCACAAGTACCAACCTGATGTGGCGTTCGCCGGCAAATGGCGAAGGCCGTGCAACGGCTACGCGTCCGATGTCACCGTTGCCGCAACGCCGACCTTGTCGAAGTCCGACCGAGGCGTCCACACAGCGGCAAAGCGGGCTCACAACGCCTGCTGTTGCGTCTACAATTCATTGTTGGTCTACTGGCGCAACTGCGTTGCCAACGCTTGATGCGCCTCGCAGCCGATGCTGCGCGGCTCGACGGGCACGCTGGTTTGCAA
>JAKQOD010000048.1 GCA_029565465.1 Deltaproteobacteria bacterium
GCGAGATTGGTGATGGCGTAGGTAATGCCAGCGACGGTGGTATCGCGTTCATCAATGTTGGTCGGGCCGCCGAACAGTCCGGCATCGGTGTCGACGCCCACGACCACGAAGCCGTGCGACGCGATGCGGGTGCACAGTTCGTTGTAGTTAGAGGTTTTAAGCTGGAAGCCATGCTTCATGATGACGAGCGGAATTTTGCGCCCGGTGATGTTGGGTGAATAGATGACGAGTGCGCCGCCGCTAACGTTGGCGCTGGATTTGGTAACGGTGTACGGGCCAGCGACATCGGGCCCGGCAGTGCTTAACGGCGCGTCCGGGTTGCCCGCCGGTGCATCAATGGTGGTTGCACCGTCCGTGATTTTGGGCGCGTCAGGGGTCGCTTTGCTGGTGGAGCCACAAGCGGTTGCTATCAAAAATGAAGCACCAAGAAGCCAACCCGAACTACGAAAATTCATGGCGCGGACGCTAACACGCAACCTGCAAAATGCATCCGGCCAAATGTACCGGTTGGCCACCGTAGCGAAGGCGCAGGCCGCGCCGCCAATGCCGTGCTACAATGCATCGTGCCGAAATTAAAGATTTCTTACAACGCACCCGTAGTGTTGACGTTCGCGATCGTCGCCACGTTGGTACATGGTCTTTCGCACGTCTTGGGCGATTGGTGGAAGTATTGGTTTGCTGCTTACCCCGAGTTCCACGGCATCCGATCGTACGTCGGCATGGTGTCGCATATCCTTGGCCACGCCAACTGGGATCACTTGTTGTCGAACTTCATGATGATTTTGCTAGTTGGCCCGATCTTGGAAGAGCGCCACGGCTCGCGTGAATTAGCGACGATGATTTTGATCACGGCGTTGATTACTGGGCTGATCAATGTCGCTTTCTTCAGCAACTTCTTGGTCGGTGCTAGCGGCATCGTCTTCATGATGATCTTGTTGGCTTCGGTAGCCAACGTGCGGCGCGGCGAAATTCCGTTGTCATTCATTGCCGTGACGATCTTGTTCTGCGGCCGCGAAGTGATTGCGATGTTTGGCACTGCCGACGGTATTTCGCATTCGGCCCACCTAATCGGTGGTGCGGCCGGTGCTGCGTTTGGCTTTTTGACGGCGAAAGCGCATCCTGAAGCAGCGGGCCAAGGCTTGCCGGCAACGGGTAAAGCGGGCGGCCTGGCGGCGCTTGGTGCAGGCAAAGCAAGTGCCAGCCCCGTGCCACGCAAACCACCAACGGTGTAGCCATGGTGTCGACGATGACGTTGCGACAATGGTTAGCGGAAGCGCCGTTTGGGTTGGCGATGTCGAGCGGATTTTTTTCGTTCTACGCGCATACCGGGATGTTGGCGTCGCTCACTGGCGCAGGCTTTCGACCTCGTAGCGTATCGGGTTCGTCGGCGGGCGCGCTGGTTGGCGGGCTGTGGGCCGCGGGGCTCGAAGCCGAAGCATTGGCCAATGTGCTGCTCAGCCTTAAGCGCGACGATTTTTGGGACCCCGGCGCTGGTGCCGGCCTACTTGCAGGCAAAAAATTCGATGCCGTGCTGCGTCGGATTCTGCCGGTTGCCGAAATGAGCGCGGCGCGAGCGCCGATGGCGATCAGCGTGTTTGATATCTTGAAACGGCAGACGTCGGTGTTGCGCAGCGGCGATATTGCAAAGGCGGTGCGCGCATCGTGCGCTGTGCCTGCCATGTTTCAACCGGTGTGGATCAACCGCCGGCCGTATTGGGACGGTGGCATCAAAGATCGGCCCGGCTTGGACGGCGTACCCGACGGTGAACGCGTGCTGTTTCACCATATCGCTTCGCGATCGCCTTGGCGGCGCGCTGACTCGGCGGCGCTAACAATTCCTCGACGGCGGAACTTGGTTACGCTTGTCATCGACGAGCTGCCACGCAGTGGGCCGTTTCGGCTGGATGCTGGCCAGCAAGCATTGGCGGCTGCCCGCCAGGCCATGGCGGCAGCGTTGGATCGGCCCGTTGTCGACGGCGTTGTGCAAGTCACGGCCGCGTCGGTTGCGTAGGGCGGTGCGCCCCGGTACCCTGCGCGTTATGAAGAAGATCTCTCTGTCGTTCGCACTATCTATGGCAGTCATCGCACAAGGTGCCGCCGCTCAAGCTCAGCCTGCGCCAGCTGCACCAGCTGCGCCAGTCGCGGCATCGAAAATGAAGGTGCCGCCAGCTGCTACGCCAGCGCCAGTTGCACTGCCCGCGAAGCCCAAGCCGGGCTTTTCGTTTGCATATAGTGCGCCTGCGGTCGGCAGCATCGAATCCGTCGTTGACACACTCAACACCGACATGGAAATCGAGGCCGGTAAGCAAAAAGTAAAAGTCATCAACAGTCGGGTGAAAAAATTCACCATCAAGACGCTCGCTGTCGTCGACAGCAAAGTCACCAAGCTCGAAGTTGCATATGCAGTTTCGCAAGAAACCAAGTCGGTTGGCGGGAAGAAGGAAGACGAAGTCGGCCCACAAAGCGGCAAGATCTATTGGGTCGAAGGTGACGCAAGCAAGATCACGGTGACTTCGCCCAAAGGTGACAAGGTCAGCGACGAAGAAAGCAAAGCCGTGATCAAGGATTTCGACGACACGTTTGGCCAAGTGCCGCGCATGGC
>JAKQOD010000073.1 GCA_029565465.1 Deltaproteobacteria bacterium
CTTCGACGACATAGCGCGAACGGAACAGCTGATTGTTGATGTTCGCGCTGGAAAACAGGTCGTCTGCCAAACGTGCAACCTAATGTTGTATTTCTGTGGCCCCAAGTCCGGGCATCATCCCGGCATTTTTTGCGGGCAAGGCTGCACGGCAATTCTGCTAGACTTTCGCTGAACCCGCCGATTCGGTTTGAGACAGCAGCAATGGATGACGTTGTTTATTAAGATGTATCGCAGGTGCGCTCCCCAAAAACGCCAATGGATGACCTAACAGCAATCGCATTCGCGCGCGAGGCATTTGACCGTTTGCACCCGTTGGCTACTCAGCCTACGTGGCTTCGCCGGTACTCCACTTCGGGCACGGTAAGTCGAGACGCTCATCGCAACTTCATCATTGGATTTGTGTGGCAACCCAAAAGCAGCACCTGCGGCGCCGAGCGATTTTTTGAAGTTCTCGTTAATGCGTGGACCGCTGAAACTCTCGTTTTGCTCGACACTCCGCTGGACAAATACACGCAAGACGAACTCGAAGAATACCTGTAGCTGGCGACGACAACGGTGAGCATGCTGGATGGCGTGCCGCTCCGTCACTAATGGCTTTTTCACCGGCGCACTGGTGCATTATGCGCGATTTGAAGTGGTCGCTTTGGGGTACGTGATCTTGGATGTTGCGCCGCAGGTCATCATCAACGGCATGCAGAGTTGCCGCACCATGCCTGGGGTGTTGTGCCAGGTGTATCGGTAAACGCTATAGCAGCACGCCGCCGGTTGCAGGCGGGGCAGGTGGCTGTTGGTCCGGCGTCGTAGCGCTGCCGTTGCTCAGCGGCGGCAGTGGCGGCACGGTCGGCTGGGCTGATTGGGTTGGCCCGGTCGCACTGCCGTTCGCCGTCGGTGTCGCACTTGGATCGAGCGGCCCTGCGCGCAGCGCTTCAACCAAGCGCCGCACATGGGCGGCCCACTGCGCTGCATCGGTGGCGTGGCGCGGCCGTTTTTTGGCAGCTGCGTCGAACTCCGTCGCTGCTTCTAATAACGCATCCGACGAGGCTTGCAGCCGCGCCGCCGCGCGCCAATAGGCAACGTCGCCAAGCAAACGGTCGACTTCTTTGCGTGCATCGCGGCGACTTGGATCGCGCGTTAGCAGCAACGCTTGTTCGAGTTGTTTGCTTGCGATATCCACGTCGGTGCCAACCCGCGACGCCAAGCGACCCGTCGCTTGCTCCATTAATGCCGTCAGATACCAATCTTCAAGTTCAACTCGATTGCTGGTCGTGCGTGGGCTGCATTCGGTGTCTTTGGGTATCATGATCGCAGCCAGCTCCGGGGCGTCGATGGCTGCTTCCCCCCACGGCGGAAAGCTGCGGCCTTGCGTCGCCACGATGCGGTCGGGCTCACAGCGCAACGCGAGTCGTTCTTGGTTGAAGTGGCCCAACACAACCGAAAGCGCGATTGCGATTGCGAGCAGCGCACCCAACGCTACGAACAGGATGGTGCGACGCGACCACGGCCGCTTTGCTGGCTTGTCGTCGTTATCGTCATCATCGTCATCATCGTCATCGTCGTCGTCGGTTGGTCGCTTGCCGGTATGGGGCGCGTTGATGGGCGATGTTTGAAACGGAGGCGGAGGCGCGTAGCCTGGCGTCGGGCCTGATTCGCGGACCGCAAGGTCAAGCATACTTGGGCCGCTTGCAGCGCTTGGCACTGGTGTTGGCACGCTCGGTTCACTTGCATCATCCACCACTGGTGGCATCGCAGGCGCGGGCGTTGGCTCAACCGGATCACTCATGCAGCGTTAATTATGCCGCGTCCCGGGCCAAATTGCGCAACTTTACTCGGCGATAAGTACACGATTGCGGCCAGCGGCTTTCGCTGCATAAAGCGCTGCGTCGGCGCGTGCAATGAACTCGGTCATACTTTCGAGCGGCTCGGTGCGTAGTTCGGCGACGCCAACCGACACCGTGACCTCAATGCCGACGCCATTACCTGCGTCGATTGGGCCTTCGCTGACGCGTTCCCGAATGCGTTCGCCAACTTCGCTTGCGCGTTCGGCGCCAGCACGCGGCAGCAAGACCAAAAACTCTTCGCCTCCGTAGCGCACCAACATGTCGCCGCCGCGAATCGCGTTACGCAAGCGCCCTGCAATTTCTGCAAGCACCACGTCGCCAACCCCGTGGCCAAACTGGTCATTTACGCTTTTGAAGTGATCAACATCGACCATTGCGACCGAAAGCGCGCGTCCGCGATCGACCGCAAAATCGATTTCGGTTGGCATTTTGTTCGACAGAAATTCGCGATTGTACGCGCCCGTCAGTGGGTCGGTGACCGCGACGCGATGCAGCCGCACGTTTTCAATATCGAGCGCGATAGTTGTCGCGATGAAACGGACCAGCTCCAAGTCGCTTTCCGAGAAAGCATTTTTGTCACCGCTGGTTGCGGTGACGACACCCACCCGTTCGCCACGCGCGATGAGCGGCACACAGATCAACGAAGCGATCGGTGTGCGGCTGTTGGGCAGTTGTAGAAAGCGCGCATCTTGTGCTGCATCGGGGAGCAGCACGGCGTCGCCGTGTAACGCGACCCAGCCTGCGATGCCTTCGCCCATCGCAAAGCTCAACGAGTGAATCCGATCTGCCCGCAAGCCATACGCAGCTTTGGCCAATAGCCGTTCGCGGCTCGCGTCGAGCAGCATGACGGAGCACGCTTGTGCGTCGATGAGTTGGCACACCAATTCCGAAATGCGAGACAACAATACGCCCGGATCCAAGTCGGACCCCACCAGCTTTCCGATTTCGAAAAGCACCGCCGGCAGCTTTTGTAGTTGGGTTTGATTCACGAGCTACGCGTTCGGCACAAAGCCGATAAACGGCAGGTTGCGGTATTGCTGGGCGATATCGAGGCCGTACCCAACCACGAATTTGTTCGGAATGGTGAAGCCGAGATAGTCGATCTTAACTTCGCGCTCAGCGCGTTCCGGCTTGTGCAGCAGCGAACACAGCTTGATGCTGGCCGGCATGCGGGTCGCAAGATTCTTCAGCAAGTAGTCGACCGTGTGGCCGGTGTCGACGATGTCTTCGACTACGATGATGTGTTTGCCTTCGATCGAGCGCGTCAGATCTTGCGTGATTTGCACGACGCCCGACGATGTGGTGGCGTCGCCGTAGGATGAAATTGCGATGAAGTCCAGATACACCGGCAAGGCGATATGCTTCACCAAGTCGGACATAAACAGGATGGAGCCTTTGAGTACACCGAGGACAACGACGTCGGCATTCCCAGTGAACTGGGCATAGTCGGCCGTAATTTGTTTGCCGAGTTCAGCGGTCCGGTTCGCGATTTCCTCAGCCGATATCAATTGCGAAAAAGGTTCGTTGATTCGATTCCACGCTGGCCCTGACATGCAGCGCACTCTAGCGATCGCGCTTGCGCGCTGCAATGCACTGGTTGCTCGCAGTTATAGAACTTGGTTCAAAGATCTGCTGCCGCCATTGCCCTACGTGGTCGTACACGGAGCTTTATTCGTTGGGCCGTGTCGCGTGTTTATCGCGGTTTTCGCGTTACAATATCGCTACATGGCTGGCAATGGGCTCGACCTGGATCCGCAAATCGCAGCGCTGCTTGGTGAGACATCTACTGAGATCGATGTAGCACGCAAAAATCGTGTGTTTTGTAACCGTAACCTCCGCATGGACTCGATCGAAATGATCGGGTTCGACATGGACTACACCTTAGCGCTGTATCACCAAGATAAGCTCGAGAGTTTGTCGATCGAGTTGACGCTTAAAAAGCTGATCGAAAAGCACAATTATCCACGCGAGATTCTCGACTTGAGCTACGACCCGCAATGGGCCATTCGCGGCCTGATGGTCGATCGTAAGCTCGGCAATGTTTTCAAAATGGACCGGCACAGTTATGTGGGCCGGTGCTTCCACGGATTTCGGTTGCTGACCCAAGAGCAGCGTCGCGCTGCGTATGGGGGTGAAAAACAAAACTTCGATCAAGACCGGTTCGAGTGGATCGATACGCTGTTTGGCTTGCCAGAAGTTGTCATGTACATGACGTTGGTCGATTGGTACGACAGCCAGAGCGCCGCCGGCAAAATGCCAGCGGTCGACTACGCGACATTGTTTCACGACATCCGCATGGCAATCGACGAAGCGCATCGTGACGACACGCTCAAGTCGGTGATCAAAGCGAATCTATCGTCGTTTATTGTCAAAGATCCGTTGCTTGCCGAAGCCCTGCATAAGCTGCGCTCGTCGGGCAAAAAGTTGTTCGTATTAACCAACTCGTTGTGGGACTACACCGACGCCGTGATGTCGTTTTTGCTCGATGGCGAGCGCAAAGCGTATCCGTCGTGGCGGAACTACTTTGATTTGGTCATCGTCGGTGGCGCCAAGCCTGCGTTCTTCAATGAACAGCGGCCGTTTATGCAAGTGGATGCCAAGTCTGGCGTGGTTTCGCCCGTCGAAAACGCCAAGCAGTTGTCGCGCGACAAGGTCTATCAAGGCGGCAACGTCGTTGAGTTTGAACAAGCCACCAACATTCGCGGCGAAAACTGCCTGTACATCGGTGACCATATCTACGGCGACATCTTGCGGCTGCGCAAACAACATATGTGGCGGACTGCCATGGTGTTGCAGGAACTCGAACGCGAAATTGCCGTCAGCGATCGCATGGACGGCCAGATTCGGGACCTCGACTTGCTCGATCGTCGCAATCGTAACTTGGAATCGGAAATCGATTTCCAATCGCTGCGGCTCAAGAAGATTCAGCGCTTTTTGGACGATGACGCGTTGCCTGCACCAACCCGCGCCAAGCTCGACGACGAACGCAAAAAAACTCGCGAAGCTCTCGAAGCGTTGCGCGATCGCGCCAAGTTGATGACCGCCGAAGTCGACTCACTCGAAGCCCGGCTCGAACGCGGTTACAACCCGCACTGGGGCTCATGTCTGCGCGAAGGCAACGAAAATTCGCGCTTCGGCGAGCAAGTCAACGACTACGCCGACCTGTATACCTCGCGCGTTTCCAACTTCGCGCCGTATTCGCCGCTGCGGTACTTCCGTGCACCGCGCCGGCCCATGCCGCATGAAATTTAGATGCGTGAGCTGCACGAGCTGGTCGATGTCGAAGATTCGGCGTTGCCGCTGCTCCAGTCGTGGATCGCAGCTGCGACCAATGAGGTCGAATGGTTGCCTTGCGACGCTAGTGCTGGTGCAGCCGCGCTGACTGCGCTGCAAGTAACAACTCGCTCACCCATGGGCGCGCTCGTGCATGCCTCGGGCGGCTTGCTCGTTGATGGCGGATGGTTGCGAATCCTCGGGGCTGGAAGCACGAAGCTGCCCCGATCGTTGCCCGAGTGGAACAAGCTGCAAACGGAGGCGCCCGGCCGGCTTCCTGGCGCGTTGCTGGTTGGCGACGATGCTGCAGGCGGATTTTTCGCAGTCAACGGTGGCGCCTTGCCGGGCCGACCGGGGGTGGTGCATTATTTTGCACCTGACTCGCTGACCTGGGAATGCCTCGACGTGGGCTACTCTGACTGGTTGTGCTGGGTGTTTTCCGGTGACCTTGCTACGTACTACGCGAACGTACGCTGGCCAACGTGGCGCACCGATGGCGCCACACTCGCGGGCGATCACGCCTACTCATTCTATCCTCCATTGTTCACGGCGGCTGCCATCGGCACCCGCGACCGGCGCGCCGTGCCAATCGCCGAACTCTGGGACTTGTACGGCGCACGCGACGCGGTATAGATGCGGCATGCGACTGAACCAAGTCATGCTACCGGCGTTGAATATCGCCGAATCAAAGGATTTTTACGTCCGCATGGGGTTTAAGCTGATCGTTAATTCGGCGCACTACGTTCGGTTTTGGGTGCCCGACAACGACGCCACGTTTTCGCTACACGCGATTGAACCCGATGACGAAACCGGGCAATTGCCGGAAGTCGCAGCGCTGCAGCCGCAAACCGTAATCTATTTCGAATGCGATGACGTCGATGGCAAAGTTGCCGAGCTGCAAGGGCGTGGCTTTGTGTTTGAGCAATTGCCGCAAGACGAAGCGTGGTTGTGGCGTGAAGCCCGGCTCAGTGATCCGTCGGGCAATGTGCTGTGTTTGTATTACGGCGGCAAAAACCGCGTGAATCCACCGTGGAAGGTACGTTAGGTATTCGCATGCGTTGTTTTCAATCGACGATGATTGTTGCGGGATGTTGCGTTGCGCCACTGCTTGCTGTGGCTCAGGCCCCCACATCACCGGCAGCAGCGCCCACGACTGCAGCACCGCATATCTTGACGCTGGCGCAAGCCACGGCTGCAGCTATGAAGAACCCACGCTTGGCCATGGCGCGGCTCGACGCGCAGGTTGCTGGCACGCGCGCAGACGAAGCCAACGCGGCTCGTTTACCGCGGGTTTCGGCCACCGCATTTCTGGCACCGAGCCCCGAAGCGCATTGCGTCAACACCGACTGCACGGTGACCACGCCGCAGAATCAGAACTTGGCGTTCAGCGGTGTGTTTGGCGGCGCTTCGTTGACGATTACGCAGCCGCTGTACACGTTCGGCAAAATTGCGGCGGCGCGGCAAGCTGCTCAAGCTGGCCAACGCGCCAGCGCTGCGCTTGCCGATGAAGTCGCCGGCGACACCGCCGTTGAAGTTGCGCGTGCTTATTGGGGCGTTAAGCTTGCACGCACGTTGGGCTGGATGCTCGACGACGGGTTGGATGAAATCACGGCCGCCATGAAAAGTGATGATGCCAAAGACATGTCAGTACAAGATCGGCAACGGGTAGCCGTCTTGATCGCTGAAGCCAAAGCGCAGCGCGCTGATGCCACGCTTGGTGAAGCGCAAGCGCTAGCCGGGCTGCGTGCGTTGACCCAAATCGCCGATGCTGATGTTGACGACGCGGAACTCGCAGCGCTGGAAAAAGACCAAAGCTACTTTGCTGCGCATTCAAGTGCAGAGCGGCCGCAACTGCGCGCAGCGCAAGCTGGCGTGGCTGCCAGCGACGCGCTTGCCAAGCTGGAAGCGCGCCAAGCCTGGCCCGATCTGGCCGTGGTCGGTCAAGTTGGCATTAGCCGTGCGCAAGGGGTGGATGATCCGCCCAGCATATTTGCCAACGATCCATTCAACTCAAACGCCGGTGGCATCGCGTTGGTGCTGCGGTGGAACGTCGAGCCTTGGACAGTTGCTGCCAAAGCCAACCGCGCTAAGCTGTTAGCCGAGCGGGCCAAAGTGCAAGCGGCCGGGGTCGCAACGCTGGCTGACTTGGATCTAAACAGCGCGATCGCACAAGTTGATGCCGCACGTACCAAAGTGGCCGCCACGGCCGAAGGCGAAGCCGCCGCGCGTGCGTGGGTCGCGTCGATCTTGCAAGCGCAAGCAATTGGTACAGCCGAAGCGCGCGACATGGTCGACGCCTATGTTGCGTGGTTTCAAATGCGAGCGCGTTGGGCGGCTGCGGCCAGTGATTGGAATATTGCCTTAGTGCGATTGGGCCGTGCGCGTGGTGAATTTCGCGCGTTATCTAGCGTCCAAACCCCGGAGCAGCGCTAAGCTGTCGAAACTATGAAGCGTATTTTTCGCCGTACTCTCCTAGCCGCATCGTTCGTCAGCATTTTTGCCAGCAACTTGACGCCTGCGATGGCCAAAAAGGCGGAGGTCACAACCACGCCGGCCGTGGTGGTTGCCCCTGCCGTCGCGCCGGCCAAAGGCGCTGGCCTCGCAGCGGTGAAAAAAGCCAACGAAACTATCGCCAAGCAGTTGGCGCAAAAGCCAGCGGCCGGCAGTGAAGCTGAAAAGAAGCTTGCGCAAGACGTAACCTCGACGGTGCGTGGCTTCCTGGATCTCGACGAGCTCGCCAAGCGCGCGGTGGATGCGCATTGGGCCAAGATGACCGACGCGCAGCGCAAAAATTATCTCGACTTGCTGCGCAGCTTGCTTGAAGACAATTACATTCGCGGCATGCGATCGAATTTGGCCTACACCGTCGAATATGTCGGCGAAGCGGCAGCGCCTAGTCCAACCGCGATGCTGGTGCAAACCAAGATCAATGCCAAGCGCAAGGGGCGCCCGTACAGCGTCAAAGTCGACTACACCGTTGAAGCCGACGCCAAGGGCAATGTCCACGTGGTCGATATCGCTACCGACGGCGTGGGGCTTATTGCGAACTATCGCGCTCAGTTCAACAAGATCATCACCAACGATGGCGTGGACGGCTTGTTGGCTAAAATGAAGAAGAAGCAAGACGCCACGAAATAGGTACGCGAGGGCGCTGGTGCCCGATCCGTGCGGTGTGCTTGCCTCAACACTTGCGCAAAGGCGCCATTTCGGTGATACCGCGACGTAGCAGCGTCCATGTCTGATCACGTCCGGCACAAAATCAATCGCGGCTTAGCGTGGGTCGGCATGGCGGCATCCTTGGTCGCCGTGCTCGACTTGGTTGGCACGCTGCTCATTTTACGCTTTTGGGCGACCCAAGCCGAATACGGCATTGCGACTGCGGTGGTTTCGATGTTTGGCGCACTCGAGCTCGCGTCGGAGTTGGGCATCGCCGCGGCCATCGTCGCCCGGCGCGGCCACAGCCAACGGCAATTATCGACGCTGTTTTGGCTCAACTTGATGCTGGGCTGCGGCATGTTCGCCGCGCTGTGGGTGATCGCACCGTATTTCGCGCGCTTGCACGGTGAGCCCGTGATTACCGACCTGGTGCGCTTGTTTGGCTTGATGCTGGTGTTTCGCACTGGCTACGCAACCCACCAAGCGTTGCTCAAACGCGAACTGCGCTTCAAGGAGATGTCGCTGGTGCGCATGGTTGCCAACCTCGCCGAGTTTGGCACCAAGATGGGCACCGCCGCGGCGGGCATGGGCGTGTGGTGTTTCGTGCTTGGTCCACTGGCGCGGCAGTTGGTGTACGCCGTTGGCGTGCCGTTGTACTACCGTTGGTGGCCATCGTTGCAATTCAGCTGGCGCGAGGTCGTCGACGATGTGAAGTTTGGCTTGCGCTCGTCGGGCGGCGAAGTCCTATACCAAGTGTATTCGAACTTGGACTATCAAGTTGTTAGCTACTTTTTTGGCTCGGCGGCGCTCGGCCTATATCGTGCTGCGTATGAATTGGTGCTGGAGCCCGTGCGGTTTATGTCGGGTGTCATCACTGGCGTTGCGTTTCCGGCGTTTGCCACCTTACGCGGCAACGCCGAGGCGGTGATCGATCAGTTCTTGCGATTCACGCGGCAAAACCTGATGGTGG
>JAKQOD010000080.1 GCA_029565465.1 Deltaproteobacteria bacterium
CCACCAACAGGATTGAAGTTTGCTGCATAGAAATCCTTTGGCGTGGCTGCGATCATGCCGTGTCTTACTCGCCATAGTTCTCGCGTTGTCTTTGCCGTCACTTGCAAGTGCTTGGACCATTTCAGCGCGCGAGCTGGTCGATGTCGAGTTCGCAACTGACGACGCGCTGATGGTGTTGGTGAGCGCGCCTGGTAGCGACGAACCTGGGTTGTATCGGTGGTCGCAGGGCAGCAATCGCATTCAACTTGTGTGTCGAATCGCGTCGCCGGCGATGTTTTCATTTGACCGAAAGACAATTATCGAGCGCGTTCGCGGGGACACTTCACAGCTTAATTTTTATGCCACTGATACTTGCGCGCGCATCGGCACACTGCCGATAGAAGGGCGCGTATTAGACGCGGACGTGCGCGGACATCAGGTGGCCGTTGCCCTGCGTACCAGCGCCAACGACTTACTCATCCGACTCTTTCGCTTGCCGGGCGAGTTGATCGCCGAAACCGCGGTGGGTCGCAACATTGAGATGGGCTTCGCGCCAGATGGGCGAAGCCTCGTGAACTTTGATGTGAGCGACGGCGGGCAGGCGCTCTGGCGCTGGCCAGATTTGCAGCGCGAAGCATTGCCGTCATGGTCCGCCGAGGGCGAACTCACGTTTGTTGCTGGAGCCGATTTTGTGAAGCGCTACAGCGAACAGACACTAACCGTCGCGCGCTGGCCCGATGGCAAGCCACTCTACGCGATACCCGCCACTCGCGGCATGCGCTTGCGCGAGCTCTCGGCGAGTGGTCGTTACGGTGTGTTGCAGCACCGCAGTGGTGGCATTGAAACGCTAGAGTGGGTCGATTTTGCGTTGAGCCAGCGGCGCGTGATGGCGCAGCGCAGCAACGGCAGCATTGATCACGCAGCGATTGACGCCACTGGAAGACATTTGGCGTGGACCGAACGCAGCGGTGACAAACCGAACCAAGTCACCGTCTTTCGCACGACAGTAGATGTTTCACTGCCTGCGCCCCCTTCTGCAAAGCCGTGATGCCCGACAGGTCACCACGAAACTACTTTTCACCGTCCGCTTTCCGGCATAAACTGCATTTGCGCCGATAGCGGCTTTGCCTTTTGAGCGGGCAAATGGCGCACTTCGGATGCGCCTTTCGTCTTAAGCTTCGAGATTATTTACTCATCAACAACAGGGGAACCCGACGATGGATCTTGGAAAACTTATCGAACGCGCGAAGGGCATTTGCCTTTCGCCTAAAGCCGAATGGGAAAAAATCGCCGCTGAGACAACCGACGTCAAATCGATCTACACCAACTACGCGATGATTCTGGCGCTCATTCCGGCCGTTTGCGGCTTTTTGGGCATGTCCTTGATTGGCATTTCGATGCCGATGATTGGCACGATTCGTACGCCTATCGGTGCTGGCATCGCGCAACTCGTCATTGGCTATGTTTTGGGACTTGGTGTCCTCTACGTCGTTTCGCTTATCGTCAACGCGCTCGCGCCCACCTTTGACGGCCAGAAAGACGCTGTGCAGGCGCTAAAGCTCGTGGTGTACTCGTCGACGCCGGTTTGGATAGCGGGTGTTTTGTCGCTGGTCCCAATGCTCGGCATGCTCACTATCATCGCAGGGCTTTATGGCTTGTACCTGCTGTACATCGGCCTGCCGGTTGTGATGAAAAACCCTGAAGAAAAGTCGATCGGTTACACCGCGCTCATCATTGTTTGCTACATTGTTTTGGCAATGATTACGGCAGCCGTGGTCGGTGGTTTGGTCGGGACGGGTGCCATGATGCGCGGCAAGTTCTAGCGTTTCTTACCTTGGATATCGGAAGCGATTTCTAGCAAAAAAAAGGCCGCAATCGCGGCCTTTTTTATTCCGGCACCGGAGCTCCGGCTGCGTTTACGGGTGGCTGTTCGGCATCGTCGCGCGGTGCCGAAAGCGACTCCGGCGTGTAAATGCGATCCCGCCG
>JAKQOD010000093.1 GCA_029565465.1 Deltaproteobacteria bacterium
GTTCGTTCGATGACCACCCAACGTCCCTCGTTGCCATCGACGACCACGAATGCCGCTGCACCCAACGCTTCGCCTTTGTTGATCACGGCCAACGCTTCGTCGATCGTGTGCGCCTGTTCGAGCACCGAACGCGCCAGCATCGACGTTGGTTGCGCGGCGCGCGTCGCGCGGACGTCACCGCTGCGCACCGGATGCACGGCGATAGCGATACCCGCCGAATTTACACCGACGACAACACCTGCGAGTGCTGGCCAGCCAACCCCGGCCCACGCTAATTTGCCGGTTGGCCGCGCGATCGTTAACAACGGTGGCAGGCTATCGCCACCGTCGTCGAGACCAGGCAAGGCTAACTGGTGGGCGAGCCAAATACGGCTAGGGTCATTGGCAAGCGGAACGGCAAACGAGAGCGACCGCGCGAGCACGTGCACGTCGGCTTCGGCACTGCGCAACGATGGCGCGCCAACATCAATAACGGCGGCGGCGTGCACCAATTCTGGGTAGCTCATGGTGCTGCCACTTTGTTCGGCGCCACGCACCATACCTGCGAGCCAGCGTCGATCAGCATCGGTCAGGCCATCATCGAGAAAGCGCAGCCGCCAATCGAGCACGATTCGGTGAAACAGCGACGCAACCATGCCGTTGCTGTCGACGATCCGTTCGATACTTGGTTTGGCTACGTCAACAAAGTTACGGAGTTCACCGGCGAGCAAGCGGCCATGGGCGGCGCCCATCTGATGAGGTTCTCCGCTGGTCCGCAACACCGCGATGCCGCCGCGATATTGCAATGTTGAAACGCCAAACCGCAACGCCGCCAGTTCACCATTGGGATGATCGTTGCCAAGCGTGCCTTCGACGACGACGTTGGGCATGTCGTAACTGACCGATTTTCGGTAGATGAACCAAGCCACCACCGTTGCCGTGATCAAAATAGCGAGCGCAATTGCGCCAGCCCGCCAGGGCTTACCAGTTACTGCGCGGCGAGTGCCAACTACCAAGTCCGACATATCGAAAGCGGGCGCACCTTACACCATGAAGGCAACAAAACTCTTGCGTTGACCGCAACCAAACCTCCTTGCTAGCCTACCGGCATGGCGATTTTGATCACGGCAGCAGCCTTGGCGGTCGTGATTGTTGCCGGGTTGGGCTGGCGATGGCGCAAGCAACGGCAAGCGAGTGGCTTGGCGCTGGAGTCGCAGCTGGCGCCGCTGCCACCCGTCGTGGCGCGTGCGCTTGCGGTCGTCCCAGTTTCGCAACCTCGGCGGCGCCATGCGGCTCCGGGCGGCAACCTGGGCGTTACCGTTACGACCGATGCTGGCAGTTTGACGTGTCCAACCTGTTTACGCGAATTTCATGGCCAACGTTATTGCACCAGTGATGCCCGCCGCCTGGCACCGAGCCACGAGTTGCGCACCCGTGGGCGTGGCGTGATTTGCCTTGGCTGTCATCGCGCATATGACGCCGGCTTGAGTCAATGTCCGCACGATAGCTTGCCGTTGGTGCCGCACTCAATTCAGGGTCCCGCCACGGGCCGCCGTGCACGTGGGCTCACGCAACCGGCCCATGTCCAAGCACGTATCTGCCCACTTTGTGGTACACGTGACGATTTGCACGCGCGGTTCTGTG
>JAKQOD010000113.1 GCA_029565465.1 Deltaproteobacteria bacterium
ACCCGACTTGGAGTTTGTCGGTGACACCATATGCGCCCGACAACTGGCCAGCCAAAACCGATTTCACCACTTGGGTGCGGGTGCCGGTGATCATATTTTCACCAGGCGCGACGTTGTAGACCGTGAATGGATTGGTCAAAAACGTGATGAACATGTCGACGCTGAGCTGCTTTTTGCTAGCGACATCGGCGTCAGCTACGGTGAAAAAGGTTTTGGGCCCAATTGCGTAGTCGTACAGCTGCACGTCAATCGCAGGGTCAAACGGCGGGTCGCCAGCTTGCGCAATCGCAGGTGTAAGCAGCAATGACGTACAAAGCGCAGCAGCGCCAATTCCCCTCGGAAATGCCATGTCACCATTGTAAGCGCAATTCGTAACTCACGGGAAGTGCCGTCACCGTAAGATCACAACCCGCGGATCTAATCTCTCGGACGGTGTGGCTCTCGAACCTACGTTGTGGGCATCAGCGAAGCTGCATGTTGAAGGTCCACACCACGATCGACGCGACGGGGCGGTCGTTCGCGTCGAGCGCTGGCGAGAATTCCATCGAAGCGGCTTTTTGCATCGCAAGTTCGTCGAGGCCGTGACCTAAGCCCTTCAACAATGTTCGCTTGACGACCTTGCCTTCAGCGCTTACCAACAAGCGAACCTTGATCTCCCCAGCAATCCCCAATTGTTTGGCTTCGGCGGGGTAATCGTCAAAATATGAGTAGTCGCCTTTGGGCATGGCGCGGGTTTTGATTGCAGCAACCGACATTGCGACTGGGGCCGCGCCCGAGCCAGCGCCGTCACCAGTGCCAGTGCCGCTGCCATTGCCGGTGCCACCACGACCTGTTTTACCCGTTGAAGGAGTGCCACTGGCGACTGCAACACCTCGCGCTGCGGGGCCCAGGTCTGCCATCGTGTACACGGGGGCGCCACCTCCGGCAGGATCGGGAGGTGTGTTGGCTGGCGGCGGTGTTTCGTTCGGCACTGCGGCCGCGCTAGGCCGCGACGCTGTATTCTTGGTGACTTGGGCTGGCGCATTGCGCACTGGTGCACTTGGTGGTGGCAAAGCCTGTGGGGCTGGCGGTGCCGGCTGAGGCGGTGCCGCCTCCGGCACCGGTGGTGGCGGCGGCATCTGAATCTCAAACGAGTCAAACTGTGGCGCTGGGGCTGCTCGGCGCGGTCCTGAGTACACATCAACTGCATCGGCACCAATGAACAACAATGTATGAATCGAAACGGTTCCGACGACTGCCAATACGAGTGGCGAGTCCCAGCGCATAACCTTACTTGGTTCCCGCCGGCGGGCGTTCATTTTCAAGCGCGATGGCGGTCACACCGGCTCGCCAAGCTAAATCAATTGCGCGCATTACCCCAGCATACGCGGTGGCGCGGTCACCGGCAATGATCGCTTTCGGCGCGGTCTTGGCAATGTTTTGAATCATCATAATCGCGCTGGCATCATCCGAAACTGGCGTTCCGTTGACAAAAAGCGCGCCAGATTTGTCGACGGCAATCCGCAGTTGGCTTGCAACTTCACCACCGGAAGCCGCTTTGGGCTTATCGATTTGCACGCCGCGTGCAACGATTAATTTAGCCGTAACCATAAACACCACCAACAACACCAGCACGATGTCGACAAATGGTGTGACGTTGATGCCGGTGATGGCGTCTTCGTCTTGGTAATTGCCGCCGGCCATTACGCATCCTTCGCTGTGCGGGTAACGCTGTCACGCGAACCGTAAATGAGCGCCATGACGGTATGGGCGCATTCGTCGGCGCTCGACAACACAACTTTGAGCCGACGAGAAAAATAGTTAAACGCGATGACTGCGGGAATCGCAACCAACAATCCAACCGCGGTAGCCACCAAGGCTTCGGCGATGCTGCCCATCACGAGCGATTCGGCCTCGGCTGATTTGGACTTTAGATCGTCAAAG
>JAKQOD010000122.1 GCA_029565465.1 Deltaproteobacteria bacterium
CTTGGCGCGCGTAGCTCAACCCTTGCTGGCGCGCGCGCAACAATGCGTGCCGCCCATCGGTTGGAATGGCCTGGCGCGCGGCTTGGAGGCTTTTGCCAACACGCTCCTCGATGCGCCTGCCGACGGTGCTTTTTTACGGACGCTACGGGCCCTGGGCGTTTCGCAAGTCGAAACCGATATCATCGTGGCAGCGATGTCGGTCGACCTCGATAGTCGGTTTGCTTCAGCATGGCAGTTGCTTGGCGGCCGCATCGACGCGACCCGCCCACGCTTCGGCACCTTGCTGCAATTGCTGCCAGCCACCGCGCACACCGAAGCGTTGCGGCTCCTGGACCCAGGCCATTGGCTACGCGCGCTCGGCGCAATTGACCTGGTCGGTGACGCCGAAGCGATGTTTGATCGCACCGTTGTTGCGAGTCCGCTGTTTTGGGGTATCGACCCGCAGCTGACAACCCTGAACATCAAACCTACCGCGCTGTGCGAAAGCAGCTACAACGGCAACTCACCCTTGGTCGATATCCAGCCGCGGCGGCGCACGGATACCGACGGACCGCCAACCGCCGTGATGGTCGAAGGACCAACCGGCTCCGGCCGCACGTGGTTGGCACGTGAACTCGCCGCCAGCGTCGAGTTGCCGACGGTGTGGGCAACGCTGGATAATCGAGCGCAGCGCCAGATCGCGACCGTAATACGGCAAGCCGTGTTGCACAATCTGATGCCCTGCTTTGATTTGACCAGCCTCAACCGCGCCGACACCGAAGCCTTGTTGCCGACGTTTGCGGCCTGGGGTTCGCTGTATGCCGGCCCGATGATTTTCATTTGCGAGCATCGCTTGCATTTGCCGGCGCCCTGGCAAACCTGGATTGTGCCTGCACAACGCCCAAGTCTCGAAGCGCGCACCACGCTCTGGACGCAAGCCTTAGGTGAACGTGGCACCAGCGAGCTTGCCGAAGAATTGGCGCGCCGCTTTCCTCTCGGCCGTGGCGCCATCTATCGCGCTGCTAGCGAAGGCATCTTTCGCAGCGCCGGTACGGCGGATGCTGCCATGTTGGCGCAAGCTGCACGCGAACAACTTGACACCTCGTCGTCAGTTGCCGAACGGGTTCGCACCGCGCGTCGCATGCACGAACTGATCGCTGCGCCGCAAACCATTGCGCTGCTCCAAGAGATTTTGTCGTTCGCCCACCATCGGCGCACAGTGTTTGCGGATTGGGGCTTTGCGCAACGCTTCCGCGGTGGCCTCAAAGTGTTATTTTCCGGGCCACCAGGCACGGGCAAAACCATGTCGGCCGAAATCATTGCAGCCGAACTCGATCTCGATTTGTTCAAGATCGATCTTTCCAACGTGGTCTCGAAGTGGGTCGGCGAAACCGAAAAGAATCTCAAAGAGGTTTTCGACCAAGCCGAAGCCAATGGCGGTGTGCTGTTGTTCGACGAAGCCGATGCGTTGTTTGGCAAGCGGACGATCAATGTGCAGTCTTCGAATGATCGCCACTCCAACATGGAGATCAACTACCTTTTACAGCGCATGGAAGCATTCGAAGGCATCTGCTTGCTCACCTCGAACATCGAGAGTGCTATCGACGAAGCCTTCAAGCGCCGGCTCAATTTTCGAGTGCAATTCGCCAAACCCGATGCCGTCGAACGTGCCGCGTTGTGGCGCAGCATGATCCCCAGCCAAACACCTCGTGCGGGCTCGCTCAACTTCACCGAAGTCGCCGAGCGTTTCGACATGGCCGGCGGCAACATCCGCAACGCCGCACTACGGGCCGCACTGCTGGCGGCCGCCGAACAGCAACCACTAGCGACACGCCATTTACTTGATGCAGCGCAACGCGAGTTCGGCGAAAGCGGCCGCCTCTCGATGTAGCCGTGAGTTGGGTTAGAGGCGCAGTGGCCACTGCAAACACGCTTCGAGCGGACTACCATCAGGCAACCGAGGACATACTTCGAGCTGCTGCTTGGTGACGGTAACCATGACGTAATGATGCACTTTTTCGATCCGCTCCATGCCATCGGGAATCGCACACGGCTTACGTCCGGGCAGGCCGCACAAAATCGAGTAGAGGCTGGCACCCCCGCCGCCGCTCACGATGTACCGCAAGCCAGCGAACTCGCCGCGCTGGTATAAATGTTCGTGACCTGAAAACAGCACATCGACGTGAAACTGGGCAAGCAACGGCACGTACCGTTCGCGTGCTAGCTTGCTGCCTCGATGCACGCCACGCGACCACGGGCCGGCGTGAGTGAGTGCGATGATCGCGCGTGCCTTACGTGCGCGTGCGGCACGCAAATCGTTTTCAAGCCAAGCGAGCTGCGCCGCTTGCTCATAGTGGTTGGAGTCTAAAAACACCAAGTGCACGCCGCCGATGTCGTAGCTGTACCAATCGCCCTCGGGCGCCGGCGCCGGCGGCAACGCAAACATAGCCAGCGCGCGGCGTGCACTTTCGCCCGCTCGCCCCAGATCGTGATTGCCCACGCTGGGGTAATACGGCACATGCGCAGCCAACGGCGCAATCACGGCAAAGAAGCGTTGCCAATCGGCTTCGTCACTGCCACGCAGCACCATATCGCCGGTGGTTAACACCGCATCGGGCGCTTCGCCGTGCATAGCCTCGACGATGCGTCGATGTACATCATGACCGCCGCGTACGTCACCGTAGATCGCCAAGCGCACGATCGCGTCGGACGGTGGCGCAGTGAAAAAACTCCCACGCAACACCGACGCGCCGGCCTGCACTTCATATGTAATGCTGCCTTTGGGCAATCCAGTGAGCTCAAAGACATGGCGCAAACCGGCCGGCGACGTGATGGTATGCGCAGGGTTGGGCCCCGCTTCGAGCGTGCGCTCGTTTGCTCCATGATTGGGCCCCGCTTCATCCGTGCGCGCTGGCCCCCACCACCGCAAACTTGCCGGCACCGCAGCGGCTGTCTCGACAATAATCGCCGCAGTATTTGTGGTTACCCGTTGCACCAACGGTCCACGCACGATCCTTACATCCGGTGCCGCCCAAAGTTCGACCGCTAGTTCGGGCACTGCGCGCTTGCGAAACGGTCGGACTTGTAACGTGAGTGTGTTGCGGCCTGGTGCCAACAAACCAGGGGCAACTGCAATGTAAAACGTTTCCCATTCGGGCCCATGTGGCCGCACAGCGCTACCATGGGTCTCGGGCCAGTTGCGACGCGCCACCACCCAGCCATTGATAGCAACAGCAACCGCATCGCGATAGCGCACGCGCAACTGCAGCACTTGCATCGGTGCGCCATCAACGAGGAACTCCGTGCTTGCGTACAAGGTAGCCACGCGCGCTGCTTTTTTGCCGTTTGGCGGTGCAAGCACAGGGGTGACCAGCGTCGGCAACCCTGCCAACGTTGTCGCGACCACGGGTTCGTCGCCGAATAAGCCAAAGCTCCAATGCAACAACTCCGGCACCACAGGCGTTGCCTTGCCGCTCAAGGCGGGCGCCACTTGCCATGCAACTTGCCACGTCGCAGTCGGCGAGATCAACGCGCGTCCGGTATCCGGACGCAACAAAACACCCGTGGAAGCTTCCGGTTCGACCGGCTCTTCAACGGGTGGTGCAGCTTGCGCGATGGCGATGCGCCAACAACTCGCCACAACACCGACTAAAACGACGAGTCGGTGCAGCAACAAGTAGTTACGCGCGCGACGATGCCGACAAGCCCAGATCGAGCAAGATC
>JAKQOD010000163.1 GCA_029565465.1 Deltaproteobacteria bacterium
GAGATGCTGGCATTGCCACTGCCGTTGGTATTGGTAGTCCCTGCTTTTGGCAATGCAATGATCCGATTCCGACCGGTAACGACGCTGCGCAAGCGTTCGGGCGGTAGCGGCCCAGCGGTCACATCGCCCGGTGCTTGCAGCGTTGCGATGGCGCGTGCCTGGCCGTTGCGTTGCCACCAGTCGATCTGAATATCGTGCCAACCGGCTGCGAGTTCGACACTTGTCGTCGAGGCTTGTGCGCCCCCTGTGAGTCGGTCGGCAACCACAACGGCGCCATCGATCGTTAACCGATGGCCGTCATCGGTGTCGAACACAAATGTATGCATGCCTGGTTGCTCGACCCGGTACTGCCCAAACCACATCAGCGAAAACGTTGTCCCTAACGTGATGCCAAGGCCGCTTGGCGCGCTGTTGCTGTTGGGCAAGTTGATCAGTGGCGCTTGCCATTGCCGCAGACCTACCAGCTCAGTTGCTCCAAAGTCGTTGAAGCCAACTGCCAACAAATGGGGAACCTGGGTTGTATCAACTCGCATGTCGTTGGTTGCGATCGCCAAGAACGTGCCGGTGTTGCCGACCCGCGTCTTGAGATCGATACCGCTGCCACCGCCGCCGTCGCGTAAGGCCCACCGAATCGGGACCCAGCGAGGCGTTGCATCAGGGTTGGTTACATCACCCGTCGCTGCGGCAGCGCCGAAGTGGTTTTTGACAACATCCGAAAACGCGGTTTCACCAGGTTTCACCATCTGAACCGCGGCAAAGTCGTCGCAGGAAAGCTGGAATTGATTGAGTCCTGGGGCAAGCTGCACTTCGCCTTCGACCCAAACCACATATTGATCGGCGGGCGCGTCGAGCCACGGCGGCGCAGCCCCACCAGCCAAGCTGAACGTTGCCGAGTTAACGATAGCGGTCGCGACGTTGCGCGGCAGCGCATTCCAATCGATTTGGTCTTCCGTGCCTACGAACCCGGGCACATTGGGCGTGCCGGCATGCGCTAGCCAATAGCCTGGGATATAGCCGCGTGGTTCGAGCGTGCCCCAAGGCGTTGCGATCGCATTGCTCAGCTGTGCGCCAACCCTTGCAAAATCGCTTTCGCTAGTATCAGTCCACGTCAGCGGCGCACCATCGAACGTTGCGTCAATGCTTGCATCTAGCGATGACGTGTCGGTCGTCGGCCCGTCCGTCGTTCCAAGTGACGCAGAAAAGCTGCATCCAGTGAGTGCCAGCCAAGGCACAGCCAGGATGAAAGTGTTGCGCATCGTGCAATAGTCGCAAAGTCTACAGCGCTGGGCACGCAAAAACCGCGCAAAAAGGCTCGCAGAAACGGTGTGGCCTTGTGGTAAACCGCCCACATGGCAACCGCACGAAAAGCCGGAAACGATGGTACCGCCGCTGGTGAAGCGCCGCGCGAACCTCAAGAGTTTAAAACCATGTCGGGCATTCCGCTCAAAGCGAGCTATGGCCCAGACGATTTGGCCGCACGTGGTTGGACGTACGAAAAAGATCTCGGCGCGCCTGGCCAATATCCTTACACTCGCGGTCCACACGAAACCATGTACCGCGGCAAACCGTGGACGATGCGCATGTTTGCTGGCTTCGGCACGCCGGAAGACACCAACAAGCGCTTCAAGTTTTTGCTCGAAAGCGGGCAAACTGGTTTGTCGACGGCGTTCGATATGCCAACGCTGATGGGCTACGACCCAGACAATGAACGCTCGCTCGGCGAGGTTGGTCGCGAAGGTGTTAGCGTTGCAACGCTCGACGACATGATGCGCTTGTTCGGCGACATCCCGCTCGACAAAGTGTCGACCTCGATGACGATCAACGCGCCAGCGGCAGTGCTGCTTGCGCTGTACGTTGCCGTTGCTGAGAAACAAGGCGTTTCGCCTGACAAGCTGCGCGGCACGTTGCAAAACGACATGCTCAAAGAATTCATTGCGCAAAAAGAATGGATCAGCCCGATCCGTGGCCACATGCGCATCATTCGCGACATGCTCGGTTGGTGCACGCGCACCATGCCGCAATGGAATACCATTTCGATTTCCGGCTATCACATTCGTGAAGCCGGCGCGACCGGCGTGCAAGAGTTGGCGTTCACGTTGGCCGACGGCATTGGCTACGTGCAGCTCGGCATTGAAGCCGGCCTCGACGTTGATTCGTTTGCACCGCGGTTGTCGTACTTCTTCGACGTGCACAACGACTTTTTCGAAGAGATTGCCAAGTTCCGCGCTGCGCGTCGGATGTGGGCCAAGATCATGAAAGAGCGTTTTGGCGCCAAAAATCCAAAGAGCTGGCTGCTGCGCACCCACGCGCAAACCGCCGGCGTGTCATTGATGGCGCAACAACCGTTGAACAACGTGATTCGCACGACCATGCAAGGGCTCGCTGCGGTGCTCGGCGGTACCCAATCGCTGCACACCAACAGCTACGATGAAACCTATGCGTTGCCGACCGAAGATGCCGCCATGTTGGCGCTGCGCACGCAACAAGTGATCTATGAAGAAACCGGCGTGGCCAACGTAGCCGACCCGCTTGCGGGCAGCTACTACGTTGAAACGTTGACCGACCAAGTCGAAGCCGCCGCGTGGGAGTACATCAACAAGATCGACGCCATGGGTGGCATCGTTAAAGCGGTTGAAGAAGGTTATCCGCAACGCGAAATCTCGCGCTCGGCATTCGAATTCCAACGCGAAGTCGATACCAAGCGGCGCTCGATCGTTGGCGTGAACAAATACACCAGCGCCGATGAAGGCGATAACATTCCGACGCTGAAGATCGAACACGAAGTCGAAGAGAACCAAGTGGCGCGGATTCGGCGCTTCCGCATGGCGCGCGATCAAGCCGCGGTTGATCGTTGTTTGGCCGCGGTGAAGGCCGCCCTCAATGACGATAAACAAAACGTCATGCCGCCGATTTTCGAAGCTGTGAAGAACAACGTCACGCTGGGTGAAATCTGCGATCTGTTCCGCTCCGAGATGGGTGTGTACACCGATCCAGCGTACCTGTGAGCTTTGTAGGGGTGGGTGGGAGCTTGCTCGCCACGCGGGGCTAGTTCCACCACCCATGCATGCTTCGGAATGCAGTCCGTGCACGCGAATTCAGATAGTTAGCTGTGCCAACGGTGGTGACCACTCGAGTTGCCACTCGGCACACCAGTTGCAAACTACGCTTTGCATGAAACAACTCGCCAACCTTTGTGCCGCCGTTCTACTCGCTACCATTTCGCAACTCAGCGGCTGTGCCGTCGGTGACGAAATCGACGATTCCTCGACGGATGATTCCGAAGACGCTGGTGATGCAATCGCGTTTAACCCGAATGCCTCGAACCCGGCAGTGTTCGACTTGCATTGTTTGTACGCTGGCGATGTGTACGCGAAAAAAGCGCCAAACGAATTAGCCGCCGCGGCGATCCGCGCTGCATGTGACATCCAAGCAGCACGCATTCCGTACATCTATCCGGGCATGTTTCCACACCAGATGACGGCTCCAACCGCGCGCCAAGGCATCGACTGTTCCGGCTTAACGGCACATGTTTGGTATGTGGCCACCAATGGGTTCGTGCGTTTGCCACACAGCGCTGCGCTGCAAGAAAAAACGCTGCGCGATATTGATATCCTCGACATCTTGCCGGGCGACTTGATCTTCTACAAATCGACCAAAGCAGCGTCGGGCCGCCACGTTACGATGTATCTCGGCGATGGGTTGATGATCGAAGCAAGTGGCCACAACACTGGTGTTATTGTGGCGCCGGTGCGTGGCAGCATCTCTTCGATTGGTCGGATTTGGTAACAGCTGGCAGCCCACGCGACTTTTGCGGCGCTGGCGTGCTTAACTGCCGCGATGTCGAGCGTGCAAGCACAAGCCAAGCGAATGGCGGTGCACTGCGCTCGCTTCAAAGGCGCCGACCGTAGCCGCAGCGTTGCGCAACTGCTGAGTTCGGTGGTGCCATATCTGCTGTGCATGGCGGCGATGGCATGGGCGCTGCAGCAACGCTGTTGGTATGGCTTAGCGCTGAGCTTGCCGGCGGGTGGCTTTTTGATCCGCGTGTTCATCATCCAGCACGATTGTGGCCACGGATCGTTTTGGCCAACCCGCCGAGGCAATGAGTTCATTGGCCGCGCGTTGAGTGTGTTGACCTTTGCGCCTTATTATTTTTGGCGGCGCACCCATGCGATTCACCATGCCACTGCGGGCCACCTCGACAAGCGTGGCATTGGCGACGTGAATACGTTGACCGTTGCGGAATACCAGGCGCGATCGGCGCTGCAACGGTGGGCCTACCGCGTGTATCGCCATCCTGCGTTTCTGTTTGGCTTCGGTGTGCCGTTTGACTTCATCGTGTTGCATCGGCTGCCCGTCGGGCAAGTGATCAAAGGCCGCGAAGTCTGGCGCAGCATTGTTGGCCTCAATCTCGCGCTGCTGGCGTTGTACGGCGGCCTGGGGTGGTGGCTCGGGCCATACGTTTTGTTTTGGCTGATGGCGCCGACCCTGATGGTCACAACGTCCATCGGTGGCTGGTTGTTTTTCGTGCAGCACCAGTTTGCGGGCACCTATTGGCAACGCGCTGCTGCGTGGGATTTTCACACCGCAGCATTCGCGAGCTCGTCGTATTACGTGCTGCCTGCGTGGTTGCAGTGGTTCACTGGCAACATCGGGCTGCACCATATCCATCACTTGTGTAGCTTGATTCCTAATTACAAATTGCAGCAGTGTCTCGACGCCAACGCCGAATTGCAGCAGTTCAATCGCCTTACGCTGCGTGCAAGTTGGCGTTGTGCTGCGCTGACGCTGTGGGACGAACCACGCCAACAGCTCGTCACGTTTCGGCAGCTAGCGTGAAGACTCGAACCATGAACAGTTAATGCACTGGTGGGAGAAACAGCGATGGCAACCAAGGTTACTCGAAAACAATTGCTTGAAGCTTGTGACGTGGTCGCGAAGGCGACCTGTCGGCCGGTGGCGCGCGGATTTCGGCCGGGCCGTGGGCTGCGCGCTGTTCGGCGTGCGATTAAGTCACTGCCTGACCGACCCTTGGCGCCGGGTGAGCTGTGCCTGCCGCTAGTGAGCGCGCTCATGGATCACGAACCCTGGGACGTGTTGCCTCACCACCTGCTCGAGCCGTTGTTTGATGGGCTGCGCGTATTGGCGCGTTGGCCAGAACCGGCTCGGCCCATCACTGCAAACACCATCGGTGAAGCCAAAGTTACCCTGTGCCTTGGCGACGTGTCGGTGCGAGGTGATCTGGTTGTACGAGGCACCTTGCTGGTGGCTGGCTCACTGCGAGTCTCAGGTGCGATTCACGCGCTGGGCGACGAATGGTACTCCGGCACTTTAGTGGTGTTGGGCGACGTGCACGCAGCGCGCATGAATGCGCTGGGGCCAGGCGTTATCGCTGGCACACTTGCGCTCAAGCAGGGCTTGAGTACCGCCTACTACCACGACACAGATGCAAGTCTGGTGGCGCGCCGCATTGAGGCGCCGATTTGGTTCGATCGCGGCGACATTGCGGGGCGGGTGCGAGGCACCAAGCAGATTGCACGTCGCTTGCGCTTTCAGAAGTGGTTACCCGCGAAATTGCCGAAGTACTTCGACGGTGAATCGCGCAAGGTCGAGTGGGACGGCTTCGACGCAGCCTTTTATCGAGCCGCGATACGCGCAACTGACGCGCAGAAGTGAACGCATGGGCAGCTAGCGTGAAGGCAGCGGCACGGTAGTTGGCGCCGCCGTGCTCAGCGCAATCAGCAACGGAATATCAGCTGTGCCATACAGCGTTGGTCGGGCTTGTTGTTGCCGATACGGCGTTGCACTTGCGTCGTCGGCAGCGGTTTGTTTGGCGACAAAGCCGATGATGCGCATCGGCACGCCAAGCGCGAACACCGCTTCGAAATAGCGAAACTTGGGCGGCGCGAAAAGGGTTGGCTTGGTAACAAAGCCATAGGCTTCACGCAGCGCTTTTAAATCACAACTCGGATGCATGTGGGCGGTGCGATGGTGCTGCTCAAACACCAACAACACGTGAGTTGGGTCGATATCGATGAGCGCGCCGTCTACTTGTAATGCGAACCGCGCACATAGGCGTTTGCGCACAATCTTAGGCGGTTGAAAAAACGTACCTTCTTGCCGTACGGCCAAGCCATAGGCGAGACACGGTTGGGCACGTAGTGGCGCGTGCAGTTGGTCATCCGGCGCAAGCGTTGGCACGCCATACATCTGCACGCGTTCGGCGAGCTTGGCGGTCGCGGGTGTGCGAAACGGCACTTTGACGAAATGATCCACCAGCGTTGCGTCGTCGAGCGCCAACGGATCACCTTCGGCAAGCAAGGCGGTCACGGCGTGATACGCCACCAGATCTAACGCCACAGTGCACGATACCGCAAACCTGGACCGTTGCCGACGCTGGGTTGGTGCTGGTAACAACAAAATAGCTAGGGTACGATACTGCGATGAGGAACCACGCGATCGCGTTGGCGTTGTGCCTACCGTTGGCAATGTATGCCGCGTGTTACAGCCCTACTGCGGCCTCGAACAGCACGGATGCCGCCAGCGGCGATGGGCTAAACGGCGCCGACGCTGAGCTGAAAATTACATGGCCAGTGCGCTATGTGCCCGCGGACAGCGTGTCTTCGGTTGGTTCGGTTGACCTGACGCTCTCGTTACCGCCGGGCACAACTGCGATCTGGGACCTTTCAACCGGCAAGATCTCCGCCAAC
>JAKQOD010000176.1 GCA_029565465.1 Deltaproteobacteria bacterium
ATTCTCGGTGTCGGACAAGGACCGCAATTTCAACTTGAAGCTCGCAGCCTCAAAGCTCAATGGTTTTGTGATGCAACCCGGCGTCGAGTTTTCGTTCAACGACGTGGTTGGCGAACGCAGCGAAAAGATGGGCTACAAGATTGCGCACGTGATCGATGCTGGCGAAATGGTCGACGGGCTGGCAGGTGGCACCTGCCAAATCTCGACGACGTTGTTTGGCGCTGCGTTTTTTGCAGGGCTTGAAATCGTCAAGACGACAAACCACTCCCGGCCATCGACGTACACGCCGCTGGGCTTTGATGCGACCGTGGTATGGCCCAATACCGACTTAAAATTGAAAAATCCCTACGACTTCCCAGTGGTGATTCACTATCGCGTCGCCAATGGCGAATCGACTGTCGAGTTGCTGGGCAAGAAGCGGCCGTGGGACAAGATCGTGTTCGAGCGCAAGGTGCTTGAAACGACGCCATACACCACCGAAGAACGTCTCGACGACAAAATCAAAATGGACGAAACGTCGTTAGATCAAGCCGGCTTTGATGGCTACAAGTTGTTGCGGCACCGTCGTTTTTTCCGCGATGGCGAAGAAGCGAAAAGCGAAAAGTGGATTGTTGAATACAAGCCGGTAACCGAGTATGTGCGACGCGGTACGAGTGAAGATCCGGATGCGAAGATGCCACCCAAAAAAGACCTGCACGGTCCGCATGCACCTGACGGCACATCGTTTTCGTTGTCACAGTAAACGCAGCCGCTACGACGGCACGTCACGCAGCTTGGGCGATTACGAACCGTAAGGGTCGGCGATATCTTGCGGCGAGGTCGACGGGGCGGACGGCGCAGATGCGCCACCATTGATATTGACTGCGGCTCCCGATAGTTGAGCTAGGCTCGAACCCTTGATATTGGTGCTGCCACCGCTGCCAAATTTCATTGACGAGCCGGCTACAATTTCGAGATTGGTGCCAGCTTCAAAGCTAGCTTCGTTGGCGACGATTTTCATTTCGCCTTGTGGCGATTGCAAGGCGACATCACCTTTGAGCGCTTCGATGACAATCTTGCCGCCTTTGGCATCCAACGTGATACGCCCGGCGCCGCCACCATCTTCGATGATGAGTTTTTCGTTTTCGTCGTCGAAAATCACGCGCGAACCGGCGCGCGATTTGATGACACGGCGAGGATTGCCACCTGGGTTGCTGTCGGCTGGTTTGTCTTTGCCGTTCCAAATCGCGCCAACAATGATCGGCGAGTTGAGGTCGCCGTGTTCGAACATGACCAGCACTTCGTCGTTGATTTCAGGAATGAAATACCACCCCCGTTTTTTGCCTGCACCTTGCATCACTAACGGCACCCAATGCGTCGTGTCTTGTTCCGACAACACAGGGAATTTGACCTTCACCCGGCCAAGTTTGTCTGGATCTTTATTGTCGGTAACAATGCCAATGAGGGCTTCGTTGACGCGACCAGACTCACGTTCAGCCGTGCGAATCTGTTGGTAAAAAAGCTGCTCAAGCCGCATGGGGTTATCGTACTACGCTTGCGGTGCGCGTACGCTTCCTGGACTCACCTCATTCACTGGGGGCCACTGCCCGAACCTGCCGGAACTGCAATAGTTACAGGTAGATCGCCCAAAATGATCAAATTCGATTCATTGCTCGCATTGGTGCCGGTGTGGGCAACGCCACGACTGTCATCGGCTTGAGCGGTGATGCCAAGGCCGACCGACGGGGCCGTCCAGCTTGCGGGAATCGTAATTGTGAAGCGTTCCCGCACAAACTCACCAGCGCGCCAGCGCTCTGCGCCAAATAATCCGCCGATCGTCGTGCGAGGGAACACCCTTTGCGCGTTGGCGCTATCAACTGTATTGCCAGCGCCAGGCCCATTGGCAGCGCGTGGCCAAAGTGTGATGCCGAAGCGCAGCTTCTGCTGGGTAACGCGTTTGCATTCAAAGAACACGTGGATATCAACCTTTGCGCCCGGCGTAAGTTTGCCGTTGCCTGCAACGCTGTAGCCCAAGACGTCGATCGCTCCATCGTCGAGCGATACGCCAGGGGCAGGCGTGAAGTCGGTTGGCCGCGCTTTGAGTAGAACATCGGCCATCTTGGTGACAACTTGATTAAAGGTTGGATCGCGGGAAAACACGACGCGTTCGAGCCATGCATTGAGCGTGTCTTTGAACAATTGGAACGGTGGTGGCGCCGCCGTGGCCAAATTGTTGAGCTCGTTGGGGTCGGCTTTTTGATCGTAGAATTCGACGATGTTGTTTTGGAGGTAGTAGATGTAACGATAGCGCTCGCTGATCGCGGCGCGCTCGGGG
>JAKQOD010000196.1 GCA_029565465.1 Deltaproteobacteria bacterium
CTTCGTCGAGGCCACCTTCGATGTACGACGATGGCGGTACCGGCGTTTCGTCGAGATGGCCGGCCAAAATCTTTTGCACGGCGCCGTCCCACGGAACCCGTCCGGCCAGCAGCTCGTACAGCAAGATGCCAAGGCTATAAACGTCACTCGCCGGGCTCGCTTGTTCGCCTCGAATGCGCTCCGGTGCAACATAGTGCGGCGTGCCCGACAAGCCGGTTTGCACACGGCTTGGATTGAGTGGGCGGGCCAACCCGAAGTCGAGCAACTTGGCAACCACCCGACGACGCTTGCCCGGTTCTTCGACTTCCTTGACGAGAATATTCTCGGTTTTGATATCGCAGTGCACCACGCCTTGTTGGTGGATGTAATGCAACGCATCGGCGAGCTGGATCGCGATTTCACAGGCGTAGCGGACGCCGAGCTGTTTTTCGCGGAACAAAATTTTATGGAGTGCTTCGCCTTCGACGAGCTCCATTACCATGAACATACCAACCGCTTCGTCTTCGCCGAAATCAACGACCGCCGTGATGTTGGGATGTTGCATTGCAGAAGCAAACCGCGCTTCACGATCAAACAATTCGCGCGCTTCGCGGGTTTCTGACACGGTATCGGAGATGATCTTTAGGGCGAAGGTGCGGCTCAAATGTGCATGCGCAACTTTGTAGACTTTGCCCATGCCGCCTTGGCCAATGCGTTGCACGATGCGGTAACGGCCCCCGACTAGCTGATGATGATGCGCGGTATTGGCCTGCAACATTTTGGCGCTGCGTGCGCTTGCGGGGGTCGGCGAAGCGACGGTCGAAGCGCGCTTTTTGGTTGGCAGCGTGCCATTGGGATCGAGCGGTAGTGCGCGCGCGCCGCCCAGGGTTGATTTGCCGCCATCGAGCGAGCGCTCGTCGACATAAACGCTTTGGCCCTTGTCGCGAATCGCGCTTTCGGGCAGCCGTGGCAAATCACCGGTAACGTCACCGACCGACGGTGCGCGTGCGCCGCGTGGTCGCGCAAGCGGGTCAGGAATGCCGGGGATCACGCCGCGTGACGGCACCGGTGGTCGCTGGGGTGGTGGTGGTGGCGCAGCATCCTCGGGCGGCGCTGGCAAAGGCAGCGACGGACCTCGACGGCCTGAAGACGAGCGTTTATCCGACACCTCGGCATCGTAACAGGTCAGCAGAAAAAAGTGCACGGTTGGCCCGATGTCCGGTGCTTTGTTGGTATCGATAGCTGGCGATATGGTTTGGTTTGGGTTTGCAGCAGATCACATAGAGCGTTGTAGCGAACGCTTGCAGCTCGGCGTCGCTGCACACGCTGCGCGGGACAAGGCACCATGACGTGGTCGCGTTGGATCGGCCTGATTCCGCTGTTGGGGCTTGGGAGCTTGGTGATTCTAATCGCCTACGCTTCGGTGCTGCGTGGGGAGCCGCGCCTGCGCCGTTGGCTGTTGGTGCATTTTGTCGCCTTGCTGCCGGTGAGTTTTGCATTGGCGGTGGCATCGTTTATCGTCGATGTGCGGGTGGCCGAAGATGTGTATCGAGCTGCGGTTGCGATGGTCCCCATCGTTGGCATCGGCGGCAATCGTTATCAACTTGCGCTGATGCCGGCGCGGTACTCATTTTTGTGGCGTGGCCGCTTTGTGGTGATCGGCGGGGTGTCACTTGCCGTTTGGGCGTTAATGACCGACCAAATCGTCGCTGGTGCGCAGTGGGTCGGGTCGGGTTGGTTCTTTACGCCTGGGCCATATGCTATTCACTTTTTGGTAGCGGTCATCGCCGTTACCACGCTCGGCTTCTTTCCGATGTTGCGAGAAGCGTTGGCGGCGGAGCCTTCGCCGTTACGGCAGCAGCTGCGGCGGACCCTGGTGGCCAACGTGATCACGACGGCGGCGTTGGCCGATGCGCGCTTGGCCTATGGCTACGGCGAGTTTCGCGTCAGCTGGATTTTGCTTGCGGTGGGCAGTGCGCTGTCGCTGCGTGCGTTGATGGTTGACGATTTGCTGCGTGCGCGTGCGGTTGATACCCGTGTGCCACGCACAATTTCCATGTGGGTCGCGACCACGCTCTTTGGCTGGATGGTGTTGCGCTTGATCGGTCAGCCACGCCGCATCTGGGGGGATGCGTTGGCGTTGGTTGGCGCATACTGTGCGATTCGCACGTTGTTAGCCGTGATTGCCCTCATGCAACGCGGCGCTGCGGGCAATCTTGGCCCGTTGGCGCGGTTGCTTCAACACTTTACCGATCGCGCATTTGCGCTGCCTTCGGCAACCGCGATCGCTGGGCTGGCACAGGAAGTTGCCTCGCTGGGCTTTGGCGCGACCATTGATGTTTGGATCGCATCGCGCCATGACTGGGGGTGGAGCAATCAGGCTGGCGAGCGGCTTGGCGACGCGCAAGCGGTGGACCCAATGTTTGCCAACTGGTTGGTAGAACACGAACACGTCATCGTCGATGCGAGCACCGAAGTTCCTGCTGATTTGCGTGCAGCTCAGGCCCGCTTGATCGCTGGTACGCGCGCGGTTGTGCTGATGGTGCGCGGCGGCACGCTGTATGGCTTGCTGCGTATTCCTAAGGTGGTGAAACGCTCTGAAGCGCTGCTTACCTTTGCAACGCAGCTAGCCAATCACGTTGGCGACGCGTTGTTGTTTCACTACCTGCAACGCGATGTCGCGCAGCAAGTGGCGTTGGCACGCGATGTGGAATTGACTGCAACGATTCAGGCGTCGCTGCTGCCGCCTCCGACGCTACAACATTTTGGTGCATTACAAACCTGTGGCGTGTGGCAGCCCGCAAGCGCCTGTGGTGGCGACTTCTGGACGGTCAAACCGCTCGGTGATCGCACGCTGTTGGTAGTTGGTGATGTCTCGGGACACGGCATTGCGCCAGCGATGGTGACCGCCGCGGTGGCCGGTGCGTGCGCTGCTATGGCTGCCGTGCACGGACCACAATTGCAAGTGGGTGCCTTCGTTGCCGAGCTCGATACGGTGGTCCGCCGGGCCGGCGGCGGGCAATTACACATGACGTGTTTTGCCGCGGTGATCGACGGCACCGAGCTCGAATATGTCAATGCTGGCCACACGGCTCCTTATGTAACCACAACGCTTGCGACCGGGCGTGACCTAGCCGCATTGGTTGGCCGTGGCAATCCGTTGGGCCTTGGCACCGCGGGCAGCTGGAAAGTGCAACGTCGCACGGTTGCGCCTGGCGCCTTGTTAGTGGCATTTACCGACGGACTGACCGACGCGCAAACTGCCACCGGTGAATCGTATGGCGACCGCCGGCTGCAACGTTTGCTGCGCGCGCTGCCATCCGAAGCTGGTCCAACCGAAGCCTTGCGCATCGTGCGTGCTGCGATCGACACCCATCGCGCTGGTGCACCGTTGCCTGATGATCAGATGTTGGTGATAGCCCGCATTGGGTAACGTTATTCTTTGGCCGCTTCTTTGCTGCCGACGACGGTCAAGTTCATGCCGATCTGCACCGACACCGCTTTGCCATCGATCTCGATCACGGTTTTGCCGTTGAGATACCAGCCGAAGGAGCCAGTCGAAAACTCTTTTACTTCAGCCAGCATTTCCTGGGTGCCAATGGTGATTTTTAGTGGAGTCGCTTTTTCAACGAATTGAGCGCGGGTGACCGGACAAGATGTTTTCGCCATACCGATATTGTGCCGTGAATCGGCGCTGCGGTCACGACAACAGGGCAGGATGCGACAGCGCTAGATGGGCAAAGGCCGCAAGCACCAAAGCGTGTTCGACTGCACCCGAACGTAATAGGTGCACCACCTCGGCCATCGGCAGGGTTGCCACTGCGAGTACTTCGCCATCGTCGGGA
>JAKQOD010000243.1 GCA_029565465.1 Deltaproteobacteria bacterium
GATCTGGTGTTTCGCGCTTGCGCCACTGGTTCGCACCGTAGTGTTTGCCGTGCTGGTCCAGCTGCGCAATCCCTTCTTGCCAAGGTTGGTATTTCGCTACAACGAAATTCGCGACTATTTGGCGTTTGGCATTCGCTCGGGCGCGACCCAGCTGCTGTACCAAACCTACGTCAATCTAGACTATCCCATCGTTGGCATGGCGTTTGGCCCTGCCGCCCTCGGTGCATATCGGCTCGCTTACGAAATTATTTTGGAACCGGTGCGCTCGATTACCAACGTGGTCTCCGATGTCGCGCTACCAACCTTTGCGCGAATCAAGCACGAGCCGGTGTTGCGCGTGAAGCAATTCATCGCCTTCACGCGGCTCAATCTCATCGCAGTGCTGCCGTTTCTGGTGATCCTATTTTTGATCATCCCCGATGCCGTGGCGATGTTTGGCAAAGCGCAATCGCCGCAGAGCTTAGCGTTGACCGCTCAATGTGTGCGGATGTTATGCATCGTTGGGATTCTGCGTGCGTTAGGGTTCGTTGGCCCACCACTTCTCGACGGTTTAGGCTTTCCGGGCCTATCGCTGCGCTATATGGCATTTGCAGCGCTGGCCATGCCACTATGCTTCATCAATGGTGCGTATTACCTCGGTAACGAGTACAGCGCCGCCGCGGTCGCCATCGCATGGGCGGTCGGCTATCCATTGGCATTCGCCATCTTGATGCGCTTGGTGCTGCGGCAGTTGCCGTTGCGCTTGCACGCATATCTGCGCGCTGCGATTGGCCCGATCGCCTGCAGCGCGTTGGGCATGGCCACCGGCCTGGTAGCCTTGCAGGTCACCAGCGAGATGGGTCGCAGCGCGCGTGTGAGCTTGGTTGTTGCCGCAAGTGTGGTACCGATACTGTTAGCTTTCCGTTTTGGTTTGAAGCTCTCGCTCAAAACCATCCGCAGCTCGCTGTAGGCCACATGACTGAAACCGACAATCACGAAACCGCGGGCCCGCGATGGACGCGCTGGATCACGCTTGCTGGCGTGGTGATTGCCGTCGTTGCCTTGGTGACCACCGTTGCGCTCGTCGGTCCAGTCACGTTGTGGCAACAGCTGCGCATGATAGGTCCGGGCTTCATTGTCATCCTGTTGCTCGAAGCCGTGGTGACACTCTGTGACAGCGCCGCACTGTCGGGCTTTTTGGGCCATCAGGGTCGCCGGCCCAGCTTTTTTACGGTCGTACGAGCGCAAGTCACCGGGCGCGCCGTGAACGCGGTTACCCCGCTGGGTAGCCTCGGCGAAGCCGCCAAAGCCACCGCGCTGATGACCGCCACCTCGTCGCAGCGCGCCATCGCTGCGGTGATTCGCTACAATCTTGCTTCAGCCGGCGTGAAGCTAACCACGATCGGCATTGGCGCACCGCTGTGTGGGTGGTTACTTGATGTGCCACATGGCCTGCGCATCGCGCTCTTTATTGGTGGCGGCACCGCATTGTTCATTATTGCGTTGGGCATGTGGGTGATTCATCGCGGCTTGCTCGCTACCTTGGTCGCAACTGTGCGTGGCAGCCGCATCATTTCGCCAGCTCGCGCCACCGCCTGGCGCAAAAAGCTCGCACCGATCGATCAGCAGCTGCGCCCGCCCAAACATGGGCCGCGACTCGCGCGATGGTACCCAACTGGCTGGATTGTCGCGTCGCGCATCTTGTCGATCAGCTCGGCGTGGTGCGTGCTTGCATTCAGTGGCCACATTGCATCGATTGGCACGATGGCAGCGGTCGCTACCGCCGGGCAAATGATCGGCATCGCAGCATCGATTGTGCCGATGGGAATCGGTATTGGCGAAGGCGGTACCGCAGCGTTATTCGCGGCGTTGGGTGAAGCGCCAACGCTGGGAGTCGTGATGATCTTAGGCAGCCGCGTTACCACGCTAGCCTATGCCGCCATTGGCCTGGTGTTGTTGCTGTCCGCGTCGGCCGCCGATACCCTGCGCAAACGCGGCACACGTACCATGTGATAGCGTGCATGCGCATGATTCTCATCGGCCAATACGATTCACCGTTTGTCCGCCGCGTCGGCATCGCCCTGCACTGCTACGGCATCGCGTTTGAGCATCGGCCCTGGTCGGTGTTTCGCGACGCTGAAAAAATTCAAGCCTACAATCCGCTGTTGCGGGTACCTACGTTGGTACTCGACGATGGCACGGTGCTGATCGAAAGCCACCACATGCTGGACTATCTCGACAACCGCGTAGCACCAAGCCAAGCCATGTTTCCACGTGCCGAGCCTGCCCGGCATCGCGCGCTAAAAATCGCAGCACTTGCCACCGGCATGGCCGACAAAGCGGTCAGCTTGTTTTACGAGCAACGCTTACACACCGAGGTTTCCGACGTGTGGCGCAGCCGTTGCCAAGCGCAGATTCTAGCCACACTTGAGGCGCTCGAAGCTGAACGCACAGCGTACGAATCACCATGGTGGTTCGGTGAAACTTTCGGTCATGCAGATATCGCGGTGGCCGTATGCCTGCGTTTTGTCAACGAAGCACATCCTGCGTTGGTCGCGATGGCCAACTACCCAGCCCTGGCAAAACACGCGGCACGGATGGAAGCGTTGCCGGCATTTGCGGCAATTGTGCAAGAGTTTATTCCGCCAGCGTAGCCGGCACTGGGTTAAGGACGCACGCGGACCGCAACAAAATCACGATCGTTGGCCGACTCCGATAGCTGCAACCGCGGCCGGTGCGCCGGTTCACCATCGCGCACTCGCTTGCCCCAATAAACCGCTAACCAATACGCCCACATAAACGGCAGTGTCAGCCACAAACCCGCAACGGCAACAACACGCGAGCTCAACGTTGTGTGTTTTTTACTGTCACTGACAATCCACTCGGTGCAGTGGTAGCCCAAAAAGTAGATGTAGAACGGATA
>JAKQOD010000267.1 GCA_029565465.1 Deltaproteobacteria bacterium
TGCAGCATCGCTTTGGACAATTCGGCGAGCCGCGCCTGCATGTCGGTGCGCAAGCGATCGATTTCGCTGGCATTGGGCAAATCATCAAGGTCACTCAAATCGCCAAGGCCGCCACTCAGATCTTCAAGCTCGCCAGGCGCGGCCGACGCGGCTGCCACCGATGCGGCTGCGGCCGTGACCGAGCGCGCGCGTTCTCGTGTCGCCGCCACCGATGCAGCGCGCCGCTCTTCGCTCACCGCGCGCTTTTGCGCTGCAACAATTGTGATGGCATCGGCTGCATTGGCAGCGCCATCAGGCAAAGGTGCGCATGTTGGCGCGTTGGCAAATAGTGCCTCCAATGCCCCGGAAACCAACAGGACACTATTGATCGATGTCCCTGCCCGACGGGCTGTCAACGCCGCGCTTTGCGCAGCTAGCGGGGCCGCCGCGTCGTCGACGATCGCGATCAGCGGAGTTCCCAATAACAGCGCCCGCGCCAGCGTTTGGCTTTGCGGCCGCGCAACCACGGCATCCGCACAGCGCCATAATAGCGGTGCATCGGCGGTTGCGCCGAATAGTTTGCCTCGCAAACCCAAGACCGGCACCTGCCGACGTACGACTCCAGCCGCGTCGGCATCACCGCCGGCATCAAACAAAAAAGTTGTGCCTTCAGCGCCGTTGAACAACGACAACTGCAGCAACAATTGACCTACAGCTTCGGGCAACATCCCCGCAATGGCGATGGTGACGACGCGTCCGGCAAGACTAAACCGTTTGCGCAAATGCTCGCGGGCCTCGCGCGCTGCGCTTACGAATGCGAATTCGCCAAACGCCCCAACGACCATCACGCGTTCCGCTTCAATACCGTGATCGGCCAATGTCACCGCGGCCACATCGTCAACCGCCAGAAACCGATCAGCGTCGGTCTGCGCCCACGCCGCCGCTGGCGCCAAACCGGCAACTACCGCCACCACTGGCGTCGGCACGGGAGCGGCATCACGGACGACCGTCATCGCAATGGCAGCGTAGGGATCAAAGACCACCGCCACATCGGGCGGTGCCGTTTCAATTTCACGTCGCAAGCGGCGCTCTGCGCTTTCACCCATGATGACGCGCCGCAACCGATCGCCGACACCGCTGCCAGCATTGCCGACGGCGCCAACATCGATGGCGCGAACTTTGATATCGGCCGCTTCGAGCGCAGCCAACACCGGCACGACGGCCGATGCCTCGGCGCCACTACTGGTAATGAGCAAAACCGATGCACTCATAACTGCGTTCCTCGACGGCTCGGCCAAACGTCACGATTCACCAAATTGGCAGGCAGTTGGTTAGCTAACATGTTGGCAATACCGACTTCGAGACATTCTACCATCGCGTTGCGGGCCTGGCTGGTAGCCGAACCAAGATGAGGTGCACACAGCACATTCGGCCGTTGCAACAGCGCGGGATTCAAGGCGGGCTCGCCCGTGAACACATCCAAACCGGCGCCAAAAAGGTGGCCACTATCGATCGCTGCAAGCAATGCGGCTTCGTCGATGCAGTCGCCGCGTGCCGTGTTGATGATAATCGCGCCCGGCGGCAGCATCGCCAAACGCGCGGCATTTACGACGTGCCGGGTGGCTGGTGTCAACGGGCAATGTAAGCTGATGACATCGCTGACTGCAAACAGCTCGTCGAGCGAAGCCACGCGGGTGGCGGTGCTGGCCGGGCCTGCCGAGCCGCCAACATACGCGACGTGCATACCAAAACCTTGAGCGCGTTGCGCCATGGCACGGCCAATGCGCCCCATGCCAACAATACCCAGGCGCCGGCCTGCAATTGGCTGCCCCAGCAGCAACGACGGCGCCCAGCCCTGCCACTGACCTGCCCTCACCAAACGCTCACCTTCCCCCAACCGCCGAGCAACTGCCAGCATCAGCGCAAAGGCCAACTCGGCGGTCGCATCAGTCAACACGTCAGGCGTATTGAGCACACAGATCCCGTGCGCGGTGGCGGCTGCCAGGTCAATGTTGTCGGTACCCACTGCGTAGTTCGCAACAAAACGTAGCGCAGGCGCCCGCGCCAGCAGCGCCGCATCGACGCGGTCGGATAACAAGCATACCAAGCCGGTCGCGCGATGCACGTCGAGCGTTTGCACTGGAGTACGGCCGGTCGACGGATACGCCACGGCTTGGCCTGCGACAACAAGTGCGCGTGGAAGCTGAGAGGTCGCGAGAATGGTCACGTGAACCTAGAGTAACATCGTGGTAGAGTACCTGCGTATGTTTGCGCGCAAGGTATTCGTCATTTCCGCCGCATTGGCCGCCGCCGTCAGCGCAGCACCGTCGCCAACTCATGCAGGCACCACAACCAAGGCCACAACCAAGGCCAAAAGCACGGCGGCAGCTGACAAGCCCAAAGCGCAAAGCAAACCAGCTAAACCCAAAAACGACGGCTATACCGTCGACGCCAACACGCCTGGTACTGATAGTGACGAATGGCGCACCGCAGACACCGTGGTTGGCGGCGCAGATCGCATCGAAGGCAACGAAGCAGATAAGAACCTGGTAGCCTTCACGTTTGATGACGGCCCTGACAAGAACACCACGCCTTTGGTGCTCGATGCCCTCGACCGGTACAACATCCCAGCTGCGTTCTTCATCGTCACCCAGCGAATCGTCGGCAAACATGGCGAGATTCCTCGGCAACTGTTGGAACGCGAATACAAAGCCGGCCACTTGATCGGCAGCCATTCGGTCACCCACAAACATTTAGGTAAAGCGTCGGGCGTGCTACTCGATAAAGAAGTCGATGGCTCGCTGCGTACCTTGGTCCGAATTACCGGACGCCACGTTGGCTTATTCCGCCCGCCATTTGGCGCGTTGTCCAAAGAAGGCAAGACGCGGGTTAGCCAGCGCGGCCTCACCAACACGTTGTGGTCGATTGATACGCTTGATTGGCAAGCAAAGTCGGGTGAAAAGCTCCGCGCGAAAGTCGGCAAGATGATTTTGGCCGACAAGGGCGGCGTTGTGTTGATGCACGACGTGAAAAAAATCACGGCCGATGTCGTCGCAGGGATTTTCGATGACCTCGAAGCTGACAACTGCGCCAAGCTCGCAGCGGGGCAACCTCCGATCATTCCAGTGTCCCTGCATTACTTTCTCAAGCGGGGCAAAGAAGCACGGCCGATTCCCGCTGAGGTTGCGGCTCGGACCGAGGCATATCGGCGCGAGTTACCAAATCGCTGCGCAAAACGCCCAGCCATCGTCGCCAAGCCGGCAACCACAACACCAGCGCCGGCACCTGCCCGACCAGCCACGGCGGCACCTGGCGTGGGCACCGGCGTAATCCCCGTGACGCCACCGCGCTAGCCGTTGCTGTAGCAGATCGGCTCAGTGCGTCATCGCACCTCAGTGCGAGCAAATCACGACTAAGCAACATACTGATATCATTTATATTTTCAGCCTCGCACGAGTATTCCCGATACGGTGTGGTGGCGTGTAAGTATTCGTTGACAAAAATCGCCTTCACCACTAGGTTGGCCGCCTTTCGCGAGGGTCGCGAGGGTGCTGCAACTATTTTCCTAGCTGAGGCGATGTGGGATTTTCATGGATACTTCTACTTTTTCGGGACGCGTGGAGAAGCTGCTTATGACGCCAATCACCATGAGCCCTAGCGGTAGTGAACGGACGCCCAGCGACGACTCGTGGGGGGACGCAGCAGGCACACCGGAACCAAGTGCAAGCGCAACCATGCGCCAAAACCAAGCCACGCTCGACGCTGGTGAACTGTTTGGCGATGGTGAAGAAGAACGAACGGTTGTGGTTTCAGCAGCGTATGAGCTGCGCCCACGCTTCACCGGTCGTAATGGCGCCCTAGCAACGCTGCAAGACAAGTTTGTCAAAAGCTGCGAATTGCGCCAACTCGCCTACTGTGTCGTGCTCGGCGATTCGGGCATGGGCAAAACCCGCCTGGTTTCGGAATTCTGCAACGCCGCCCGAGCAGCGCAGCCAACGACCGTGCTCATCGCAGGATCGGCGGATGAGGGCAGCACACCATACGCAGCCGTGATTTCGGCGCTTAATGATCGATTCGGCATTTTGCCGATCGACAACAACGAAGAAATTCGCGACAAGATTCTCGCCGGTGTAGCCGAAGTCGTGCAGCCCGCTCGCGTACCAGAAGTCGCGCACTTGCTGGCGCATTTGATGCGGGTGCCATTTGCGGATTCGCCGATTATCACACCGCTCATCGAGTCGCCACAGCGGTTGGAAAGCCGCACGTTCATGGCGTTGCGGCGCTTTTTGTCGGCGGAATCCGAACGCCACCCGGTCGTGTTTATGATCGAGAACCTCGACCTGTGCGGTGTCGAGACGATCAACCTCATGCAATACCTTGCGGCCGGCGCCCAGAATCAGCGCCTGATGCTATTGAGCACGGCCACGCCTTCACTATTTGAGCGCTATCCGCTGTTCGGCCAAGGTGATGTCACACCGCATCGGTTGGAACTCGGGCCATTGACGCCTGGCGAAGCCGAAGAACTATTTCGCGAACTGTGCCGGCCGCTCGACCATGTGCCGGAACGCATTGTTGCCCATGTGCGCACCCTGATTGACTCACCGCGGTCGGTCCATGAACTCGTGCGGTTGCTGCTTGAGTCGGGCTGTATCATTCGCACCGGTGGTGGCCGCAGCTGGCGAATTGATGGCGTCAAAGCGGCGACGATGCCATTGCCGCGTTCGTATGAAGAACTTTTGGCGTCAAGGCTCGCAGCGATGGACGACACCGAGCGCCGGACGTTGCAAATCGCGTCTGTCGTCGGTGAGACGTGTTGGTTCGATGCAATCGTTTCGGTTGATCGCAGCGCCCAAACCGACACCACCGATCCCGATGGGCCAACCTTGGCGCAAATCGCTGCGTCAGGCGATCATTCGCGGCTCGCCACCACCGCTGCGATTGCCAAATTGATTGAGCACGAGTGGTTGGTTGAAATTCGCGATTCGGCGCTGCCGGGTGAACGCGAATTAAAATTCGCCTATCCTACGCTGTGGAGCTTGGTCTATCGCGGCGTGGAACCGCAACGCAAACGTGGCTATCACGCCACCGTTGCCGAGTGGCTTGAATTGCACCCCGACGGCCGCGGCCCAGCCTCCCAAGAAGAGGTTGCACGGCATCTTGAGCTCGCGGGCGAACCGCGCGAAGCCGCGTTGCGCTACCGCCGCGCCGCCGAAGCCGCGCGTGCACAATTCGCCAATGAGCGAGCGATTCGTTTGTTCGATCGTGCATTAGCCTGCATTGGCAATAGCGACATCGCGGCACGCATCCACCTCTGGCATGACCTCGGTTCGATCTATGAGTTGATCGGAGATTTCGAAGCCGCGCTTGGGGCATTCGAACGCATGCTTCGGTTGTCGTGGGTGGTAGCGTCGAAAACCAAGGCGGCGGTCGCGTTTAACAAGATGGGCCGGGTTTGGCGTCGCAAAGGCGATCTCAAACTTGCCGTCGAATATCTTGAACGCGGCTTGGAACTGTTCCGCGCCGCTGGCGATGGCCGAGGTATCGCATCCTCGCTCGATGATTTGGGACGGGCCATGCACATGCTCGGCCGCTACGATGAAGCGTATCAGAAAATTACCGAAGGCCTCGCTCGTCGCGGCAAAGGTGGGGACAAGCGCTCGATTGCGGCGTCGCTTTCGAACCTTGGCACGGTGCAACAAGAACGCGGCCAGTTCGAAGCCGCGTTTAATTGTCATCGCGAAGCATTGGAGATGCGGCGTGCCGCTGGCGATCGCTGGGGCCAAGTGGCGTCGCAAAACAATCTCGCTGCGCTAGCGTTCGAAACCGACGACTACGCCTTGGCGCGGTCGGGTTGGCAAAGCGCTTTGTCCGAAGCCGAATCAATCGGCGCACTACCGCTGGCCGCGCTCATTCTAACTAATCTCGGTGAGCTGGCACTGACGGAATCCAAGTTGGAAGAAGCTCGCAGCCGCCTCGACAACGCGCTTGAAATCATCGAAGACATCGAAGACCGCCACTTGGAAACCGAGTGCTGCCGCCACCTTGCAGCGCTCGATGCGCAAACCGGCCGACTCGAAACCGCAACCCAGTTCGCGCGCCGCGCGCTCGACGTGGCGCACCGCGCCGGCTTGGTTGAACGTGAAGCGCTAGCGCATATCCAGCTCGGCGAAATCATGTCTGCGAATCTTTATGATGCTGATACCGGCGGCAGCGCGGCTGGCTCGCCTGCCGCCAAAGCGTTTGCAACCGCGGTCAGCCTGGCGCGCAGCATTGGCAATGACGCAACCTTGGGTCGTGCATTGTTCGCGTCGGGGCGGTTTAAAGCGGAACAGGGTCAGATCGCCGAGGGGCGCGACCTGCTGCGCGACGCGCTGATGGTGTTCTCACGCCTCGGCCTCGCCCGCCAGACCAGCGAAGTTGAACGGTTGCTGTCAACGTTGCAATAGCCCCTTGCCAACGGCGATGCGGCACGGCATGGTTCGCCTTGCTTGCTGAACCGTAGTAGCCATTCATTCCAAGCCGGCGGCCACAGCATATGATGTGGTTTTGGCTTGGCTTTTTCGTACTCGTCGCAGTGCTGCTAGCACTCGATTTGGGCGTGTTGAACAAAGGCAATCACGAGCCAACGTTCAAACGCGCGCTAACCCAAACCCTCGTGTGGGTGGTCATCGGCTTGGCCTTTTCAGCCGTGGTGTATTTCATTTACGAGAATCATTGGCTCGGTGCCAAGATGATCGATGACAAAGGTAAGGTTGCCAGCGGTACCGACGCTGCGATTGTTTACGTCTCGGCGTATTTACTTGAGCAGGCCTTGTCGATCGACAATATCTTTGTCATTGCC
>JAKQOD010000295.1 GCA_029565465.1 Deltaproteobacteria bacterium
TCCATCGCGAGGTGCGACGAAGAACCGTTGCCGACGCTCGCGTAGGAAAGCTTGCCGGGATGTGCTTTGGCGTACGCGACGAGTTCAGCGACGTTCTTGATCGGCAGCGCCGCGTTCACTGCGAGCACGTTGGGCTGCGTCGACGTGACGACGATCGGCACCAAGTCTTTCACCGTGTCGTATGGCATTTTTTTGTACAAGAACGGACCGTACGCCGTTGGGCCGGGAAAGCCGATCACCACCGTATGGTTGTCGGTCGATTTGGCCGCGATGTCTACACCGATCATGCCGCCCGCGCCCGGTTTCGGATCGACAACCACTGCTTGGCCCCATTTGTCTTTGAGCTTTTCGCTGAGGATGCGCGATACGAAATCAAGCGACGAGCCCGCAGGTGCGGGCACCACGATGCGCACAGTCTTGGTGGGCCATGCTTGGGCCATTGAAAGCGGAGCGATCAACGCGGTGGACGAAGCCGTCAACGCGAGAATGAGCGAGCGAAGTTTCATGATTAGCGAATTCAACGTTGTGAGAACGCAAGCGTAGCGCAACGCGACAGGTATGTCGTCAATAATCAAGTCAAGTACGTGAGACGGCGAACCCCACTGGAGACTGCATGACCGCCCCTAAGAAATTTTCTGTGTCGCAACTGACCGAGTTCACCAGCACACTGTTCAAAGCCGCCGGCATGGATGCCGAGAAGGCGGACTGCGTGGCGCGCTTGCTGATTCTCACCGACATGATGGGCCGCCGCACGCATGGGCTGGCGATTTCGCCGCTGTACTTGGCGGACATCAAATCCGGCGGGTTGCAGACGCGCGGTGAGCCAAAAGTGCTCAAAGACTTAGGCGCGACGGTTGTGTGGGATGGTGGCTATTTGCCCGGTTTGTGGCTCATGAATCGTGCGATTGACATTGCAATGGACCGCGCCAAAACGATGGGCGTGGTGACGTTCGCGATCCAGAAATCACATCACATCGGCTGCCTCGCAGCGCACGCGAAACAAGCGGCCGACAAAGGCTTTGTCGCAATCATCGCAAACTCGGACCCTGCCGGAAAGCGCGTTGCGCCCTACGGCGGCACCGAAGCCTTGTTCACGCCGGACCCTTACGCTATCGGCTACCCAGGTCCCGAGCATCCCGTCCTCGTCGACATTTGCGCTTCGATCACGACGGTGTCGATGACACGGCAAAAATTTGCGGCGGGCGAATCGTTCGAACATCCGTGGCTCTTGGACGCAGATGGCATACCGACGACCAATCCGGCGGTCTTGGAGAATGCCGAACCACGCGGTTCGTTGCAGCTTTTAGGCGGGCAAGAATATGGGCACAAAGGCTTCGGAATGGCGCTCATGATCGAGGCGCTGTCGCAAGGATTGTCGGGCCACGGCCGCGCGAACGCGCCCAAAGGCTGGGGCGGAAACACCTTCCTGCAAGTCATTAATCCCGAGTTTTTCGCGGGTAGCGAGGCGTTCATCGAACAAACCGATTTCCTGTCGGAGCAATGCCGGGCCAACCGCCCAATTGACGCCGCCAAACCTGTGCGCATGCCGGGCGATCAAGCGGCCGTGCTACAGGAAACCGCGATCAGGGAGGGTCTGAGCTACCCGGACGTGGTGTGGCAGTCTCTCGCCGGATACGCTGACGTTTTGGGCGTTGCGCTGCCGAAGTAGCAGTAGGCGCGGCATCCACCGTGCCTACAAATAGCCTCAACTCAACAAAAACCGTAGCGGCACCATCACCAGTTCCGGGAACACAATCAACAGCGCCATGACGACCACTTGCGATAGCAAGAACGGCCACACGCCTTTGATTACTTCATGCATGGGAATTTTGCCAACGCCACACACGACGTTTAGCACCGTGCCCACCGGTGGCGTGAGCAATCCGATCGCGTTGTTGATGATGAACAACACTCCGAAGTAAACC
>JAKQOD010000321.1 GCA_029565465.1 Deltaproteobacteria bacterium
GCCCCGTCATCGGCCGCAATAATTATTTCGGCGCCAAGGCTCGCAGCGGCACCCTCGTCGCCGCCACCTTTTTCTCCCTCCTCGAAACCTGCCGCCTTCACGACGTCAATTTCACCGCTTACCTCACCGCCGCCTGCCGCGCCGCCCTCGACGGCCGCACTTTGCTGCCCTGGGATTTCACGCCAACCGCCTAGCGTAACCGCACCGTCGCGTGCTGGCTAGACGGGCCAAGGCGAGCATTTACGATATTCCGGCCTGTTGTTTCGGGCCGCCGATTCAACGTGGCCTGTCAGGCCCCCCGGTCTGGTCTGGCGGCCTGTCAGGACCCCCGGTCTGGTCTGGCGGGCGGTCAGGCCCCCCGGTCCGGTCTGGCGGTCAGGACCCCCGGTCCGGTCTGGCGGGTCCGGTCTGGCGCGGTCCGGGCTGGCGAGGATGCGCAGCGGCTTATGGCGTTGCTGCTCCACAAGCCTGTGGCGCGCCGGTCTCACAGGCACGGCGACGCGCAGCGGCGGCTTCGTTGCTGTCGAGCGGTGGCATAATGGCCTCGCTTAGCATGTTGGCAAGTACGTCGCAGGTAAAGCCACCGATGCGGGCGCACTGCTCGCGTGCGGTTAGCGCCAACGCTTGGCGCGCTGCTGCATCTTTGGCATTGCGCAGGTCAACCAAAACGGCCATGCCACAGCCATAGCTATCGGCAGCGTCGCAAGCGGCGACGAAGAATGGCCGGATACAAGGCGCAGCCATGACGTTGCCGAAACGATACGCGTAAGCTGCATAGTTGGTGCAGCCCGACGCATGTCCGCCCATACAAGCTTGGTGATAAAACGCCCTTGCGGTGGTTAGATGGTTGGCCCGCTCAGCGTGAAGCGCGAGCTGATAACAAGCTTCGGCTTGATGCGCTGCGCATTGCTTGCGGCAGGCTAGCGTGGCGGTTGTACAATCGTCGGCGACCGGCCACGCCAAAAGCAATGGCGCCGGTGGTTGTTCACACGCGACGGCAACGGCTGTGGGCGCAGTCGCAGGTGTTGCTGGCGTGGGTGACGCCGCACCGCAGGCAGCGAGTCCAAAGTTCAACACACAAACAAGCATCGCCCGCATGGCGCGAGCTTAGCGCATCTAGATATTCGCTCCAACGTCGCTTGCAGCGCTAACCTTGCCATACAAAGGATTCGTAACGTCGACGGCGCGGCCGATCTCGGTAGCGCGTGGCACTTCAATCAAGCGGCCGGTGTGAACGTCGTAAATGAAACCATAAATTGGAATCGTGCCCGGCACTAACGGATGACGGCGGATTCGCTCCACGTCGGCGACCACGCTGTCGGCTTGGTTTTCGATTGTTAGCCAATTAATGAAGTCACCAGCCGGCGAGCCACCGCCGCCTTGGTCGCGCCACACTTTGCCGTCGAATGATGAGGTCAGCAGGCTCTGCTGCAACAAGCCGCGAATGATGTTGTCGTTGAACAACTCCATGCCGCAGTTGGTGTGATGAATGACAAACCATTCTTTGGTGCCGAGCAGCTTGTACGAAATGACGAGCGATCGAATGGCGTCGTCGCTAGCGCGGCCACCGGCATTGC